>JASJXX010000114.1 GCA_030123765.1 Actinomycetota bacterium | reverse complement strand
CGAGGACGGCTTGAGGTGTCGGAGCCAGCTGACGACCACATTCGAGAACAGGTATCGCGTCGGTCTGCCACAAACCCAAGACATCGATACCGCGCGAAATGCCGACGGCGGCAACCAACCAAATCGCGCCGAGGGCCAGGACCGAGAGAGCGATCGCACGCCCCATATCTCTGTACTCAGTCAAATCCTGCCCTCTCCGCCCTACCTTCGGAGCGATCATACGTGAACGGGCGCCTCAGTGCTGTCACGACGGGCTCCACCACCGAGGTGAGGCATCGTTGGCTGCGATGAAGCGATCCACGTGACCGTCGCTCGCCGATGCATCTCGGTGAGAACCGAATCGGTGCTCCCAACGTATGCCCCTTCGCATGCGGTTCTCGTGAGGGAACGCGCGTCAGTTTGGAGTGCATATGAGCAGACGAACCATGTCGCTTGTCGGTCTCGCCGCTGGAGCACTGCTCCTTGCGGCCTGCTCGAACTCATCCAGCAACGAAACGACGACGACTGGCGCACCTTCCGGAGGCGACAGTGAGGTTTCGATCGAGAACTTCGCTTTCGGCCCGGATGACATCACCGTTTCCGTCGGTGACACGATCGCCAGGCGGGTAGCCATCGATGGGTACCGCAGAGAGCGCAGGCACGCCCTGCAGTCGAGAAGCTGCCCCCAGATGAGAGGGACATTCTCACAAGCACACTTACTTCCTCGGATGCACCCAGGAAGAGGCAGCACAGCGCCTTGATGAGCGCGTGAGACCGCCATGCGTTCGCTGGACATTGGGCCGTTGCAGGATTTCTGTTTCCGCGACGACACACCGGTATCTACCAAGGCTTGGCGCTGTTGTTTGGCGCTGCGGTTTGGGGCGTCATCGTGGTTGTTGGCGAGAACGGCGGGATAGCTCTGGGAGTTGGCGGCTTCCTCCTCGCTCTGGTCAACGCCTTGATTGGCTACGGTGTGGCAGCCTCAGCAAAGTGGCTACTGCGGAGTGCCGCGAGTGCTCAACAGGAGTGACATTCGACGCAGGTGTTTCTGATCCTGATGTTGGCGGTGTTCGCAGCGATTGTGGGCGTGAGGGTGCTGGGGTGCGAGAAGCGAGCACTGTCTCGCGAGGGATGTGCTAGAGGCAGCCGGCATCTCCGAGGCGGGTCATAAGAAGCTGCGGGACTTATAGGGCGATCGGTTAAGAGTTGCATTACAGTCGCAGGATTGCTACTACCCCGACGCTGGGGTACGATGTTGATCAATACTCCCCGCCGTCCGGGCTCTGCTCGTACTGGCGGGGTTTATCTTTGGATGTGTGGTTCCGTTCCTCGCATGACGTTCTTGACGGGGGATTCCGATGAGTGACCGCGTGATGCTGTCTGCGGGCTACCAGAACGCGTATCACACGGCCCGTACGCTCTATCACAACCTGGCGGCGTCTGGATGCCTCCGATCGCGGTCGTTGCAATTGGGTCTTGGCGTGTCGCTGATCTGATGCTACGATGTCACATATGGCATGCATCTAGCTCAGCATGACAGTCATAACATAGATAGAGAGGATTGCGAATTGGCAAGCGTCAGCGAGAGAAGCCCGCGGAACTCCGCCGGAACTCAGTCAGACGAGATTGAACTTGATCTGGCAGAGTTCATTGCAGCTGTCTTCGACGAGTTCCCGTCATTGCAGGTAACCGTGCTTCCTTTGGGATCCCATCATGACGCGGAGCTGCTTCGAGTTCGGCCTCCTACTCCTGTTCCTGTGCAAGAGTTGCTCCGGCGGCTACGACATGGCGTTGCGACCGAGGGGTTCCCCGGGAAGAGAGTCACCCACGTGGCGGGCGGTTATCGTTTGGAGATCGAGCAGCGTGCTGAGCGGGTGGACGACAGCGTCGAGGTTGACCTAGGGCTTGATCTAGGGCCGATCCGGTCCATTGATCCGATCCCTCATGTAGCGGTAGCCAACGCGTTGCGCACACGTGAACTACGAGCGCGACTCCTAGAATCGGGTGCTCACAACTACGAGTCCCTAGCCAGAGGCCGTGACTGCAGCGTCGAGGCTGCACGCCAGTTCGTGAGTCGCGCCCTCAACAAGCACCAGCTGATAACGGTTCGCCACGAGGAGCGGACATTCGTCCCGCAGTTCCTTCTCGATGATGTGCTCGACCCTGTCTTGGAGTTCAGTCCAGTTATCAAGACACTCGCCGAAGTGGGAGAGCGTGGCTGGGCTGCATGGACGTGGCTTGTTACACCCTCATCGTGGCTCGACGGGAAGATTCCGGCGGAGTTGATTCTGCGCGGTGACTCTGATGCCGTGTACACAGCGGTGGCCCGGAGAGCGTCGAACGCTGCATGACAGCGGCCACTTGCCCGTTCCCGCGGACGTGCCCGGTACCTGACCCGGCGAGACTCGACCTTCGAACGCTGCGCACCGTCTCTGTGCCCGAACAGAGAACCCACTACTCCGTCTATTCGATCGCCCATGACAAGAGCCTCTTTAAGGATTCGGGAGCGGGAGACACAAGATTCAGCCCTCTCTTCGAGATGGGGCGCCCTGTCCCTACGCTGTATGTCGCCAACGCACGTACCGCCGCGCTCCTCGAGACTGCATTTCACGAGGTTCAGCCGACTGGAGTAGCGGTGATCAGTCGCGCAACCGATCTCAACGGGAAAGGTCTGCGAGTTCTCGACATACCTGCCGACACCAGGGTTATCGACCTTCGGGACAACCGTCTGGGTGACTTAGGCATCTCACGCTCCCAGCTCGTCGCCACCTCTGCCGCTCACTACCCGTGCACTCGGGAGTGGGCAGCACGGCTTCGCCAACTAGCCCGGCAACCAAGGGCCGCAGGACTGCTTTGGCGCTCCAGGGTCGCCGAGATCGCCTCTCGTCGCTCCGCGCTCTTTGCTGACTTACAACAAACCGACTACGCGGAGGTCATGGTTCTCTTCGGAGACCGCCTCGGGCCCAGCTCCATCGATGCCACGGTCGAGTTTCGTGACCTTTCATCGCCAGGGGTCGCCGACATCATCGAATCAATCGCTGATGAGCTAGGCGCCACCATCGTGTAGTCGGGCGCCAATCCGCGTCCTGTGGACCCAAAGACCTGAATAGTTGCGAGGAGT
>JASJXX010000024.1 GCA_030123765.1 Actinomycetota bacterium | reverse complement strand
TCAAGGGAGAACGAAGAGCGGGTCAAGGGGGAACGGAGCGTTCGGGTTTTCCGAGGATTGCATCGATGCGGCGTACCCGCTCTGCCACTTCTGTCTCGTCTCCGACTCGTCTCGGTCGGTACACGATCAATGACTCGTGTCCGTCGGGCAGGTACTGCTGAGGCACGACCCCAGCGGGAGCGTCATGGGGGTAGACGTAGCCCACTCCGATGCCCATCGCCTTCTCTCCCGCCGTCGCCCCCGATCGGAGATGCGCGGGGACTTCTCCTGGCGCACCTCCCTGGACGGCTTCCGCGCCGGCTCTGATCGCGAGCGCCACGGAGTTCGACTTCGGTGCGAGTGCGAGATGGAGCGTGGCGTGTGTGAGCGCGTAATTCGCTTCGGGGAGTCCCACTACTTCCACAGCCCTGAACGCGTTGAGTGCCACTTCGAGTGCAGACGGATCCGCGAGGCCAACGTCCTCTGACGCGAATATGACCATCCGCCTCGCGACGAACTTCGGATCCTCCCCGGCTTCGATCATCGTCTGAAGCCAGTACACGGCAGCGTCAGGATCAGAGCCGCGCATCGACTTGATGAAGGCAGAGATGATGTCGTAGTGGCGGTCCCCCGTCCGGTCGTACCTGATGATGCGGCGCTGAAGCGCCTCGGCGACGCACTCCTCAGTCACGACAGGCGATCCCTTCCCTTCTGCGATGGTTGCCGCCATCTCGAGGGCGTTGAGCGCGAGTCTGGCGTCGCCGCCGACACGTTGGGCGAGTGCCTCTCTCGCGTCCTCGTCGATTGGCATGCCTATGCCGCGCATGGTGTCAGAAGCAGCACGCTCGACGAGGTCTGCAATCTCTTCAGGAGCGAGCGGTTCGGTGCGAAACACCGTGGCCCGCGATATGAGGGGGCTGTTCACCTCAAAGAACGGGTTCTCCGTCGTCGCGCCGACCAGGATCACTACTCCGTCCTCGACGCCAGGCAGAAGCGCGTCTTGCTGGGATTTCGAGAAGCGGTGGATCTCGTCGAGGAAGAGCACTGTCCTCCCTCTCCCCTCTCCGAGTCGTTGTGCGGCTCGGGCAAGGACTTCTCTCACATCCTTGACGCCGGCGTTCGTGGCGGAGAGTTGTTCGAAGTGCGCCCCCGTCGATCTTGAGATGAGCCTCGCCAGGGTCGTCTTCCCCGAGCCAGGCGGCCCCCAGAGGATCAGCGACGTGAGCTTCCCCATCTCGACCATCGAGCGGAATGCCGCCCCTTCAGAGAGGAGATGTTGCTGCCCTACGACTTCAGACAACTCTCGGGGACGCATCCGGGCTGGGAGAGGAGCCTGTGCGCGGGCTGCCTCCTCCCTCCCGGCGGCGAAGAGGTCCTCGGTCGGCATCAGGCGCCAGCGTCTTCTTCCGCCTCGGCCCACCCGATCCGAACTTCGGGTCGCACGTCGATACCGAGCTGAAATAGTTGGTCCTCTTCGACGCGGCCCGGGGACCCGGTGAGGGGGTCTGCTCCTGTCTGGGTCTTCGGGAACGGGATGATCTCGCGAATGTTCGGCTCACCCCTCAGGATGCTCACCATCCGATCGACACCGATAGCGAATCCGGCGTGGGGTGGAGTGCCGTAGCGGAGAGCCTCGAGGAACCAGCCGAACCGAGACCTGGCGTCTTCGGCACCGATGTTCATCACCTCGAACACCTTCGCCTGGATCTCGGGGTCGTGGATTCTCACACTCCCTGACCCCAGTTCCGAGCCGTTGAGCACAAGGTCGTAGGACTGTGAGATCGCCGTCTCGGGGTTGCTCGCGAGCTCGTCGACATCGGCGGGGGCGGTGAAAGGGTGGTGCGCCGGCGAGAGGCTCCCGTCATCGTTCACGTCGAAGACGGGGAAGTCGAGGACGAAGACGAAAGCGAGTTCGTCGCTGTCTTCGGGCTGACCGACCGTGAGACGCAGCTGGCCCAGCACCGAGGTGACGACCTTCGCCTCGTCTGCCACGATGAGCAGCGTGTCACCGGGAGACGCGTCAAACGCTCCCTTGATGGCAGCTATCTCGCGTTCGGAGAGGAATTTCGCGACGGGGGAACGGAGCGACCCGTCCTCCTGCACAATCATCCAAACGAGGCCCCTGGCACCGAGCTCCTGCGCCCTCTCAACGAGACGGTCGAGCCCAGAGCGTGCCAGGCCCAGCGCTCCGCCATTGATCCCGCGTACGGTCCCCTGCGACCCGAGAACACCGGCGAACGCCTTGAACTCAGTGTCTGCGAAGAGATCGGAGAGATCTACGATCTCCATGCCGAAGCGGAGGTCAGGCTTGTCCGTGCCGTACTTCTCCATCGCGTCGGCGTAGGAGATACGAGCAATTGGGAGTTCAATCTCCTCCCCCCGCAGCTCCTGAACCACTTCCACGACGATCTGCTCGAGTACGTCGAGCACCTCGTCCTGTCCCCAGAAGGAGCCCTCGAAGTCGAGCTGGGTGAACTCGATCTGCCTGTCTGCGCGGAAGTCCTCGTCGCGGTAGCACTTGGCGAGCTGGTAATACCGTTCGACCCCCCCGATCATCAGCAACTGCTTGAAGAGTTGGGGCGATTGGGGGAGCGCATAGAAATGTCCGGGACGCAGACGTGACGGCACGAGCATGTCACGGGCACCCTCCGGCGTCGAAGCGATCAGCGTCGGGGTCTCAACCTCAAGGAAGTCGCCGCGATCCATGACGCGGCGCATCGCGCCGATTGCCGCCGAACGTGCACGCAGGTTTCCAGCCATGCGGGTGCGGCGCATGTCCAGGTATCGGTACTGGAGCCGCAGCCCTTCGTCAATGTCCACACGTTCATCGATCTGGAAAGGGAGCGGCGCGGACGGGCTCAGAACGACGAGACCGTGGGCGGCGAGCTCAACGGCGCCCGTCGGCAACTCCTGATTCGCGGTGCCTTCGGGCCGCGGTCTGACCGTCCCTGTGACCTGTATGCAGTACTCGCTGCGCAGACCGTGGAGCACCTCTTCAGAAGCGGGGGCTTCATCGGGGTTCAGGACGACCTGCACGATTCCCGACGCATCCCGCAGGTCGATGAAGATCACCCCGCCGTGGTCCCTACGCCGTGCAACCCACCCGGCGAGCGTGACGGTCTCGCCCGCGTTCTGCGCGCGTAATTCCCCGGCGCCGATCGTCTTCATCGGGCTTGTAGCCATCCCTCAATCTCCTTCGTCGTCACAACTTCCTGCTCACCGCTCTCGAGATCCTTGGCGGTGACTTCACCTCTCTCCCACTCAGCACCAACGACGATTGCGGCGCGTGCCTTACGACGGTCCGCCTCCTTGAACTGCGCTCTGACCGAGCGCTGCACGTCGGTCATGTCAACGCGGAGACCCGCCATGCGTAGCTCAGATGTGAACCTGCGGGCATCGAGCCTGAGCGAGTCGTCTGCGACGACCACGAATGCGTCGAGTGCGTATGTCTGAACGTGGCCCCGGGAGGCTAACAAGATGCGGTCCACACCCATGGAGAGCCCCACCGCCGGCGTCGGCTTGCCTCCGAGAAGCTCGAAGAGACCGTCGTATCGGCCGCCGCCGCCTACGGAGTTCTGGGCAGCATCGTAGGAAGTGGGTATGTACTCCCAGACGGTTCTCGTGTAGTAGTCAAGGCCACGTACAAGCCTGTCGTCGATCACGAACGGAACGCGGACGGCCTCAAGACCGAGCTTCACCTCTTCGAAGTGGCGCCGTGCATCCTCCCCGAGGTACTCCATCGGGACGGGTGCCCCGACGATGACCTCCTGGTCAACCTTCGAGTCGAGTACCCGCATGGGATTCGTGTCGATGCGCTTCTGGGACTCTGGTGACAGGTCATCGAAATGGTCCCGGAGATAGGACCGGAGAATGTCGTCGTACACGGCTCGATCCTCGGGGTCGCCGAGTGTGTTGATCCGTACCTCAACGTCAGGTACTTCAAGGCTCTCGAGCATGCGGTAGCCGAACTCGATTACCTCGACATCCGTCTCCGCGGAGGCAGACCCGAGATACTCGATACCCGCCTGGACGAATTGGCGGTTACGTCCCTTCTGGGGACGCTCGTAACGAAACATCTCACCCCAATATGCTCCCTTAAAACGATTCTGCACACCCCCTGCCTGGATGACGGCTCGGACGACCGACGCCGTCGCCTCGGGCCGGAGCGTGACCGAGCGTCCTCCCCTGTCCAGGAAGGTGTACATCTGTTTCTGCACGACTTCGCTGTCGCGCCCCACGCTTCGAGCGAACACCTCTGTGTCTTCAAACATCGGAGTGATGACAACGCCGTATCCGAATCGGGCACTCATCTCGTCGAAGAGTCGACGGGCGCGCCGCCACCACTCCGACTCTGGCGGAAGGATGTCGTATGTGCCCTTCGGCGCGCGATAGGTGGTCACAGCAACTCCTGGAGGAACGGGTTAGACCTGCGCTCGGCGGCAATCGTAGTGGCAGGGCCATGTCCGGGCAGCACCGCGGTGTCGCCGGGCAGCGGCAACACTCTCGTCGCCATCGACTCCATCAGAGTCGCATACGAGCCTCCCGGTAGGTCGGTACGTCCGATCGACCCGGCGAAGAGCTGGTCGCCGGAGAAGAGCACGCCCTCATCCGCGATGTGGAAGCAACAGTGACCCGGCGTATGCCCGGGTGTGTGCAGGACGTCGATCTCGATACCCGCGAGGGTCAAGCTCTCTCCGTCTACGAGATGGCTGAAGTCGGTGGACACCATTTCTGCGTCGCCCGCGGAAAACGCCGAACCGAGCAGGGCTTGAAGTTGCTGACGCGGGTGCCTCGCCATGTCGAGGTCTGCGGGGTGCAGATAGGCACGCACGCTCGCCGACGCGATCCCGTCGACACCGCCCACATGGTCCACGTGGCCATGGGTCACAAGTACTGCGACAGGGGTCAAATCGTGCTTCGCGAGAAGGTCGCCAACCCCCTGGGGATCTGGTGGCGCGTCGATCACAACCGCTGGGCCTCCGGGGCCGGGCGCGATGATGTAGGCATTCGTCTGGAAGTGCCACAGTGAGTCGGAGTCAATCAGTAGGTTCATACGCGTGACGATAGGTGGTCGGGCGCGCTCTCAGAGCACAAGCCTGTATGCGTCGTAGACCCCGTCGATGTCGCGCAGGCCGTTCAGGAGCCCTTCGAGCGCCTCCCTGTCGGAGAGCTCAATCTCGTAGCGCAGCACAGCAATCCTGTCTCTTCCGGTAACGGAGGACGACGCGTGAATATTCGCCTGTGAGTCAGAGAGCGCACCGGTCACATCACGTAGCAGTTTCGATCGGTCGAGCGCTTCCACCTGGATCCACACGAAGTACGTTCCCGTCTGCTCTCCGCTCCATGCCACATCGACCATCCTCTCCGTATGCCTTGAGAGTGACCCAATGTTCCCGCAGTCGGACCGATGGACCGAGACTCCGCGACCGACGGTGACGAATCCGGCGATCTCGTCGCCAGGGACCGGTCCGCAGCACTTCGCCATACGCACCAACATCTCCTCGTAACCCTCGACGATGACCCCACCCGATGCACGGCGCCTCCGCTTATGTGGTGTCGGTAGGCGCTCCGCGGTCACCGCCTCCGCCGAATCCTCGGGCCTCAACTGGCGTGCGAGGCGCTGGGCCACCGTCTGGGGGCTCGTGCGGTTCTCCCCAACGGACATGAACAATGCATCGATGCTCTTGAACCCGAGTTCATCTGCCACAGCGCTCAGGTCAGCATCCGGGCCGCTCAGAGGAAGGCTCTCTCTTCGCAGGACCTTCGTGACCGCTTCCCTGCCTTCGACCAGGGCGCTCTCTCGCCGCTCGCGTGAGAACCAGCCTCTTATCTTCGAGGTGGCCTTGGACGATTTCACGAACTCGAGCCAATCTCTGCTGGGATGGGCGTCCTGAGCCTTCGAGGTGAGTATCTCAACGATGTCGCCGGATTCGAGTTCTGTCGAGAGCGGCACGAGGCGTCCGTTCACTCTCGCTCCGGCACATCGGTGCCCCACATCGGTGTGCACCCTGTACGCGAAGTCGACAGGTGTCGCCCCCTTCGGAAGCACCTTGACGTCACCGGCAGGAGTGAGAGCGAACACCTCGTCCTGGTAGAGGTCGAGCTTGAGATTCTGAAGGAACTCCTCAGGGTCGATCGCATCCTCCTGCAACTCTCTGATGTCCTGGACGAGGATCAGCTCCTCCTCATCCCCCGGATCCGTCTTGTACCGCCAGTGCGCAGCGATCCCCGCCTCAGCCCGTTCATGCATCTCCCTCGTCCTGATCTGTACCTCGAGAGGCTTCCCGTCGGGACCAACCACCGTCGTGTGGAGGGACTGGTAGAAGTTGAACTTAGGCATCGCAACGTAGTCCTTGAACCGACCCTGGATCGGAGGCCACATCGTGTGCACGAGCCCAAGAGCCGCGTAGCAGTCACGAACATGGGCCACGATGACCCTGATGCCGATCAGGTCATGGACATCCTCGAACGCAAGGCCCGAAGCGACCATCTTGCGGTATATCGAGTAGAGGTGCTTCGGTCTCCCGGTGATCTCCGCGTTGACGGAGTGGTCTTCGAGCACAGCAGTGAGTTCCTTCATTACCGCATCGATGTAGGACTCGCGCTCCGGTGAGCGCTGAGCCACTTTCGCCTCGATCTCGGCCTTCGGGCCTGGAAAGAGCACGCCGAAGCACGTCTCCTCCATCTCATGTTTTATCTCCTGCATCCCGAGGCGATGGGCAAGGGGGGCATAAATGTCGAGTGTCTCGAGCGCGACACGCTTCTGCTTCTCAAGAGGGAGCGGTGCAAGTGTTCGGATGTTGTGGGTCCGGTCAGCAAGCTTGATCACCAGGACCCGAATGTCCTTAGCCATGGCTACAGCCATCTTGCGGATCGTTGCAGCTTGTGCACTCTCTCTGCTGGAGAACTTGATCCGGTCGAATTTCGTCACCCCGTCGATGAGCAACGCAACCTCATCTCCGAACTGGTCGACGAGCCAGTCAAGAGTGAGGTCCGTATCTTCGACGGTGTCATGCATGAGCGAGGCTGCGAGCGTCGCCTCATCCATCCCGTACTCCGCGAGGATCTCAGTGACGGCGAGAGGGTGGACGATGTACGGGTCCCCGGTCGCCCGCTTCTGGCCTTGATGCTTCTCGAGAGCTACCGCGTACGCTTCTCGAAGCACATCGGGGCTGCTCTCGGGGTGTGCCTGAGCGAAGACAGAGGCAAGGTCGTCGAACATCTCGTCCGGTGAACGGCCCCGAACCCCAGGATCAACGAACGGATCGGTCCGCTCCACAGCGACGGCCGTCGGTTCCTGGGCGTCCGGTTCGGTCCCCATGCAGCGATTCTACCGCCGCTTACGCCTCTGCTTCGGAGGCTTCGCCACTGCGGCGAGTGGCTTCGGTTCAGCAATGACCTTCGACACTTCGAACTCTGGAGATGTCTCTGTCAGCGCGTCGGATCGATCTGCCTTACGTTGCTGGCGTTCCCACTCCGCCTCGCGTTCCTTCCAACGGGCAAGCATCGGGGCAGCAACGAAGATTGACGAGTACGTTCCCACCGCGATGCCGATGAAGAGAGCGAGAGCGAACTCTTTCAGCGTCTCGGCTCCCAACGCGAGGAAGCTCACGAGAAGCAGCGACCCGACCGGAAGGAGAGAAGTCATCGACGTATTGATCGAGCGCATCAGCACCTGATTCATCGACAGGTTCACAATCCCTGAGATGGTCGATTGGTCATGCAGCTCGTGCGTATTCTCTTTGACTTTCTCGAACACAACAACGGTGTCATACAGCGAGTATCCGAGGATCGTGAGGAGAGCGACAACCGTTGAGGGCGTCACAAGGAAGCCGACGACCGCGTACAAGCCGGCCGTGATGATGAGATCGTGGAAGAGTGCTGTCAACCCGGCAACAGCCATCTTCCACTCGAAGCGCCAGGTGATGAATAGCACGACGACGACGAGGAACGCGACCAGCGCCTGTATCGCCTTGCGCGTCACCTCTGCCCCGAACGTGGGGCCGACGGCGTCGACGTTCGCGTCGTTGAACTCCGCCCCGACCGCGTTCGCAACCGTGACTACGAGAAGATCCATCTCCTCTGCGCCGAGTGCCTCGGTCTGGACGATCACGAAACCCTTGTCGGTGATCTGCACACGAGCGTCCGCACGTCCGATGGCCCGCAGATCCGCTCTGATGTCCTCGACGGAGGTCTCTACAGCCTTCTCCACGGAGACTATGACGCCTCCTCGAAAGTCGATGCTGAGGTTGAATGGGCGAACCAACATGACGAGAATCGAGGCAGCGACAAGTACAAGTGAGATGACGAGGATGCGGCCAGCTGCTGCAACGAAATCGAACTTCGTCTCGCCGCGATACATCCGCAGCAGCAGGCTCATGATGCCACCTCCACGGGGTCGGCAACTTCGCTCCTGCCGCCCATCGCTCCTCGGATCGAGAACGCGCCACCGTCACCGAGGAATCCTCGTCCCATGAGAAACACAGCCGGACGTGCGAAGAAATATGCCACGATCACATCGATGACCGTCGCGATACCCAGTATGAGTGCGAATCCTTTGACCTGTCCGATAGCGAGCATGTACAGCAGAATGGCCGCGAGAAAGGTAACCGAGTCGCCGGTTAGATTCGTGCGAAAGGCACCCATGAAGGCGTACGAGATCGCGGGACGAAGAGGGCGCCCGCGCCGATTTTCCTCCTTGATCCGTTCGAAATAAACGATGTAGGAGTCAAGCGTGATACCGATCGAGACAATCACGCCCGTGACCCCGGCGAGCGTGAGCGTCGTGCCCTGAGTCTGGCCGAGCAGGATGATCGTTCCAATGAGGAGGGATCCGAACACGGACAAGCCAACGATCGCGATGATGCCGAGAGAGCGGTAGTAGACGAGCATGTACACGGCAACGAGGAGAAGGCCGGCGAGACCGGCGAAGAGCCCCGTCTTCAGCGAGTCTGAGCCAAGTGTTGCGGAGACGGCTTCGACGCGTTCACGCTCGAAGGTCGTCGGCAGTGCTCCGTAGCGGAGGATCGCGGCGAGATCTTCCGACTCTTGCTCAGCGTTCTCGCCGAAACCGACGGTGATGATCACCGCGTTTGGATCAAGTCCCTCGGAAGGAGACACCTCGAGCGCGACTGCTGGCGCAGACGACACTATGCCGTCGACGACGATAGCGAGTTGCCTCCGCGGGTCGCCCGCAGGGAAGTTCGCGAGATACGCTGTTGCGTTGCGGAACTTCTCCCCGCCCTCCTCCGTGAACTCGGGAACAACCACCCATTGACCGCCCATTCCCTGCGATGTGAACTGCACGCGAGCGTCCACGACGTCGACACCCGTCGGGAACTCGACGATCTCGCCGTCCTGGAACTTCACGGCTATGGCACCGACCTCGTAGACGATGAGGCCGTCGTCGAGCGCCAGAAAGGAGCGCTTCGAAATGTCGTCGACGATCGAGAGGCCGGTCTCGGGGTGCACTTCGTTGAGCACGTCGAGGATGGGATTAGCTGAGGAATCCCCCTCGGGCCTGACGCTGTCAGGATTCAGGAGCACTAGCGAAGCTGGGAATTCGCCAAGTACCGGCCTGAAGGACAACTCACCCGTCGTGCCGACAGCTTCGAGAGCCCTTTCACGGTCCTCAACACCGGGTAGCTGCACGACGATGACGCGCTCCCCGACTACCGCGACCTGCGGTTCCTGCACTCCACCGAGGTTCTCGACGCGCCTTCGCATGATGCCCGCGGCGGTCTCTAGAGTCGCAGCGTCAGTGCCGTCCGGCGCGACGAGCGTGATAGCAAATCCCCCCTGGAGGTCAAGGCCGAGTTTCGGTTCCCAATCGATAGCGAGCATCGCTGCGAGCGAGCCCCACGCAATCGCCAATGTGACGATCAGGGTGGTCCATGCTTTCCTCCGAGTCACTCTTCTCTGTCCCCGAGTTTCTCCAAGATAGCTCTCTTGACGACTCGCACGTTCTGACCACCGATGTCGATAGTGAACTCGTTCTCACGCTCACCGACAACGGTCCCGATGATGCCGCCGCTCGTGAGCACTTCATCGCCAATCGAGATACTCGACCGCATAACCTTCATCTTCTGCTGCCTGCGCCTCTGCGGCAGAATGAGGAGCACGTAGAAGAGGCCGCCCATGATGACGAGGGGGAGGAGAAATCCGGCAGCAGAGCCCCCCGCCGCACTCTCCTGAGCGAAGAACATGCCTGCATACATACCGATGTGAATCAAGACCTCAGCCTCCGTAATGGACTTAGCGGCTCTTCAGGGAGCAGCCGGATACTAGTCGGCACTTCGCTCAAGTCCTTGTCGGCGCATCCCTGTGACGTGCTCTCGGAATGCTGCAAACGAGCCAGACGCGATGTGTAGACGCATCTCTTCCATCAGCCGATACGTGTACGTGAGATTGTGAAGGGTCAACAGTCGGCCCCCTAGGAGCTCCCTCGTGACGACGAGGTGCCTGATGTATCCCCTCGAGTACCGCCGGCACGCCACACACGGACAGTCTGGTTCGATCGGTCTCGGATCGTTCGCCCATTCGGAGCGCTTCATCGAGATGTCCCCGAGCCTTGAGAGCGCCGTGCCGTGTCTCGCTAGCCGGGTCGGGAGAACACAATCGAAGAGATCCGCTCCTCTCCCCACCGCGTCGAGGAGCCCCTCGGTGTCACCGAGCCCCATCACGTACCGCACCGCGCTCTCGGGAAGTTCTTCGAGAGCAGCGTCTATCGCCGCTCCTCTCGCTCGGGCTGTCTCCCCGATCGCAAGGCCACCGATGGCAAAGCCGGGGAATCCGATGTCTGCTGTCTCCTTCGCTGAGATGCGTCGAAGCTCCGGATCGGCTCCTCCCTGCACGATCCCGAACAGTGCGCGGTCAGTGCGGCGCTTCGCTGCTCTCGATCGCTCAGCCCAGCGAAGAGTCTGCTGCATCGCCCGTTGGACGACTGGCCTCGATGCAGGCAGCCTGACAGGGACGTCCAGCACCATGGCTATATCCGATCCCAGGGCCTCCTGTATCTCGACCGATCGCTCGGGGGTGAGCACGACGCGTGAACCGTCGTAGCTCGACCGGAATATCAGTTCATCCTCGGTGATAACCGGGTGCAACGAGAGCACCTGGTATCCTCCCGAGTCTGTCAGGATCGGATTCTTCCACGCCATGAAGCCGTGGAGCTCACCCAGGCCGGCTACGACTTCTTCGCCGGGCCTGAGCATGAGATGGTACGTGTTGGCCAGCACGATCTGGGCTCCCAACCGGTCGAGGTCCTCGCTGTCAAGCGACTTGACGGTTGCCCTCGTGCCGACCGCCATAAAGTTCGGGGTCTCGACGTCACCATGAGGAGTCGTCATGACGCCTCGACGGGCCGGTCCGTCGCTCGCGGTGGCTGCCCACGCAACCGGACCGGTCACCTCGCAATCTCGATGTACATGGCGTCACCGAATGACAGGAAACGGAATCCATCACGTAACGCGTGTTCGTACACCGTTCGCCAACGGTCTCCGAGCATCGCTGCGATCATCACGATGAGGGTCGTGCGCGGTGCGTGGAAGTTCGTGAGCACCGCGTCCACGACCCTGAATCGGTAATCCGGGGTGATGAACAGATCTGTCTCGCCCTCGAAGGGAGCGATCCGTCCGGCCCCCGCCGATGCGCTCTCAAGTGCCCGCACGACCGTGGTTCCCACGGCGAGCACGCGACGGCCTGCACCCCTCGCGGTTCCCAATGCGTCGACGGTCTCCTCGCCAACGATGATCTTCTCTCGGTGTATCACATGGTCATCAACGGTGCCCTCGCGCATCGGTCTGAACGTGTCGAGACCTATCTGGAGTTCCACTTCAGCGATCACCACCCCCTTGGCGGTGAGGTCCGCAATGACTCGGTCCGTGAAGTGGAGTGCCGCCGTGGGGGCCGCAGACGACCCGACGGCGCTTGCAAACATCGTCTGATAGCGCTCAGGCGACGCGAGCGAACCATGGAAATAGGGAGGAAGTGGGATCTCCCCTGCGTCCGCTATCGCGGCTTCGATCTCCGTCTCGGACGTGAGGGTGACCGTCACGACGCTGTTCGACGGGTCGGTCATCAGTTCAGCCGTGATCGACCCGCACCTGACCAACGTGCCTGCTCTGACCTTCTTCGCCGGTCGAACAAGCGCCTCCCAGCGGTCCGCGTCAACTCGCTTCGTCAACAACAACTCGGTCTTGCCTCCGCTCGGTTCCCGATCTCCGATCAACCGCGCTGCCCGCACCCTGGTTCGGTTGACGACGAGAAGATCGCCAGCGTCGAGCAGTGTCGGCAACCCATGGAATGGAATCTCTCTGAGGGAGGATGTGATGAGCAGCCTGGAGTCGTGGCGGGGCTCGATCGCGGCCTGCGCTATCGCAGACGGTGGCAGGACGTAGTCGAAGCTGTCGGTTCGCACGGCTCCCATGCTACGGCTCGCTGAAGAGTCCCTCTTCCGGGCGGTGACGCGACTCAAGCCCGAGATGGGTGTATGCGCGTCGGGTCGCCACCCGACCCCTTGGCGTGCGTTGAATCATGCCCTCAAGGATGAGAAAGGGCTCGTAGGCGTCCTCGACTGTCTCCGTGTCCTCACCGACGGCGATAGCCAGGGTGGAGAGACCCACCGGGCCTCCTCCGAATTTCTCGATGATCGCGACAAGAATTGCCCGGTCCACCTTGTCAAGTCCCGCGCTGTCGACCTCGAACACTTCGAGAGCCTTGTCCGCGGTCGTAGCGTCCACCACACCCTCTGCGCGGACCGACGCGTAATCCCTGACTCTGCGAAGGAGACGGTTCGCTATCCGTGGCGTACCGCGTGATCTCTTCGCAATGGCTCTGCAGCCGTCCTCGGTAGCCGATGTTCCGAGGAGACGCGCTGATCGTTCGACGATGGCTGCGAGATCTTCAGCGTCGTAGTAGTCGAGCCTCGCGACGTAACCGAAGCGGTCTCTGAGGGGAGGGGCGACCCGCCCTACACGGGTCGTAGCTCCTACGAGAGTAAACGCGGGCAGGTCGATCTTGATCGACCGCGCAGAGGGACCCTTCCCTACCACGATATCGAGCTGGCCATCCTCCATTGCCGGGTAGAGCACCTCTTCCACCTGACGCGGCAACCGGTGGATCTCGTCGATGAACAAGACATCGCCGTGTTCGAGGTTCGTGATCACCGCAGCGAGGTCGCCCGGCCTCTCCAGCGCCGGTCCTGAGGTTGACCGGAAGACCGCGCCCATCTCAGCGGCGACGATCGCAGCGAGGCTCGTCTTCCCGAGCCCCGGCGGTCCTGAGAAGAGGAGATGGTCCACCGACTCATCCCTTGAACCTGCAGCCTCTATGAGGATAGAGAGGCGCTCCTTGAGGGCTTCCTGGCCGATAAACTCGTCAAGCCTGCGGGGTCTGAGGCCTATCTCGACCTCGATCTCCTCCTGAGACTGCGCGGTGGCGAGCAGACCCTCCTCTCTCATGAAGCGCCTCCCCGACCAAGTTGTTGAAGGGAGCGCCGCAGCAGCTCCTCTATGGCGAGACCGTCGGGCATGTCAGCAAGCGTGCCCCTGATTTCGTCAGATCCATAGCCGAGACCTTCGAGTGCTTCGCGTACTTCTCCCAGCGGCCCGGCAACCACGGCGGCAACTTCCAGGATGTCGAGCTTCGGCTTGAGTTCGAGCAACAGCTTCTGTGCGCTCCTCTTCCCGATGCCGGGGACGGCAGTGAGGGCATCGAGATCGTCGCGGGCGACGGCGACGGTGAGCTGATCGCTCGTCATCGTCGCGAGGATCGCCATGGCGACTTTCGGACCGACTCCCGAGACACCGAGCAGGAGCCTGAAGAGATTCTTGTCCAACACAGAGTCGAATCCGAATAAGGCAAGCTGATCCTCCCTCACGTGCAAGTGGACGTGCAGCACCACCTCCTCGCCCACACCGGGAAGGGTGACGAGCGTGCGCGGTGTAACGGAGACCACATAGCCGACACCGCCCGCTTCAAGCACGATGGCATCTTGCTCGCGTTCGACGATCACGCCTCGCAGCCTTCCGATCATGGCATGGCCTCCACCGTCGCGATGAATTGATGTTGGGCGTGGCAGAGCGCGATGCCGAGCGCGTCTGCGACATCAGCGGGACCCTCCACCTTGCTCAGGGCGAGTCGCATCGCGACGACAGCCGCGAGTTGCTGCTTATCAGCTGAACCTGATCCGGTCACAGCCATCTTCACTTGTGACGGGGTGTACTCGGCAACGCTGATCCCGTGCTCGGCGAGGACCGCCATGATTACGCCTGACGCTCGAGCAACAGCCACGGCGGTACCTCTGTTCCGGTTGACGAAGACCTGCTCTATCGCCGCCGCATCGATGCGGTGCTCTGAGATCACTGACTCTATGTCGAACCGAATCTCAGCGAGACGTTCCGCCGCCGACCGCTGCGGATCGGTGCGGATGACGCCTGCGACGACGGCTCGCTCCGTTCCCCCCCTCGATTCGATGATCCCGTAGCCGGTACGTGTGATACCGGGGTCAACTCCCAATACGAACATATGTTCGAAGTGTAACTGAATCTGGCGCGTTGCGAAAGGACCCCGGTCCCGCGCCTCGCGCACGAGTCGAACAACTGTCTCCGAGAGACGGTCCGTGCAGCCGCTATTGGAGTCCGGCGAGGACTTCGTCCGGGATATCGAAGTTCGCGAACACCGCCTGGACGTCATCGAGATCCTCTAAGGCGTCGACGAGTCGCAACACCTTGGGCGCAGTCGCCGCGTCAACTGCCACGGACACCGAAGGAAGGTACGTGATCTCACCAGTCTCGATCCGCACATCGGCCATCTCGAGCTCGGCGCGCACCGTTTCAAGATCACCCGGCGCACAGACGACCTCCCACTGCCCGCCCTCCTGCATGACATCCTCCGCCCCGCCTTCGAGCGCTGCCATCATCACTGTCTCCTCGTCGCCGCGCACGAGAATGTAGCCCTTCTGTTCGAAGAGATATCCGACCGATCCCGGTTCACCGAGAGAGCCACCATTCTTCGAGAACGCAGAACGTACGTCCGAGGCAGCTCGATTGCGATTATCTGTCAATATCTGGACGTAGAGCGCGACCCCTCCCGGGGCGTAACCCTCGTAAAACGTCTCGATGTAGTCCACGCCGTCGACATCACCTGCACCGCGGGCGACGGCTCGTTCGATGTTGTCCCTGGGAACCGAGTTGTCCTTCGCCTTCTGAACGGCTGCGGCGAGCGTGGGGTTGGAGTCCGAGTCAGCGCCTCCGGTACGAGCAGCCGACTCAATCGACTTGATGAGTTTGGCGAACAACTTGCCGCGCTTGGCATCCTGTCGGCCCTTGCGGTGTTTGATGTTCGCCCATTTGGAGTGTCCTGCCATGGCGCCTCCTCACACTCCGGGCACGAGCGCGACAAACATCTCGTGCAGGCGCGCATCGGTAGTGAGCTCGGGATGGAAGGAGGTGGCCAGAATGTGACCCTGGCGCACGAACACAGGATGCGATCTGCCGTCGTCGTCCGTAACCGATGCCAACACCTCAACGTCTGCGCCGACTTTCTCGATCCAGGGCGCACGGATGAATACCGCGTGCATCGGCTCCTCGAATCCCTTGATCTCAAGCTCGGCCTCGAAAGAGTCGACCTGACGGCCAAAGGCGTTTCGCCGGACATGAGCATCGAGGACGCGGAGCTGGGGTTGGTCGCGATCACCGGTCGAAGATGCAAGGAAGATCATCCCTGCGCACGTCCCGAGGATCGGCATACCGGCGACGACTCTCTCGCGAATCGCGTCGATGAGTCCGTACATTGCGGCGAGCCTGCCGATCGTCGTCGATTCGCCGCCGGGAATCACGAGCGCGGCCACGTCATCGAGCTCCCCTGTGGTGCGCACTTCGGTGGTCTCCACATCAAGGCTGCGAAGCATCGTTATGTGTTCTCTGAAGTCCCCCTGCAGAGCGAGGACACCGACGGTCATGAGCCGCGGTTCTGCATCATCTCGGAAGGCGGCAATGCATCGATGTTGATACCGACCATGGCCTCACCGAGGTTCCGCGAGACCTTGCCGATCTTCTCAGCATCCTGATAGAACGTCGTCGCCTCGACGATAGCGCGTGCCCTCACCTCCGGATTTCCGGACTTGAAGATGCCTGAGCCAACGAAGACACCGTCGCATCCGAGCTGCATCATCAATGCGGCGTCCGACGGTGTGGCGATGCCGCCGGCTGCGAAGTTCACGACCGGCAACTCCCCGGACGAAGCCACTTCGACAACGAGGTCGTACGGTGCCCTCAGTTCCTTCGCCGCGTTCATCAGCTCGTTGGGTCCAAGCGTCGTGAGCCAACTGATCTGAGTATTCATCTTTCGCATGTGTCGTACCGCTTCAACGACGTCCCCGGTTCCGGGCTCGCCCTTCGTTCGGATCATCGCGGCGCCCTCGCCGATCCGCCGCAACGCCTCACCCAGGTCCTTCGCTCCACAGACGAAAGGCACCGTGAAACCACGTTTGGCGATGTGGTTGGAGTCGACGGGGGAGAGAACTTCGGACTCGTCGATGTAATCAACGCCGAGCGCTTCCAGCACCTGGGCTTCGACGAAGTGGCCGATACGCGACTTAGCCATCACAGGGATTGAGACCGCGTCAATAATCTCTGCTACACGTCCCGGGTCCGCCATGCGGGCGACTCCACCGTGTGCCCGGATGTCAGCGGGGACACGCTCAAGAGACATCACAGCACACGCACCGGCCTCCTCCGCGATCTTTGCCTGTTCCGCTGAAACAACGTCCATAATGACGCCACCCTTCAGCATCTCGGCCAGTCCGCGCTTGACCTTGTCGGTTCCCTTCTCGGGCAATGTCGCTGTCATATGTGTTTCCCTCGTCGTGATCTCTGATTCTACACGAGATAGCCGGGCCATTACGTGCGGTGTCGCGCCCGTGCATCCGCGTACGCCTCAAGGTATCTTTCGGCCACCAGGAGTCCGTCGAATCGAGCAACACGCTCCACCGTCGCTGCCTGCAGCGCGGAGAGGAGCTCTCCGTCGGAGAGGAACCGCACAATGCTTCGAGCGAGAGCGTGATGGTCACCGGGGGGTACAAGCAGCCCGGAGTCGCCGAGAAGGTTGACGAACGCAGGGATCGCTGACGCGACGACGGCACAACCCGACGCCATGCCTTCGGCGAGCGCGATTCCGAAGGACTCCCCTCCCAGGTTCGGAGCGCAGTACACCTCGGCCTGAGCAAGCTCGGTGCGCTTCATCTCCTCATCAACCCGGCCCAGGAACGTAACGCCGGTTCTCTCCTCGTCACGTTCAACACCGATGACGTGGAGCGTCGCACCGGGTACAGCTTCACACACGATCGGCCACGCCTTGAGGAGCACGTCGAGCCCCTTCCTTGCGTCGTCACGCCCGAGAAACGAGACTCGCCCCTTGACCTGGACGGCCTGGCCGTACTCCCTGACGTCGACGCCGTTGGGGATCACGCGTGGATGAGCAAAGGACGCTATCGCCGACCCGGACACGTCGCTGACTGTCGTGACAACATCGAGCCGGCGAATCAGGCGCCGCCAGAGCGGAGACCCGATCTGATAACCGAGACGCGCCCAGTGGGGAGGGTCGGCGTGGAATGTGCCAACCGTCGGAAGTCTGCGCATCGCCGTCGCCGCAGCTCCCACGATCGGCATCAGCGGCTCGTGGATGTGCACGACGTCGACGCCCTCCACCGCGCTTCGCAGCCTCGCGACGACTCTCGGGTCCACAGCGATAGGAGCGATCGCCCTGTTCACGGTGATACGGATCGTGGAACCGAGCAGGACGGCACCATCCGGGCCGTCTCTGCCGGGGCCGACGAGGACCGGATCATGGCCGAGATCCTGGAGCCAGCGGGTGAGCCGGATGGCTTGATCTTGCACGCCACCAGGAATCCCCAGGTCGTATGGACTCACGATGGCGACTCTCATCGACTCGCCTGAGTGTCGGACTCCCTATCGGAGGGCCAGTTCGGTTGGAAGAGATGCCACTGTGAAGGCTTCTCCCTGATCATCTCCTCGAGGACGGAGACAACGAGCTGAGCGCCACCTCTGATTCGTTCGGATCGTGTGCCGTGGACGGGGAGGGTGATCGAGTCTCCAACCACGATCGTGTATCCGGGGCCATCGTTGAAGTAGACAGCTACCGGAATGAGAGCGGATCCCGTGCTCTCAGCAAGAGCTGTCGGACCTGACGGCACGGTCGTCTCCTCACCGAAAAAGTCCACGGAGATGCCCCGTCGTGTCACATCGCGATCGGCGAGCAGTGCGAGCGCTCCCCCCTCCTTGAGATGCCGGATCATTCTCGATCTGCGGTCGGGATCCGATGTGAGCACGATCTCGATGCCTAACTTGGCTCGCAGGGTGAGGAACCACCTGGTGATCCTCTCGTTCGGCAGGTGCTCAGCGACCGCCATCAAGTTCAGATCCATCTCCTCCGCTATCAGCCCGGCGATCTCCCAATTTCCGATGTGTGGGAGGGCGAAGATGATGCCTCTCCCCGCGGCTTTCGCGTCGAGCACGGGTCCGAAGTTGACGCGTCGCACGCTCTTCAGAATCGTGTCGCGGCGCCGGGGCCTGAACCACAGCGTCTCGGCCCAGTACCTCCCGTAGGACCGATACATGCCGTCCACGGCCTCTGCAATCTCGATCTCGGACGAGCCAGGGCCCAACACCCGTCGCATGTGACCTGCCAGGAGTGTCCTTCTCGCTCTCTTCCGCTTGGATGCCCTCTCACCCGCCCACGTGCCGAAGCTCCGTGCAGCAGACTCCGGGAGAAGCCCGAAGAGGAACGCTGCGACCAGGAACGCGATGTAGGCGATCCACTCCTTCACGCGTCGAGCTGCTGCCAGGTCTTACGGACTCGTTGTGCGACCGTCAAGCCGGTGAGAATCAGAAATACCCACAGGAGTGGTTCCATGATCGGAGCACCGAGGTCTACAGCCATGACACCTACCAGGATGAGCAGCATTCGCTCCGCTCTCCCCATCCAGCCGCCCCTGCCGTCAAGACCGGCGATCTCCGCCTTCGCGCGAACGTAGGGAACGAGGAGTGAGAACGCGAGCGCGATCGTGCACAGGACGAGAAGTCGAGGTTCGCTGCTGAGATAGATAGATACACCGGACCATACGGCGATCTCCCCAAGCCGATCGGACATGGTGTCCATGAACGCGCCTCTCTCTGAAGACGTTCCCAGCCTCCGGGCGAGCGGGCCGTCCAGAGCATCGAGTACTACACCGGTACCTGCCACGAATCCTCCGACAAGGAGGCTCCCCGACGCGATCAGCGCAGCTCCACCGACCGTCACCGCGAGACCCAGGATTGTGACGACAGTCGGCGTGAAGCCGAGCCGGGCGAGACCAGCTGCGATTGGCTCGAGGAAGGGAGCCACCCTCTTGCGCCCGTTGAAATCGATCAAGTTCCCGTCTCCTTCGCGGCGCAAAGGTAGCACACGTTTCGACAGTTCCATCTCAGGTTAGAATCCCAGACTACTCCTCGAGGAGTGAAAGCCGTTCCGCGTCCACGGCTTCGTGGCATGGACACGAAAGGGTCAGAACGCATGATCGAACGAAATGTAACGCTTGACGTTGGGAGTGGGCCCTACGAGCTTGATGTCCACGACTCGGTAATGGGCCTCCCCGGCATCGATATCAGGAGACTCAGGGCCCAGGCCCGCGTCGTCACCTTCGATCCAGGTTTCGCGAACACAGCGGTCGCAAAGTCTTCCATTACCTACATTGATGGCAGCACCGGCGAACTGCGATACCGCGGCTATGGAATCGAAGAGATCGCGTCGCACTCCTCGTTCATCGAAGTCGCGTACCTCCTGTTGTACGGAGAGCTGCCAACAGCGGCCGAGCTCACTGCTTGGGAGAGCGACATCAGCGCCCAGACGATGCTCAACGAGGAGATGCGCTCGTTCTTCGACGCGTTCCCCCGCAGGGCACACCCGATGGCGGTCCTGAACTCGGCAACCAGCGCAATCTCGACCTTCTATGACGTGTACCGCAGACCCACGCGTAAACGCGAGATTGACGCCGGCGCTCGAACGCTGATAGCGAAACTGCCGACGATCGCAGCCTGGGCATATAAGAAGTCGATCGGTGAGCCGTACATGTATCCGAACCCCGACTACTCCTACGTGGAGAATTTTTTGCACATGATGTACGCCCGACCGGGCCGCCAGGATCGCGTCGACCCATCGATCGTGAAGGCGCTCGATGTCCTCCTCATCCTGCACGCAGACCACGAGATGAACTGTTCGACGGCAACGGTGCGCGCGGTCGGATCGTCGAGGGCGAACATGTTCGCGAGCGTCGCAGCGGGGATGGGTGCGTTGTGGGGCCCCCTCCATGGAGGCGCCAACCAGGCAGTGATTGAGATGTTGCAAGCGATCCACGACGATCCGGACGCAACGATCGAGTCAACTCTTCGACGAGCGAAGGACAAGAACGACCCGTTCCGACTCATGGGTTTCGGCCACTCGGTGTACACCAACTATGACCCTCGCGCGAGAATCCTCGCATCATTCGCCGAGGACGTCTTAGCTCGCATGGAGAGGTCGGATCCGTTGCTGGACATCGCTCAGGAACTTGAGACTGCAGCCCTCAACGACGAGTACTTCGTAGAGCGGAAGCTCTACCCGAACGTCGACTTTTACTCCGGCATCATCTTCAGGGCACTCGGATTCCCCTCGCGCATGTTCACGGTGCTCTTCGCCATCGGTCGACTCCCCGGGTGGATCGCCCACTGGATCGAGATGACCACCGATCCCGATACCCGGATCATGCGCCCCCGCCAGCTCTACGTCGGTGAACCCGCCCGGGACTATGTTCTGCTGGAGAAGCGCTAGGCACGTCGCGTCTCAGAGCGGTGGCACACTCTGTGTATAGATGCCCTGCACCTCTCCGCTCAAAGCGTCGACCGTGACGAGCGCCTGGTGCAGCGGTGTCGCGCCTGCTTCGAATACGAGGACCTGCCAGACAGGTTTTGCAAGCATGCCGGCAAAGCCGAGTGTTGCTGAACCATGGCCTACCTCGAAGGGCGCTGTTGCCGAGCCAATCCTGATTGCCTCCATGTCGCTGATGCGCATCCGCCTCCCTGTGAGGAAGTGATAAGCGGCGAGGAGTACGAGGGGGAGCACCGCGGTTGCCCAGAGGGGGGTGATGTCGGTCGTCACGACGAGCACGCCGGTGAACGCAGCTACCACCAGGTACACGATGGCGGCGCTCCTGCGGTTGGATGTGTCGAGAACCCGAAACGGAGCAGGTTTGCCAGAATCGCCACTCAGCTCCGATGTGTTCAACGGCGACATGAGCGCTCAGGCTCTCTCGCCAGAGGCGGCTCGGAGGAGGTCTCCATCAACGGAATCCTTCTCGCGTCTGCGGTGCCACCGATCCCACAGTACGAGCATTGATGGAAGCACGAGCACGGCGGCGACGAGAGCGAGAAGGATCGTGTAGGCCGTCACGAACCCGAACTGTCGGAACGGGATAGCAGTCGAAGTGACCAGGATCCCGAAGCCGGCGATCGTTGTGATGGCAGAGCCCGCGAGCGCCCCACCTGTGTGGGTGAGCGTCTCGGTGATCGCTTCATCCTCAGAGGCTGCCACAAGCCTCTCCTCGAGGTATCGGTGAGTGACATGGATCATGTACGGGATACCGATGCCAATTCCGAGGGCGGAGATTGTTGCCGTAACCGGGCCGAAGGGAATGCCGAAGAGTGCCATGAGTCCGAACACCCAGACAACGACCATTGCCACAGGCACCGTTGTGATCACGCCGAGCATCGGCCGCCTTGACTGAAACCAGAAGTTGAGTACCAGTAACACGAACGCGGCCCCCAGCGTCAGGAGCAGTGAGAGAGTTTGGGAGTCGCGCAGCGTCTTGATGACAAGGTTGGTGATGATGAAGTTCGACGTCGCCACGGACTCGAGCCCTGCTTCAGGCACCGTCCCGAACGCCGTGTTGAGTCCGACGGCTAGATCACCTGCCCCTCGTTCACCTGCCGTCGTGTTGAAGTTGTAGAGAGCTGCGTCGTACCTTGCGCCTGACGACCCAAGCACCGCTGACATAGTGAGGGGATTCTTGGCGAAAGCCTCGTCATACAACACTGTCAGATCTGTACCGGGCGGGGCGGTGAGACCCTGTGTGAGTCCGAGATCCGAGGCAACTCCGGCGATCCGCGGATCGTACGCATCAGAGGTCGGGTCGATCCACTGGGCGATCACGGAGGTGAGAGAGAGTCCGGAGGGGAACCGCACTCCTGCTTCGGTGACGACGTACTGCACGTGGTCGACGTGAGCTGCGGCGAGGCTCGCAGCGAGCAGAACGTTCCACGACGCACCTGTTGCAACATCGCCGTTCACCACGACGGAGGTCGTCTCAGGGAAGTTGAATCGCTCGCTGAGGGTGATGCCGGTTCCTCTCAAGGGGGAGGTTGTCGGGACGAAGTCCAGGAAGGAGAACTCAGTGGAGAGCTTCGTCATTCCGACCGTCCCGACGCCAGCAAGGAGAACCGCAACGATCACCGTCCCGGCAGCGAACTTGCGGGGAAGAATTGAGGTCCTCCCCATGAGCCGGGGAAGGAGACGCGACTCCCCCGCCTCAAGACCTTCCGTGTCGAGTCTTCCGTGGCGTTCTGCGCGCCTGTCGAGCAGCTCCCTGACCGAGGGCACGAACGTGAGCATGAGCAGGAACGACACCGATATTCCGACTGCTGCCAGCTCACCGAACTCAGCAAGTGCCGGGATATCGTTGAATACGTTCGTGAGGAATCCGACAGCCGTCGTGACAGTTGCAAGGACGAGGGCGATCCCGACGGTCCGAACGGCTGTAGCCATCGAATCGTCCACAGACCTCCCCGAGTGGAGCTCCTGGCGGTATCTGGCCGTCATATGGATCGAGTAGTCAACACCGAGGCCGATCAGAAGGATGGGGAGGATCTGAGACATCTGGCTGGCATCCTCGAACCTCAGGTGCCCGTACCCGTTCATCCACTGAATCGCGAATCCGATCGTGAGGAAGGTGAGCAACGTATCCGCGGTCGTACGGCGTAATCGCCTGCTTCCGAATGTCCAGAGCATGAACGCCGCGACGTAGCACAACACCCCGATCCGGAGAACCGAACCGAGTTCGGCACTCCCCCATGACTGTGGCAACAGATCGGGGAAGATGAGCGCGAGCCCGGGCGCTGCGACAACACCTGAACCCATCCCCATGATGCCAAGCCCCACGAGGTAGAGAAGACGGTCCACTCCGTTGCGGGAGCGAACCAGGAAGACGATGGAGAGCACGAGCAGAATGATGAATGCCGCTGCCGCCAACAATCGGGCAACCTCCGCCTGAAAGTCATCCGAAGCAGCGGTGATCAGCGCGAAGCTGAAAGGCTCGAGCGTGACCGTCGCGGTTGTCGGAGTGCCGACGATCACATCGTGGAAGGCCAGGGCCCGAGCAGCACCCTCGTCAAAGTCCTCTACGTCTCGGTACGTGATGATGCTCAGGCCAAACTCAACCGTGGCGTTCTCAAAATCCGCGTTGTCCGACACGAGGGTTCTGAAGAAAGATTGCGTTTCCCTCGGTGCTTGCGCCAATCCAGCGAGGTAGAGCGCCTTGACCTCAGCGTCGGTTCTGGGGACAGGGGCACCGGCCTCTAGTGCGAATTGGACGGGAGCGAGATAGCTCACAACACCGGGGGATTGCGGCTGATCGACGAGATACTGCGATCCCTCGCTCTCTCGCAGAGACCGGGTCATCTCCGAAACCGCTCGGTACGCGTCGAGAGTGACGACGTCTCCCGTCGTGCTGGATATCAGCACCTGCATCCGCGTATTTGCACCGAACGTTGCAGCGATCTGCGCCGACGCGGCAAGCTCGGGAGCGTCGGGGGCAAAGGCAGCATTCTGGTCCGTCGCAGGTCGGAAATCGGCGGCGAACGACCCCAGGACGACGGTGATCGTGATCGTGACCACGATCACGGCCCATGGGGCTCTCCGCACGACGGCGGCGAGTAGCTTGATAAGTGCTTTCACAGAGTCCTTCGTAGGAATGAGAGCCGGAGGCAGATCGGCGCAGACGAAAGCCTACCCCCGCGCTGCGCGGAGCTTGTCCTTAACGGGGAGGCGCGACGATCTCAGCGATTCGCCTGGCTGCTTCGTCAAGCAAGATGCCGCGTTCCTCGACGTCCTCGCCACGAACTCGCATCCCCACAGTGCCGCTCTCGACATCGCTGTCGCCGACAACGAGCACGAACGGATGCTTCTGTGTGATTGCTCTCCTGATCTTCTCGCCGACGGTCTCAACTGCGGTATCGACTTCGACGCGAATGCCCTGTGATCCGAGAACCTCCGCAACGGAGTTCGCGTACTCGATGTGACGATCTGCGACCGGCACCACCGTGACCTGCACCGGTGCAAGCCATGGTGGGAACGCACCTGCGTAGTGCTCGGTGAGGATCCCGATGAATCGTTCCACGGATCCGAAGAGCGCTCGATGGATCATCACGGGGCGCTCCCGCGTGTTCTCGCTAGATGTATATTCGAGTTCGAAATTCTCTGGATTCCCAAAGTCGAGCTGGATCGTCGACAGCTGCCATCGACGTCCGATCGCGTCCCGGATGTGGATATCGATCTTCGGCCCGTAGAACGCTCCCTCCCCGGGCGCCACTTGATACGGTAGATCAGCGCTCTGGAGCGCAGAGGCAAGATGCTCCTCGGCTCTGACCCACAACTCGGGATCGCCGATCCCCTTCTCAGGCTTTGTGGAGAGATCAGCTTCGAACTCGTCGAACCCGAAATCCCGGAGCACCATCAGGACGAAATCGAGCAGACTCTGAAGTTCGGCGCCGAGCTGTGCTTCGGTCGTGAAGATGTGGCTGTCGTCCTGGGTGAAGCCTCTCGCGCGCATGAGGCCGTGGAGCACTCCTGACCGCTCGTATCGGTACACCGCTCCGAGTTCGAACAGTCGCATCGGCAACTCGCGGTAGGAGCGGCTTCTGCTCTTGTAGATCAGAATGTGGAACGGACAGTTCATCGGCTTGACGAAGTACTCCTCGCCCTTGCGGTTCTCCCCTGCGTCGAGCACCATCGCCGGATACATGCCGTCGCGATAGAAGCGCAGGTGACCCGACGTCTCCCAGAGCCCGGCCTTAGCGATGTGCGGCGTCACGACGTAGTCATATCCGAACGCTGCATGTGTCCGACGCGAGTAGTCCTCGACTGTGCGCCGAAGGATCCCACCTTTGGGATGCCATACCGCCAGACCGCTCCCCAGTTCGGATGGGAATGAGAACAGATCAAGCTCCGCCCCGAGCTTCCGATGGTCGCGCTTCGCAGCCTCCTCAAGACGGACCATGTACGCGTCGAGGGCCTTCTTTGATTCCCACGCGGTTCCGTAGATCCGCTGCAGCTGCGGCTTCTTCTCGTCACCACGCCAGTAGGCGCCAGCAGACCGTGTGACGCGGAAAGCCTTGAGCCTGCCAGTCGAAGGAATGTGCGGACCACGACACAGATCAATGAACCCGTCATTGCGATAGACGCTCACCATGTCGGATCCGACACCTTCGCCAGAGTCGACGCCTTCGATGATCTCGCGTTTGAAGGGCTGGTCTGAGAACACTTCGATCGCCTCAGAGAGCTTGAGCTCACCTCGATCGAATGCCTGGTCAGCAGCGACAATCTCACGCATCTTCGCTTCGATGCGAACGAGATCCTCCGGGGTGAATGGCTTATCGACCTGGAAGTCGTAGTAGAAGCCATCGTCGATTGCGGGACCGATCGCAAACTTGGCACCGGGGAAGAGGGCGAGCACGGATTGGGCCATGATGTGGGCCGCCGAGTGACGGAGAATGTGTCGCCCGGCCTCCGTGTTCTCCGTTACGATCGAGACCACGGCGTCCTGGGCAATGGGGCGGTGTAAGTCGTACATCGCGTCATCGACGGTCACCGCTACGGCAGCCTTCGCAAGGCGCGGCCCGATGTCTGTTGCGATGTCGTAACCCGTGACACCGTCGTGGTACTCCCGTTCGGAGCCGTCGAGAAGTGTGATGGTTACCGGCATTTCGCTGCTTCCTAATGGGTGAGCTGCGAGGATACCTGCATTGTTCGGTCTGGCTGTCATGACACGCGAGAACGAAACCGATGAGAGAGGATCGGTGTGCATCCGCGATGCCGTTGCCCGAAGTCTTGCGGTAGGTGGAACCGTCCAGGAGTTGTCTTCCCCGACTCCCGTCACCGGTGCGACTCACGTGTATCGGAGCTCTCATGGCTTCCGCACCACCCCTCTGGGGGTACACGGGGCCAGCGCAAGAGAGTGGAGGGAGCGCGAGAAGTTCTTCGCGTTCTCGGGGTGGAGCCACGCCGCTGAGATCTTCGACTCCGGCCACCAACCATCTGTGGTGGATCATGTTCACGACGCAGGACGTTCGAACATTGACATGCTCCCAGAGAACCCTGCACTCGTACACCACGCAGGTCGGGTCTTCCAACTGAGACACGGATCTGAGGAGAACGAAATACCACAGTTTTTCGCGACCTCTACCTACAGTGGAGTATCCGACGGAGGGAGCGTGATGTTGGAGATGGCACTCGCTGCAGTATTCGTAACCGTGGCAGTCCTCGCGATCGGCGGTAAGGGTTTGAACCCGGCCGATTTCGGTCTGCGAACGCAGGTGGCGCTTGTGGAAGAATCCTGGGACTTACCCTGCCCCTGGTGTCAGGCGCAGACCCGTGAAGTCGACAAGCACTGTCCCACCTGCGGACAACGCTTCGGTTAGGCGTCTTCGTACTCCCACTCACGGTTGACCACTTCTTCGGTCATCCCGATACTTCGATACAGGGAGATGGCTTGCCGATTGGCCTTGTCGACCCACAGTGTCCCACGCTCGAGGCCTTGCTGGCGAGCCAGGTAGTCGAAGCCAGCGTTCACCATCGCCCGCCCGAGTCCTCGTCCCTGAGTTCGCGGGGCGACCGCGATCCGGAAGATCTCGCCAGATCCATCCGCGTGCACCCTCGTCCAACAGAACGCGTCGACTGCCCCCCGCTCCTCGTGTATCAGTAGGCCTGACGGGTCGAACCACGACTCTGCCATAAGCCGGCCAAGTTCTTCCTCGTTGAGAGAAGCCGCCTCTCGATGTCCAGCAAACGCGGCAGCGTTGAGCGCAAGCACTGCCGCCGCGTCCTCCTCTGCCCGGAACGGTCGGGTCTGCAGAACATCCTCGGAGCCGGGAATCGGGAGGCCGACAACAAGATATCCCAGCTCCCTGCGAACCGTAAAGCGAGCACGCACCAGCGCAGCGTCGAGTGAGCGTCGGTGCGACCACACCGACCGAGGGTCGCCACGAGGGACGAGGTCAAGCGCTACCTTCAGAAGTCGATCCTCGAAGGCGGCAAAGCGGAGGCCTGGCCGAAGCACCGTCTCCACCGCCCAGTGGCGTGTCGAGTCACTCTGAAGATGCACCGCTACGACACCCACCGCGACGATTGCATCAGCCTCCTCTATGACCACCAGGCGCTCAGGATCCGAGATCGCATCAAGTTTGATGTCACTCAGGGGTGGAGAGAGGTCAGCGGTGGCGACCTCGTCGAGGAAACGTGTCAGTCGGGTATCACGGGTCACGAGCCACGTCATGCTAAACGTCCCCCTGTCGACAGTCGCTCATCGGCCATCCCTATGCTGCCGCCAGTGAGCAGAGTTGGATTGGTTCTCGGTGGCGGAGGTATCACAGGGGCGGCGTTCCACTTCGGAACGTTGCTTGCCCTTGAGATGGCCACCGGATGGGATCCCGATGATGCGTCCGTCATCGTCGGGACTTCTTCGGGGGCGTTCGTGGGGGCCATGGTCCGTGGCGACGCTCTCCATCTCGACACGTTCGCAGGGACCGGGGAGACCCAGGACGAGATACACGCCTGGCTCAACGGCTATCTCTATCGGAGAGGCACACCGCGAGGAGCGATCAGATGGCTCAAGCGCGGACTCCTCCCTGCAATCCGTCGTCCCAGTCTCCACGCGGTACTCGGAAGCCCCGGCATGTACCGCACGGATGGTCTGCGCGAGTGGGTCGCCGACACAATAGGGCCCCTCGCCGAGACCTGGCCTTCAAAACCAACCGTCCTGGTCGCCTATGACGTTGAGCGAAGAGCGCGGGTTCCCTTCGGTACAGAGGCTGCGCCGCATGTGACACTCGGAGATGCAGTGGCCGCCTCAAGCGCTGTGCCTTTCGTCTACGAGCCCGTCCTCATCGATGGTCGTTGGTACGCCGATGGTGGCCTCGCCTCGGGCACATCGGCTGACCTCGTTCTCGCCTGTCCGGAGCGCCTCGACCTTCTCCTCGTCCTTGCCCCCCTCGCTGCAACGGCGCCGAGAAGCGGCGGAAGGTTCTACGAGGACATCTTCGACACTGCGGGGCGCACCGCGTTGGCAACTGAACTTGCCAAGATTCGTCAACAGTGGCCCGAGACCGAGATTCTCGTTCTCAGGCCCGACGAGGCAGTTCTTGACCTCGCACGCCCGAATCCAATGTCCGCTAGCGCCGCGATTCCCACCTTCCTCGCCACGCTCCGATCGATGCGTTATGAGCTTGCCCACGGGTCTGTGTGGAAGGTGCTATCCGACCACCTCTGCACGACGACGTCTGCTATACAGGCCGGACGTGTCTGACCGGTAGCCAGCGCAGCCGCCGCGCGCGACGCTCTACGCATGAAAAGACGCGATGGTCTGCCCGTCCTCGCTACGCCGTGGACTCCGTGGCAGCCCTGTGCGCGAGCTCGATCGCCCCTATCACGCCGGCATCCTCTCCAAGATCAGGTGGGACGATACGCGGGCCTCCTTCACCGAACGGAACGGGCGGATACATACCCGTCGCCGCGTCCAGCTCCTTCGCGATTTCGCTGTGAAGCGATGGGAGCTTCGCGATCCCTCCGCCCATGATGACCACATCGACCGGCACGACGGTACAAAGCGCGGCGATGCCCCGTGCGAGATACCAGGCTTCGAGGCGGGTGGCCGAGGAAGTGAGACTTCCGAGATTCTGTGCAGGCATCCCCCACCGCTCCCGCACCGCGGTCCCCGAAGCCATACCTTCCAGGCAGTCCTCATGGAAGGGGCACGAGCTGCTGTGCAGGTCGTCGGGGAAGCGTGGGACCCTGATATGTCCTATCTCGGAGTGGTTCGCTCCATGGATGATCCGCCCGTTCGACCAGATACCTCCCCCGATCCCCGTACCGATCGTGAGGTAAGCAACGTGGTCGTAGCTGCGTCCCGCCCCCCAGATCACCTCCGCGAGCACCGCACCGTTGACGTCGGTGTCAATACTCACCGGGACATCCAGGCCCTCAGCAAGTTCTTGCACCACGTTCACCCCTGTCCATCCGGGCTTCGGAGTCGTGATGAGCTCGCCGTACGTCCCGCTCCCTTGTCTGAGATCGATCGGACCGAAAGAGGCGAGCCCCAGACCTGCGATCGGCCGTCCCACAGCGGCCCTGAGGATCGCTGATCGCACCGCGGCCAGCGTCGTGTCCGGATCCGTCGTCGGGATCTGTTCACGCTGCTCCACTCGGCCATCGCCCGTGCCAGCCGCGACGACCATCTTGGTGCCGCCTAGCTCAACTCCGACATAGACGGCCTTCATGTCAGGCCCCTAGGGCGGCTCCCACCTTGAGCTCGTCGGCGATGAGGAAAGCGAGTTCGAGTGACTGACTGGCGTTCAACCTCGGATCGCAGTGGGTGTGGTACCGGTCGGCGAGGTTCTCTTCCCCAATGCGGGTGGCGCCACCCGTGCACTCCGTGACGTTCTGCCCTGTCAGTTCGATGTGCACGCCACCCGGGTGGGTGCCCATCGATCGATGGATCGCGAAAAAGCGGCGAACCTCTGCGACAACTCGCTCAAAAGGCCGGGTTTTGTAGCCGTTCGACGACACGATCGTATTGCCGTGCATCGGATCGCACGACCAGACGACGTCAAGGCCCTCCCTCTCAACTGCTGCAATGAGTGGGGGCAGGTACCGGTCGACATCGTCAGCACCGTGACGCGTGATGAGTGTCAGTCGCCCCGGGTCGTTCTGCGGATCCAGCACAGCGATGAGGCGAATGAGGTCGTCGGGCTCAAGGGAGGGTCCGCACTTGAGACCGATCGGGTTCTCGACGCCACGAAGAAGCTCCACGTGAGCTCCATCGAGCTGGCGTGTGCGATCGCCAATCCACAGCATGTGCGCCGAAGTCGCGTAGTGGTCGCCCGACATGCTGTCCACCCGGATGAAAGCCTCTTCGTATCCGGGGAGGAGAGCCTCGTGACTCGTGTAGAAGTCGGTCTCGCGTAACTCGCGCACGCTCTCGGGCGTGATCCCGACCGCTCGCATGAAAGCAACCGCTGCGTCGATCTCTCGAGCGAGAATCTCGTAACGCTCCGACTGGGGGCTGTCCTTGATGAACTCGAGGTTCCAGCGATGGACCTCCTCAAGATTAGCCATGCCGCCCTGGGCGAACGCCCGCAGGAGGTTGAGTGTGAGGGCGGACTGGTAGTACGCCTTCACAAGTCGCTTCGGGTCTGGAGTTCTCGCATCCGCATCGAACGCTATTCCATTGATGTTGTCCCCGCGATAGCTCGGCAGTGATACACCATCTTGAACCTCGAGATTTGACGAACGGGGCTTCGCGAACTGCCCGGCCATGCGACCGACCTTCACGACCGGCATCGAAGCTGCATACGTGAGCACGACAGCCATCTGAAGCATCAACTTGAAGGTATCTCGAATAGTGTCGACGTGGAACTCAGCGAAGGACTCAGCGCAGTCGCCGCCTTGGAGGAGGAACGCTTCTCCTCTGGCAACGGCCCCGAGCTGACCACGGAGACGACGCGCCTCACCGGCGAAAACAAGAGGGGGCGAGGACGCAAGTTCTTTCTCGACCTCGCGCAACGCATCTGGATCCGGGTAGTCCGGTTGTTGTCGAATTGGTTTGAGACGCCAGCTGTCGGGAGTCCATGTCATGCGCGCATCCAAGGTTGTAGGTAGCGATCGGATGCTAACGCCTGTAGAGGCCTCGCTATCCATCAGCACCTCTTAGAAGTCCCTGTCTTCTGGATCTGGACCGACGCGGTCCCCGCTGTCGAGGGAGTCGATTGCCGCGATCTGGTCCGGGCTGAGCGAGAAGGAGGACACGTCCCGATTCTCGCGGATTCGATGCTGTCGCACCGACTTCGGGACGGTCGCGATGCCTGACTGCAGCAACCATCGGAGCACGGTCTGTGCGGGAGTGACGCCCAGTTCGTCCGCGATGCGACCGATCGTCGCGTCGCTCATCACCTGCGCCTTCTTGAGCGGGCTCCACGCCTGGGTGAGGCATCCGATGGCCGCGTTCGCAGCACGGATGTGGTGCTGCTGAAGATTCGGATGGAGCTCGACCTGGTTCACCGAGGGCACGACGTTCGCTCCCCCCATCAGCTCGTCAAGGTGGCGCGGTTCGAAGTTTGAGACACCGATGGCCCTCGCAAGGCCCTGCGCTTTGATCTGCTCCATAGCGCGCCAAGTGTCTGCGGTCTTCTCAGAGACGGGCCAGTGAATGAGATACAGGTCGACGTACTCCATCGAGAGCCGCTCAAGGCTCCT
>JASJXX010000113.1 GCA_030123765.1 Actinomycetota bacterium | reverse complement strand
ACGTCGACGGGTTTGTCTCCACCGAGGCCCGCGAACACCCGCCGAACCTTATTCTGAATTTTCTCCACGTCGGGTACAGGGTGTCCGAGGTGATCTCGCTCGTCCTGCCAGTACGCGTGAGTGAACCCAACGGTCTGAATGTCATCGAAGTCGAGGTTCGACGCGGTAGCGATGAAGTCCGCTACGAACGATCTTGGAATGTCCGTCACGACGGAGTGCCGGACCGCGTCGACAATCGCAGGGAAGCGTCGCAGCAACGTGATGGGATGTGATTTCGCTGCGACTGCCCGCACCATGCATCGCTGGCGCTGCATCCGCGCATAATCGCTCGAGCCCTTCCTGGCCCTGACATACGCTAAGGCCTGTGGCCCATCGAGATGATTCCAACCGACCTCGATGTCGACCTTCGCCCACGCGTCACCCTCCCTCGGTGGCGACACCTCCGATTGGAGCGGCTTCTGCGCGTACACGTCAACCCCTCCGATGGCATCGACGAGGTCGACGAACGCGGCCATGTCCAGAAGCATGTAATAGTCGATGTTGACGCCCATCAGACCTTCGATCACGTCCCGAAGCGCGGCCATGCCCGGATCGACCTCACTGGGATAGCTGCGGGTCCACCTGCGAGTGTGGGAGTAAATGGAGTTCATCTGGTCTGGGAAGCACTCACAGCTCTCCCACTCAGGCGGCGCCTCACCCTCTGCCAGGGGTTGGGGAGCAGGCGCGAGTCGTTTCTCGAGTCCCTCGAACGCAGATTTGAATTTCTCCGGGAGGGGGATCGATCCAAGGTTACGCGGGAAGCTGAAGAGTGCAGCCCTACCTGTCCCGGTATGCATCGACGCAACGATCATCGTGTCCGTCCGCATTCCTCCCCTGCCGGGACCCGCGTCCCCGCCCGCGATCAGTACCGTGATCCGTCGCGCGCCGACGCGCTCGTTGAACGAGAGGAAAGGCGCGTCATCGCTCTGGTGGCGATCCCCCGCGATCTTGATTCGTACCTTGATCGCATCCGGATCCCACGCGCTTTCGTCGAATATCGACTCGAAGACACGCGCGGAACCAGGCACAACCACAGGCAGGGCAGGATCAGGCACGATATCTGCGTCCGTCCCGATCGGAATAACAGGCTCATGCGCCCCTAAGTCTCCGTCGGCGACAAAGACCGACGAAACAAGGGAGATGGCGTCGAGCGTGTACCTTGCGACTATGAGGTGCGGTGCGACCGCAAGGAGCAGGAGCATCGACCAACCGACAGCAACACCTATTGCAGTGGTGACGTGAGCCGATTCCGCGCTTGCGAGTGAGAACGCGTCGGTCGCGGCGCTGATCCTCCATACCGCGCCAACGATATTGAGCCAGAAGACGCCCCACAGCACGGTGGGAGACAGAGCAGCATTTACAAGATCAGAGACCGCGAAGTCGAGAACGAGCAACGCCCCGAAGAACGCGGCGATGACCGGAGAGAGCCACAGCAGGCCTCGCAGGTACCTCCCCGAGTACGCGTGCCCGAGACCCGGCAGCAGAATGCTCAGGGCTGCAGCGACCCAGGGACGCGGCCCCGACCTATTCACTGAAGATGCTGCCGTCGCCATCATCCCCCTTGGAATATCTGACACCCGAACGGTACCGCATGCAGAAACTTGTACACCCAATCAGATTCGACACTCGCTGTCGCGTCCGGTGTCGAACTCCGTGTCGGACTCCGCGCTGAGCGCCCAACGGACCATGGCGTGGATCCGAAGGAGGTCAGGCGTCGGCTTCCCTCGGTGATCGAGCACAGGTGTGTAGAACGGGGGCACGAACCCGATGGTGGCGATGTCACCCAGATCGAGCGACGAACCGCGCCTGAGCAGCCCGGGCAGAAATTCGCGCGGTATGTCTGTGCGCACAGACGACGCGAAGGCCCTCGAAATCGCAGAGAAGCGCCTCACGACGGTCGCCGGTTCGATCTGGGCAGCCACGGCCTTGAGCAGGCACCGCTGGCGCTTCATGCGCGTGTAATCCGACACAGACTTCCGCTCGCGCACATATGCGAGGGCTTCGTGACCATCGAGGCGATGCCATCCGGGTTCGAGATCGATCTCGATCCACTCCTCCCCCTCACGGGCGGGCGAGACTTCTGTCACTACATGGCTGGTGACATACGCTCGCACACCCCCGAGCGCATCGACGAGTCGGACGAAGCCGGACATGTTGACCATCGCGTAATAGTCGATCTCGAGCCCAAGGAGAATCTCGAGCGTGTCCCGGAGTGCGGCGAGACCGGGATCGATTTCATTGGGATACGTGTCGACCCACTTGCGAGTGAACGGGTACATCGCGTTGATCTGGTCGGGAAAGCAGTGACACGGCTCGAACTGGTCCGGCTCGCCATCTCCATCATCGTCGGTCCACTGCTTGCGCACCTCGAACGGCGTCAGACGCTTCTCAAGGTCGATGAATGCGGTCGACCACTCGCTGGGCAGAGGCACATGGGTCATGTTGCGAGGAATCCCGAACACCGCGGATTTGCCGGTGTCCGTGTCGAACGTTGCGACCATGATGCTGTCAGACCTGTTCCCCGATCGGCCGGGGCCTCCGTCACCTCCCACGAGGAGGATCGTGATCCTGCTGACCCCGTCGTAATCGGAACCGAGGAGGGTCCCGAGATCCCATCTGACGGATCCAGGGCGACGCGTCGGAGTACCGACTGCAGCGGGATCACCCACGCCGGCGGTGAACAGGAGGCTCCGCGGTGGGCGGCTGCGGGGCACGAGCACAGGCGCTGTTGCTGGGTCGGCAACCTCGAGGATCGTCGAATCTAGACCTCCGAGGGGCTCATCGACCGATGCCGGATCGTCGAGGAGAGCCATCGGGCTGATGTCCCCGGTGACGAACACCTGGTCGAGGGCGTATGCGGCGTCAAGGGTGTACTTCGCGATAACCACATGGGGCACCGCAACGAGAAATGCGAGGAGCAGAACGGTGACCCACGTCCAGGGATTGTGTTCGTCTCTGCTCAGCCGGTACGGGTCGGTTACCGCGAAGATTCGCCAGACAACGATCACGATGTTGGCCACCAGCACTCCCCGTAGCACCGCCGGGGACACAAGGATCCCGAGGAGATCGAATCTCGGCATCCG
>JASJXX010000060.1 GCA_030123765.1 Actinomycetota bacterium | reverse complement strand
TGTGTGTGGCCGAGACGACCGATCACAAAGCCCATCGACACCTTCAGCAAGGAACTGGTTCGCCCTGGGATTCTTGGAGGCTCTCGAGTGTGGAACGATGAGAGTCATGACAAGAGAAGTCACACCAGGGAACACACCGACAGCCGAGGTCTACCACCGAAGCGCGAACACAAATCTCGATAACTGCGAACACGCCGTGGTGGTCAGGGGCGGAATCGAACCGCCGACACCCGGTTTTTCAGACCGGTGCTCTACCGACTGAGCTACCTGACCATAGGAAGGCGTTCGGACCCGAAGGTCCGAACATCTTCTTGATCTGGCGGGAGCGACGGGATTTGAACCCGCGACCTCCGGCTTGACAGGCCGGCGTGAACTCCAGACTTCACCACGCCCCCGTGTTGTGCCCCCAGGGGAATTCGAATCCCCGTTGCCGCCTTGAAAGGGCGGAGTCCTAGGCCTCTGGACGATGGGGGCAGGGCGCCCGCATTGTATCGACTCGGACTGGCTACGGTCAGGGAAGTATATCGGTTTGGCGTGTCTGGACACCGTCCGCTGGAGCCCGTTTTCGAGCCGGGGCATCTCGTGCGCGACGGGGGGATTTTCCGCCTATTACAGGGGGAACGCCTAAGCACCGAGTGTGCGAATATCGGGCGCTCCAAGCCTGGCGGCGTCCGCGGTCTGGTCGTCAGGCATCGTCTGGGACTCCCGCTCTGCTTCCACCCGTTTGACGTAGTGCTCGATCTCTCTGTCGATGGAGGCTCTGTCCCAGCCGAGAAGTGGCGCCATGATCGATGCGACGAACTCCGCGGCTCGTGTTCCACGGTCCGCGGATTCGATGGAGAGACGGGTTCGGCGTGTGAGGACGTCGTCGAGGTGGAGGGCAGCTTCGTTCTCGACCGCGAACTGAACTTCTGCACCGAGGTAGCTGCTCGATTCCAGCTGCCTGGCGAGGCGCGGATCGGATGCTGCAAGGTCCAACACTGCCGCGGTCTCGTCTCCGTAGCGCCGCCCGAGTCGCTCGATCTCTTTCTCGGTCACGCCGTATGTCGCGGCGAGTTGTTCGGTGTTGCGTTGCATCGTTGAGTAGCCCACGGATCCAACGAGCGGTATCTGGGCGGTCGTCGTCTCTGGCACCGTGATCCCGGCCGCCTCACATGCCCGGTCAACGGTGTCCTCCGCCATCACCCGGTAAGTAGTGAGCTTCCCTCCCGCGATCGTGATCATCCCGGGCACGGGCTCGGTGATGCTGTGCTCGCGTGACAACTTCGCTGTCGAATTGACATTCCCCGTCACGAGCGGCCGAAGGCCGGCGAAGACGCCCACGACGTCATCCGGGGTCAGTTCTCGCTCAAGGATCCGGTTGGCCTGCTCGAGCACGTATTCGATGTCGCGCTTGCTCGCCGCTGGATGGTCGAGATCGAGTTCCCACGGCGTGTCCGTGGTCCCGATGATCCAGAATTCGCCTTGAGGGATGAGGAAGAGGACGCTGGTCTTCGTCTTCGTGATGAATCCGACGGTCGAGTCGATCGTCGAGCGCGGAACGACGACATGGATCCCCTTCGAAGCGGTCACATCCGTCTCGACATCGCCAACGAGCATCTCGGTTGCATCCGTCCACACGCCTGTCGCGTTGACGACGACGCGAGCTGCGATGTTGAGCTTCGTCCCTGACTCGAGACAGGTCGCCTCAACAGTGCGCACACGCCCGGTCTCGTCGCGCCCGAATCCTGTGACCCTGGCGCTCGTGAGGATGCGAGCTCCGTGAGCAGCCGCGGTTCGTGCCACAGCGACGACGAGCCTCGCATCGTCGGTCCCCGCGTCGTAATAGCGGATGCCACCCACGAATGCGTCTCGCTTGATCCCGGGGAAGACCCGCCGGAGCTCCCGCTTAGAGAGGTGCCGCTGGCGGGGAAAGGTGCTGTTCCCAAGCTTGGCGAGCATGTCGTAGAGCGTTATCCCGGCGGTTATGTAGGCACGCTCCCAGACACGATGTTTCAGCGGGTAGATGAAGGGGATGGGCCACACGAGATGCGGCGCGACCAATTCGTACAGGAGTGCCCGTTCGCGAAGGGCCTCACGAACCAGCTTCAGGTCGAACTGTTCGAGATAGCGGAGTCCTCCGTGGATGAGGTTGGATGAGCGGCTTGACGTGCCCGATCCGAGGTCTCGCTGTTCGATGAGGGCCACAGAGAGGCCGCGTGAGATGGCGTCGAGCGCGCACCCGACCCCGGTGATGCCGCCTCCTACAATGACGACGTCGAAGGATCCCTTGGTGAGTTCCTCAAGGGTCGTGGCTCGATACGCAGGTCCCAGGGCGGATGTCATCGATGCTGATCGTAATCCGTCCTTAGCGGTCTCACCGTCTGATGGGTTGCTCCGCCAGCTCGAGGTAGTTCTGAGCGGTGACATGATCCTGGGCACGCGCTCCTGGGTAGCCTCGGCGTATGGCCGATTGCGCAACAAGGACACGGGCGTGGATCGAAGGTGATCCTGATTCGCGCACGAGAGCCGAGCTTTCAGCGCTCCTCGACGCGCACGAGATGGACGCTTTGGCAGATCGCATGGATGGCATGCTCGAGTTCGGCACCGCAGGGCTGCGGGGGGCAGTCGAAGCCGGGTCGAATCGCATGAACAGGGCGACAGTGATTCTCGCTACCGCGGGTCTCGCCGAGCATTTCATCACCATCACCGACCCCGAGGATCGGTTCGTTGTCATTGGGCGCGATGCACGTCCGTCCTCACAGACATTCATGGACGATGCTCTCGGTGTCCTTACTGCCGCCGGATTCCGCGTCGCATATTTCACAGACCCCACCCCCACGCCACTCGTTGCCTACGCAGGCCTCTCGCTTGGAGCGTGTGCTTCGATCGTGATCACGGCGTCACACAATCCTCCCGCGGACAACGGCTACAAGGTGTATGGGGCGAGCGGAATCCAGATCGTGTCACCTACGGACGCCGAGATCGCGGAGCGGATCGAAGCCGTCGGGCCGGCCAACGAGGTGCCTCGGGTACTCGACCCGTACGCTCACCCTGACGTCCAGAGGATCGGGCCGGACCTCTTCGAGGGCTACCTGCGGTCGGTAGCGTCGGTGCTACCTACGGTGACAGGAGACAGAGGGATCTCGATCGTCTACACCGCGATGCACGGTGTGGGAGGCAGGTCGGTCACCGAAGCGCTGCGGAGGTTCGGGTTCAAGCGGGTGCATCCGGTGGCACGCCAGTTCACTCCCGACGGGACCTTCCCCACACTGAGCTTTCCGAATCCTGAGGAGCCGGGAGCGCTCGACCTCGCACATGAACTTGCGCTGGCCATTGACGCTGACCTCGTGCTTGCGAACGACCCCGACGCGGACAGGCTCGCCGTGTCGGTCCCCGTTCCTGGAGATCTCTGGACGCCGCTCAGCGGCAACCAGATCGGGTGTCTCCTCGCCGAATTTCTGCTCAAGCACGGCGAGGGAGGTGACCGGACAGTCGTGAATTCGGTCGTGTCGACCCCGATGCTCGGATCTATCGCCGAGTCCCACGGCGTTACCTGGAGGCAGTCACTCACCGGTTTCAAATGGATCTGGAACGCTGCTCTCGATCTTGAGGACGAGGGCTACGGGAGTCCCGTCCTTGGATTCGAGGAGGCGCTCGGCTACTCAGTTGGCGCCTCTGTGCGGGACAAAGACGGCATCTCGGCTGCGGTGGCTTTCGCTCTCCTCGCGGCGGAAGCGGCGTCTGAGGGGGAGACAGTGCTCGACCGGCTCGGCGACTTGTACCGCGCCTACGGCATCTGGGTGTCTACCCAGGTCTCGATCCGCCGTGACGGGCCAGACGGTGCAGACGAGATAGCAGCAGCACTGACCCGTCTCAGGGGGGAGCCCCCGACCTCGATCGCAGGGACACCGGTGGAAGGAGTGACCGACTATCTCGTCGGCGCTGACGATCGGCCGCGCTACCTCGGCGCGACGAACCTCATACAGCTCGATCTTGGCGAGGCCGGCCGAGTCCTTGCAAGGCCTTCGGGGACGGAACCGAAACTCAAGGTCTACGTCGATCTGACAGCATCGTTCCCCGACAATGGTGATTGGCCTGGCACCGAGCGGGCCCTCTCCGAGCGAGCGGTCGTGGTCGGCGAGAGCCTCGCGGCGTGGCTCGAAGAGGCGATGGCGAGCACCTGACGATCCTATCTTCCGGCCGCTGGCGGTCTCGCGAATGCCCGTATGATTGCGGCACCTAACCAGGAGGAGTTGTGGGCTTTGAACTCTCACAGGCACGATCGGTAGCGGTAAACCCGACACAAGTAGAGATGCGCTCATGGGTCGAGGAGCACATGTCGGACATCACGGTGACGGAGTTCGACAACATCAACTACAAGACTGCCGTCAAGGCGCGTCTCGGCCCTTCGACGTTCTTTGTCACCGAGGTCGAGAACTTCAAGAACCGTGTCCCGCGCTCTGAGTACGACACGTGGGCTGCCCTACAGGACGCCTACATCGCTGACAAGGACATGATCCTGATCGAGGGATACATCGGGCCAGACCCCGCGTTCCGCACCGGATGCCGCCTCTACATAGAACGTACCCAGGCGAACATCCCCGCAATGCAGCAGCAGCTGTATTTCCCGAAGGATGACGCGTGGAATCCCGACTTCACCATCATTTACACGCCAGGCCTCATGGCTCCGGGGAAACCGAGTGACCGCCTGATCCTTGTTGACAACGACAATTACGTCACGCGTGTCTTTGGATCAGACTATTTCGGTGAGTCGAAGATGGGTGGCCTGCGCATGTGGAACCACCTTGTGTTCTCCCAGGGCGGCCTCGCCCTCCACTCCGGCCTCAAGACCTTCCCGGACATCGGAGGGGAGGAGAAGGCTGCGCTGATTCTCGGCCTCTCCGGCACAGGGAAGACCACCACGACGTTCCGCCAGCAGCTCGACTCGCTCCCCGTGCAGGACGATTTCGTCGCCCTGTTCCCCGGCGGCAAGATCTACTCATCTGAGAACGGGTGTTTCGCGAAGACCTTCGGGCTCGATCCCGATGACGAGCCGACCATCTACGGAGGCACGACCCGCCGTGACGCATGGCTCGAGAACACGTGGGTGTCGCCCGAAGGCAGGGTTGACTTCTTCAATGGATCCGACACCCTCAACGGCCGTTCGACATTCCCTCTTGAAAACATCAGGCATCGCGAGCCGGACCACCTTCCCACAGTGGACTACATCCTGCTCCTCAACCGCAACGAGACGATCGTTCCTGCGGTCGTCAAGCTCAAGCGTGAACAGGCTGCTGCCTACTTCATGCTCGGCGAGACGAAAGGGACGAGCGCAGGGGGAGCGGCCGAAGCGGGCAAGAGCTTGAGGGTCCCCGGCACGAATCCGTTCTTCTTCGACAATGACGCCCACATGGGCAACCGCTTCCTCGCGTTGCTCGACACGATGCCAGACGTTGAGGTGTATGTGATGAACACGGGCAGGGTGGGTGGTCACGAGGCCGACGAGCGGTCCAAGAAGGTGAAGATCAGACATTCGAGCGCCGTGGTGAAAGGCATTGTCGAGGGATCGATCAGATGGGAAGAAGATCCGGACTTCGGCTACTTCGTCGCCACTGAACTTGCAGACGTTGAAGATGCAGACCTTCTCAATCCGAAGGCGATGTACGCGAGCCAGGGCAGGGCTGATGAGTACGCAGGGCTCGTCGCGAAGCTCCTGAGTGATCGCCGTGCGTATCTCCGCACATTCCCGGGTCTCGATCCGTCGATTGTCGAGGCGATTTAGCTCTCGACATCCGCAGAACACCTTCGCGGGGACTCTTCATAGGTCGCTCGCATCGTTTTTTTGGAGCAGATCTCAAAGATGTAAAGTGACGTGTCCTGGCGACCGAAACCTAGAGAAGGACAGAAACGGATAACCAGTGACTACCAGCAACCCCGAACTCCCTGGCTCCATTGACAAACGCGAGTTCTCCATATCCCGTAAGGGCTATGACAAGCGTGAGGTGCGAGCCTTCCTTGGTGAACTAGAGGCGCAGTTCCACGATCTTGAGGAGTGGGCGCACGAAGCGACACTCCGCCTTCAGCACGCCGAGTTTGAGGCTCAGAAAGTCAAAGATGCCGAAGTCCAGTCGGTCGACGCAGCCATAGCCGCGGTTCTTGAGTCAAAGGACCGCATCCTTGAGCGAGCGCGCAAGAGAGCATCCGAGATAGAGAGCGGAGCCCAAGAGAGGGCCGACGCGATCCTCGACGGCGTCGGTGTTGCTGAAGACGAGGTTCCACTCGACCTTGACGCGGCGAAACGGGAGGCCGCCGAGATCGTCGAGCACGCCCAGAGGGAGGTTGTCCAGACGCGCTCGGAGGTCGAAGAGGCGAAGCGGCGTCTCGAAGAGCTCCTGGCTGAGCGCAACAAGGTTCGCGACGAGATCGAGGCCCTCATCGCTGGAACTTTGATCACCGAGTCGGACCAGGGCGTCGAGATCGACCCGGTCGGCACGCTCCGTCGCGTTGAGGAACAGTCGATGGAGATGATCGCGGATGCAGAGGTTGCTGCCGATCGTATCCGAGCGGATGCGCAGGCGAAGGCTGCTCAGGTGGCGGCCGAGATTGAGGTTGTGCAGGCAGACGCACAGCAGAGGAACGACGAAGCAGAGGAGCGCGTCCAAGACATGCTTCTCATGGCCGAGGAGGCCGCTGAGCGCTCCATCCAGAGCGCTGATGCGCAGGCAGAGAAGCGCATTGAGGCCCTTGTTTCGGAGTCACAGAGCGAGGCGGAGGACCACGCCGCAGAGGCTCTGTCACTTCGCGAGGAGGCGAGGACAGACTCTGAGAATATCCGGGAGTCCGCGCTCGAGATGCTCGCCGAAGCTGAGAGTATCGCGGAGAAGCGACTGGCCGAGATCGTGCTGCGCGTCGCTGAGTCGGAGAACCTCAGTGCAATGGCTCTTGAAGCGGAGCAGACCGCCGCCGAGACGCTCCAGAGTGCCCGGGCAGGAGCAGAGGCCCTCAGGGAGGAGGCGCAGGAGTTTCGCGAAGAGGCGAAGCGGAAGAAGCGCGAGGCCAAAGAAGCCCTTGATCAGGCGGAGAGTGACGCGAGGCAGATCGTCGGTGAAGCGGAACACGCCGCACGCCTCCTCATGGACGACATCAAGGACCGCCGCGCTGAAGGAGAAGCCGCTGTTGACCAGATCCGCGCCGAAGCTCGACATTTCAAAGCTTCTGCTGAGAGTGATGCCGCCGAAGTCAAGGCCGTGTCCGAGCGCGAGGCGACCGATCTGAAGTTCGAAGCGGCTGTCGCAGCCGAAGCTATCGCCGAGTCGGAGAAGCGACTAGAAGTGCTTGCACGTGAGGTTGCACAGACCACGCAGGAGTTCCAAATCAAGTTGGTTTCAGCGAAGAAGACCGTCGCTCGCGCCGAATCTGAGCGTGCAGCCCAACAGGCAGCAGCCAACGAAGCAGTGCTGACGATCCACATGGAAGCCGCGGAGAATTTCGCGCTCGCGTCACAGCGGGTCGCGTCAAGCGGTGTCCTAGCTGATGAGGCGCAAGTCAAGTTCGACGCTGCTCAAGCGAACCTCGAAGGCGCCGAGTCGAGGAGAGCCGAACTCGATGATGCCCTCGCGGAGGCTGAGGGGCTTCTCGTTGATCTCACGGCTCGCACGGAGATTGCTCGCAGAGAGCTTGAAGCTGTCCGCCAGAAGACGTCAGACCTCAGGGTATCCGCGATGGCTGACGTCGTGCGGATGAGTGAGCAAGCTGCTGAGGCACGCGAGCAGAGCAAAGAAGCCGAGAGAGCGAAGCTGAGCGCAACGTCGATTCTTGAGTCCGCGGTAGCTGAGGCAGACGAGATCCTATCCAAGATCGTTGCCGAGACTGAGGCGGCAGAGGCCTGCACGTCGGCGGCTCTCGCCGCTCAGGCTGAGGCGGATCTAGTGCTTCAGTCGGCCAAGGACGAAGCCGAGTTGATCCGCATCGAGTACGCCGCGATCCAGGAGCAGGCTCGCTCGATCCTCGGTGCAGCGGGTGAACGGACGGAGGAGGGACTTGTCGACTCGCAGGAAGTGCCGCTCGAGAGTGTTGAGGCCGCACAGCAGGGGGCTGTGGGGGACGCCTCCACCATGGCGGGCCAGACAGCCGCGTCTGCGCCGTCGTTCGGGGCGGCCGCGTCGCAGGTCGAGACGATCGAGGAGTTGCAGGCAGAGGTCGAGCTGGTGCGCCCCGAGAGCGCAGTCCTCCAGGTGTCACTCACCGAGGCAGAAGACGCGCTCACCGTCAACGTCCGCGCTCCAGCTCAGAGTCTGTCCGCAGGAACGGCCGAGCCGCGTCGGGGAGGCTCGCTGCGCGAACGAATCGATGCCGCCCAGATGTCAGTGACACGGAGCGATGAGGAGGACTCGTTCGAGGCCATTCGCCGTGACGCGATGCACGCCCGGGACGACATCCGCGCCCTGTTGGAATCCCCCGATCACGAGACCCGGACCGTTTCTGGTGTTCCGATTACCTATGAACGAGCCTCGACACCCGCGACGGAGCGAGAGGGAACGGAGGAGCGCAGCGAAGTGGTCGAGAGTCGCTACAGCCGTCATTCGGCCAAGCTCCCCCGCCTCGGCATTGAACCTGACGCAGCGTCAGACACGATCGCCGAGCTGCGTAAGCAGATGACGGCGGATGATTCTTAGCTGAAGAGAGGCAGGTCAGAGTCCTCGCCGCATATCGCCTCGATCTCCGTCAGCCCGGTCGGTACCCCTGAACTCAAGTTCTCATGTCCGTCTGAGGTGATGAGGATGTCGTCCTCAACGCGGATGCCGATACCGAGAAATTCAGCCGGAACCTCGAAACTGGTCGATCCCGCTTCCTCGGTGCGGCGCGCGAACTCTGCCTTCGCTTCAGCGGCGCCGAGTTCATAGGAGAGCCTCATCGCTTCTTGGGGGTCGTACGGCGAGTTGGAGAGTGCAACGGACGTCTTCTCCGGTGCGACGTAGATTCCCGGCTCGACCGTGAACGTCATTGATGGTTCAAGCTTGCGCCCCTCCCCGTCGATTTTGTAGGCGCCCGCGTCATGGACGTCGATTCCGAGCCAGTGGCCTGTGCCGTGGAAGAAGAACTCGCGGTACCAGCCTTTCTCGATCGCCTCATCACCTGATCCAGGGAGCAGCCCGAGATCCACGAGGCCGTGGGAGAGGACGTCGACGGCCTTCTCGTGCATCTCGGAGTACGCCAGCCCGGGGGCGCACACGTCGATCACCTGGCGCTCGGCGTCAAGCACGAGTTCGTACAGCGCTCGCTGAGCCGCCGTGAACTCTCCGTTGACCGGGAACGTGCGGGTGATATCCGCAGTGAGGTGCCGATACTCGGCGCCGGCGTCGATGAGGAGCAGCTCGCCGTCCTGGAGGGGCTGGTCATTCTCGACGTAGTGCAGGATCGTGGCGTTCGGACCGCCGGCGACGATGCTCCCGTATCCGACCCGTTCGGCCCCCATGACAGCGAATACATACTCGACGGCTGCCTGCACCTGCCGCTCGTTGAGGCCGGGCCGGGTGAACCGCATCGCCTCGGTGTGCGCCACTGCACTGATGTGGCACGCCTTACGGAGGGCTTCGATCTCCTCTGACGACTTGTAGAGGCGCATCTCATGGAGGACGGCTCTCGGATCGATGATCGTCTCGGGCGTCGTGACCCCTGCCCGCCGGGAGTGGGCCCGGGCAGTCTTGAGTGCGTCAAGGACGCGGTCACTGCCCGGACTTCCGTGTGTGTATCCAATGGTGGACCGGCCGACAAGGCGGCGCCTGAGCCACTCGTCGAGTTCGTCGAGCGTGTGGGCCGCATTGGCTGCGTACTGCTCTACTGCTCCATCGACCCCGGCACGCCTCCCGTTCCAGGACTCCATCTCCGGGTCACGGGGGCGGACGAAGAGCGTGTACTGCTCGGTCGGGTGCGACGGGTCGAAGATAGCAACCGACTCCGGCTCAGGGAACCCGGTGAGGAAGAAGAAGTCGGAGTTCTGCCGGAAGGCGTGCGCAACGTCACCGTTGCGGGCCTGATGTCTGCCTGCAGGGACGATCGCGATCGTGTCGCCGAGTCGTTCCATGAAGGTGGCACGGCGTTGCGCGTAGCGTGTCTGATCCATGGCCAGCAGGGTACCGCGGACCGACGGCCGACGACGCAGAGCCGAGCGCTCTGATCGGTGGGCCCGGTGGGACTCGAACCCACACGCTTCGGATTAAAAGTCCGCTGCTCTGCCATTGGAGCTACAGGCCCGACCATTAGAAGATACCAGCAGAACAGGTGCACTGACCCAGGACACGGGGTTCAGCGGGGCAACCCGAGCGCATCGGCGATACGTTTCCTCGCTTCGTCAGGGAGTTTGAGCATCCCATGTTCGCGGTAGAGCTTCGTCACGCCCTGGAGCTCATTGAGCTCGAGTGAGCACGCCTGACACGTCGCGAGGTGCTCAGCGGCGAGGGCTTCCTCCTCCGCGGTGACTGAACCGTCGAGGAACTCGGGGAGCATCGCGTCGAGGTCAGAGCACGAGAGGCGCATTACAGGTACTCCTTCAGTTGCACACGCAGCGCCTCTCTGGCCCTGGCGAGGCGCATCTTGACCGCAGACTCCGAGACTTCGAGGACTGTTGCGACCTCAGTG
>JASJXX010000059.1 GCA_030123765.1 Actinomycetota bacterium | reverse complement strand
GGGTTGCTCGTGCCTAGCATCTGGTTGCCGATGCGCGAGACGCACGACTGTCGACACGATCGCTGAAGAGGAGCACGCGTGGTCAACATGATGTGTCGCTCTGCCTCGCCCTGTTTAGGGCCGCGCCTCTATAGTTTCATTCCGACGAAGAGGGGGAGCCAACATGACGCGTGAAGGAACTGCTGACTACAAGACGTGTCCGATGTGCGCAGAGGAGATTCAACAGCTCGCAATCGTGTGCAAGCACTGCAGCTATGCCTACACAAGTGCGTCGACCGGTGGCACAGCCGCCAAGGTCAATGGCTTCGCCATAGCCTCCATGGTGCTCGGCATCGTATGGATCTACTGGATAGGTTCGATCCTCGCCGTTGTCTTTGGGCACATCTCGCTGCGGCAGATCAAGCAGTCGAGCGGCGCCCAGACAGGGCGAGGGATGGCGATTGCTGGACTCGTGCTCGGCTACGTAGGCGTCGCGACACTCCTCGTCCTCATAGCGGTTGTCGTCGTTGTCGGATTGGGTTCGAGCTTCAGCACGGAGCTCAACCAGATCGGCAGTAAGTTCTAGCCGAGCACGACGTTGGACGCGAGCAGCGGCGATGGTCGCCGCCGGATCGCCTGTGAGGTCAACCGACGGGGACTGGCATCAATTCGTAGATGTCGATGGCGTAATCGCCCTTGCCCTCGACCAGGAACGGATGACCATCTGCCAGGGCGCGGGCTCCGGCCATGTCGTCTGCTTCGACGATGGAGTATCCGTTGAGCGAGACAGCGGTTCCCGATGAGCCGTCGTCGACGAGAGAGGATCCAGGGCCGAACGGGTTACCCACGTCGGTGAGCGCATCTCCGATCCCTTTCATCCATACCCCCCACTTCGCCATGATGTCGGAGGCCTGCTCGGCGGTCATCTCCGACATGTCGGTGGCTTCACCCTTGTAGAGGATGATGAATCGTGCCATCGTGCGCTCCTTCCCTAGCGAATCGACGCCAAGATGATACCCGTGCCGCATTGGGCGTTCGACGCGTCTCGTGCCGGCACGGTCGGGCATCCCCGGCCCGGCGACGGCGCACCCTGCCCATGCCGCCCCGTCCTGCTTGGCCTGTTGCCACGACACCAACGACTCACTACCCGCCGCGGCGCGGAGCCCTGGCTGTCCGACGTCCTCGCCCTATAGTCACTGGAGGCAACCCCGGGGAGCGATCATGACGCGAGAAAGCACTGCTGCTGACCACAAGACCTGCCCGATGTGCGCAGAGGACATCCAGCAGCTCGCACTCGTGTGCAGGCACTGCGGCTATGACTACACGAGTCGTTCGAACGACGGCACATCCGCTAAGGCCAACGGCCTAGCTATCGCCGCCATGGTGCTCGGCATCCTATGGATCTACTGGATAGGTTCGATCCTTGCCGTCATCTTTGGACACATCTCCTTACAACAGATTCGAAAGTCAAATGGGACACAGTCAGGGAGAGGAATGGCGATCGCAGGACTCGTGCTCGGCTATTTGGGCGTTGTGACTCTCATCCTCGCGATCGTCGGCGCACTCCTGGTGATGTAGGCGCGGGCCGTGGCCCGGGTTCAGGCCTTCACGACGCCGAGGGGTCGCAGCCGGGCAACCCGTGCCGCGAGCCCCGCTGCTTCGCACACGCTCGCGACCTCGTCCACGTCCTTGTACGCGTACGGGGCCTCTTCGGCCAGGAGCTTCGCCGAACCGGATCTGATGGCGATCCCGGCTTGTTCCATCTCCCTGCGTACCTGTGCTCCGGTGGAGTGACGCCGCGCTGCCCCGCGACTCATGAGGCGCCCGGCGCCGTGCGCCGAGGAGTCGAACGCCGGGTTGTTCGCGACGCCGCGCATCACCCACGACGCCGTCCCCATGCTGCCAGGGACGAGGACAGGCTGGCCGACGGCGCGGAGATCCACAGGTATGTCGGGATGCCCCGGTCCGAACGCTCGTGTCGCTCCCTTGCGGTGCACACACAGCAGCCTCTCCTCGCCGCCAACCGTGTGGGTCTCGAGTTTCGCCAGGTTGTGGGCCACGTCGAAGACGAGGTTGAGGCCGAGATTACGGGGCCGAGTTCCGAGCACAGACGCGAACGCCTCTCTGGCTTCGTGAGCGAGGAGGTGCCGGTTCGCCCACGAGAAGTTCGCTGCGGCGGCCATCGCCCCGAGGTAGCTTCGACCTTCACTGGATTCGACCGGGACACAGGCGAGCTGACGGTCAGGGATTTGGATGTCGTGGCGGGCCATTGCAGCGTCCATCGTCTTGAGGTGGTCCTGGCACGTCTGATGGCCGAGGCCTCTGCTTCCGCAGTGGATCATCACGGTGAGGGTCCCGAGGCGCAGTCCAAACGCCTCCGCCGCTGCGGCGTCATGGATCTCGTCAACGACCTGGATCTCGAGGAAGTGGTTCCCCGACCCGAGCGACCCGAGCTGAACCGCGCCCCGCTGGCGCGCCTTTGACGATAGGAGGTCCGGCCGGGCGCCCGTTGAGGTTCCGCGTTCCTCGCAGCGGTCCAGGTCGGCCTCAGTGCCGTAGCCCGCGTCGAGTACTGCTCGTGCACCGTGTTCGAGTATCTCATCGAGGAGGCCGGGGTCGGCGATCCCTCCCTCCCCCGTCCCGCGTGGAATCCGGGTATCCAGGCGGGCCATGACACGGTTCCCGTAGCGGGCGAAGTCGGCCTCGGTGAGAGGTGAAGAGAGGAGGCGGACGCCACAGCCGATGTCGAACCCCACCCCGCCGGGTGACACGACGCCCCCGCGCTTCACGTCGGTCGCCGCGACGCCGCCGATAGGGAACCCGTATCCCCAATGGATGTCAGGCATGGCATAGGAGGCGCCGACGATGCCCGGGAGGTGCGCCACGTTCGCGACTTGGTCGAGCGCGCGGTCTTTCCGAGCCTGCGCTATGAGCGTGTCGCTGGCGAACACGACGCCGGGGACGAGCATCCCGCCGGTACGTGGAATCTCCCACCGGGACGCGCCATGAGGCTGCAGTTCCATGATCCGATTATGCCTCACCGCGGCAGGTCACGGCGAAACGAACGCGGATCGGTCTCGCTCCGCGTAGCCTTGCGTTGATCGTTCTGTGGAGGCTCTTGTCATGACGCCGTTGCAACGGCATCACCAATGGTTGTCTCGTCCCACCATCACCATCTTGGGTGGGGTGGCTGCTGTTGCGGCTTCGGGGCTGATCTTCCAGATCGCCCTCACCCGAGTGTTCGCCATCACCCAGTTCTACCACTTCGCGTTCCTCACCGTCTCGATGGCACTCCTGGGGTTCGGCGCCAGCGGCTCGGCGCTCGCTGCGTTCCCCCGCCTCGGAGAGGGCGGTCCGCGGCTGTGGGCACGGCTCGCAGGCCTCCAGGGAGTGGCGACAGTGGCTGCGTATGGAGTGAGCAACTCGCTGCCGTTCGACTCGTTCGCCATTGCGTGGGACCGCATCCAGATCCTCTATCTCGTTCTCTACTACCTGACGCTCGCGGTGCCTTTCTTCTTCGGAGGCCTCATTGTTGCGGTGCTACTCACCGGAGGCGGCAGGTCCGACCCTGTTCCCTCGCACCTCGTGTACGGAGCGAGCCTTGCCGGTGCCGGGCTTGGTTGCGCGATCGCCGTTGTGGGGATCGACCTGCTCGGAGGCGAGGGTGTCATTCTTCTGGCCGCGGCGGTAGCGATGGGCGGCGCGGCTGGCTTCTCCCTGCTGACGGGCCGCCGGCGCGGGTTGCTCATCGCGGCGGGAGCCACCGTTGCTCTCCTCTCTGTCGCCGTTGCGGTTCCCGAGCCGCTCGAGATGAACATCTCTCCCTACAAGGACCTCTCGGGGGCGTTGCGGTTCCCCGACGCCGAGGTGGTTACCACGGTGTGGGAGAGGGGCACCCGCATCGACCTGATCCGCAGCGACGGCATCCGCTCGTTGCCGGGACTCAGCTTCACCTACAGAGGTCTCCCTCCCACTCAGGACGGGGTCACTTTCGACGGGGACGACCTGAGCCCTGTCCCGCGCGTCGCCCCCGAAGAGGCCGACTTCGCTTCGCATCTGCTCACCGCCCTCCCCTGGCTGCTCCGGCCGGGGGCGGATGCCCTGATACTCGAGCCGCGTGGCGGACTCAACGTCCTTGTGGCCCTCGCCGGCGGCGCGCGAGAAGTAACAGCCGTGGAGCCATACGGCGCACTCGTCGACATCATCGCCGCTGAGGGTGTCAGCATCTACGACGATCCGCGGGTGAAGGTGGTTCTGAGCGACCCGCGGACCTATATCGAGCGCGCAGGCAGACGCTTCGACGTCATCGAGCTGGCGCTAAAGGCGCCGTACCGGCCGGTGACGTCGGGGGCGTACAGCCTGGCGGAGGAGTACTCGCTGACCGTCGAGGCCTTCCTCGGATATCTCGATCGGCTCGAACCTCACGGGGTGCTCACGGCGTCGCGCTGGGTGCAGACGCCGCCGAGCGAGGAGATCCGGCTCCTCGGTATCGCCGTCGCGGCGCTACGCAGCCAGGGGGTGGAGCCTGCAGCGGCCGTGGTGATGCTGCGCAGCTACTCCAACGCGGTGCTGCTGGTGCAGCCCGACGGCTGGTCTACAGCCGACCTGACCACGATCAGAGAGTTCGCCGGGGTGCAACGCTTCGACATCGTCACCATGCCCGACGTCGACCCTCAGGAGACGAACAGGTTCAGCATCATCGTTGACGAGCGGTACTCGACGCTCGCCGACGAGCTGCTGACTGTCGGGGACCCGGAGTCGCTCTATGCACGTTACGAGTTCGATATCAGCCCACCGGTGGACGATCGCCCGTTCTTCGGGCACTACTTCAGATGGAACCAGGTGGGCCAGGTACTCGACAGCCTGGGCAGGACGTGGCAGCCGTTCGGGGGCGCAGGCTATCTGGTGCTGGTGGCGTTCCTGGCGCTCGCGACGCTGAGCGCGGTGGTGCTGATCGTGGCGCCGCTGGCGCTGCGTTCCAGGGGGAGAAGCGCCACGCTGGTGGCGCCAGCAGGGTTACAGCGGTGGACGGTCGCGTACTTTGGGCTGCTCGGCCTGGGGTTCCTGCTGGTGGAGATCCCGCTGGTGCAGCTCTACATCCTGCTGCTGGGCAACCCGACGACGGCGTTCGCTGTGGTCCTCTTCGCGGTGCTCCTCGCGTCAGGCGCCGGGAGCATGACGTCGCCGCGGGTGCCGTGGCGAGCCGGGGCGGTGCTGCTGGCAGTGACCGCGGTGGTGTACCCGTTCCTCATCCGGGCCCTCACCGTGGTGCTGCTGCCTGCGCCCCTCACGGTGCGGGTGGTCGCCGGTGCACTGGCGATCGCCCCGCTCGGTTTCCTGATGGGGATCATGTTCCCTCACGGAATCGCGCACCTCAAGCGCACCGCACCCCAGTTCGTGCCGTGGGCGTGGGGCATCAACGGCACGGTGTCGGTGATCAGCGCCGTAGCGGCGGCGCTGATCGCGCTCGCGTTCGGCTTCTCGGTCGTGCTTCTGGTCGGGGCGGCGAGTTACGGGTTAGCGGCGGTGCTGGCCTTCCGAGCCCGCTGAAGGTGCACGTCACTCAGCGGCGCGGGTGAAGGGCACGAAGCGCACGGCTCCCAGGTTCTCGCCGGTGACCGCACCGTCGGCATCGACGGTGAACCTCCACATGGTCTGCACGGCGCCGATCGGCCCGACAGGGATAACAAGGACTCCGCCCTCCTTGAGCTGGTCGAGGAGCGGTTGGGGTACGTGGTCGGGGGCAGCGGTGACGATGATGGCGTCGTAGGGGCCGTGCTCCTCCCATCCGTAGTAGCCGTCGTCTACAGCGACGGTGGCCGTGTAGCCGAGTGCGCTGAGGACGGCTTCAGCCCGAGAAGCGAGCTCGGCGACGATCTCAACGGTGTAGACCTCGCAGCCCATGGCGGCGAGCACCGCAGCCTGGTAGCCCGATCCTGTGCCGACCTCAAGGACCCTGTCTCCGGGCCCGACGCCGAGCGCCTCGCTCATCATGGCAACGATGTAGGGCTGGGAGATCGTCTGTCCGTGTCCGATGGGGAGCGGATGGTCCCCGTACGCCTCGTCGGCGAAATCGTCGGGTACGAAGCGGTGGCGGGGCACTATCCGCATCGCCTGGATCACGTTGCTGTCTGTGATACCCCTGTCGATGATCTGTTGATCAACCATCTTCGTCCGCTCTTCTGCCCTGTCGTAGGGGCTGACTGTAGGCGCTTCGGTCGGCGAGTCCGGGCCGCGAGTCGTGTCGTCGATAGCCGGAGGCAGCGACGCGCTGCATCCGGCGACCAGCAGCGCAGCGAACCAGATTCTCGATCTCACCCTTTTAAGGATATTCGACGCGAGGCACGACAGCGAACCGCTGGAGGGATCGTCAGCACCAGTTGTGCACAGCCGAGGTGCCCGCGCGCGGTGCGGCCCCTCGCGGGGGGTCTTGTAAGTGGCACTCTGGTCTGGCAGAGTCGAGGCATGGCAGACACGAACCTTCGGCAGATCAGCGTGTCGCTTCCCCGTGAACTCGTCTCCCTCGTCGACGTGGCAACCCCGACACACCGCTCTCGCTCGGTGGTGATTGCTGAGGCACTCCAACTCTGGCTCGAAGCCCGAGGCATCGAGGCTCCCGGGGACTGGAGGGATCGCTGGACGGTGTCTGGCAACGAGCCCACCGATGACGTCAAGGCGCATCCCAGCTTCGGGCCGTCATGAACTCGATCACTTCCTTGGGAGCGATGTGGCTCAGATAGATGTCGGTGGTCTGGAGGCTCGCGTGACCGAGCTGGCGCTGGATAACAGGGATGGGGACGCCCTCCATCAGGAGCTCGTACGCCATCGTGTGGCGCAGGCCGTGAGGATGCACCCGCTTCTCTATGCCGGTGCGCCGTGCGAGCCGCAGAAGCATCTCACGAACCATCGAACGCGACATCCTGCGGCATTTCTGTGAGCAGAAGAGCGGAACACCCGGCGGGGGAGCGAGCTGTGCGGCACGGGTCGCCACCCAGCGTTCGATGATCGGTGTCGCTGCACGGTCGATGCCCACGGTGCGTCTGCGGTCGCCCTTGCCGTGGAGGACGGCGATGGAACCGACTGCAAGGTCGATGTCTTTCGGCTCGAGAGCAAGGGCCTCCCCGACTCGCAGCCCCGAGCGGTACATGACCGTGATGAGCGCGCGGTCCCTGATGCCGGTGACGGTGTCGGGGCAGGAAGCAAGCATCGCGAGTACCTCTCGGGGTGTGAGGATCTCTGCTGGCAGCGTGAGGCCTTTCTGACCTGGTGCGACACCGGTGCCGGCTCCCGGGAATGCTCGTGCGGTTCTCATGGGTCAGTCGTCGACGGACGGTGTGTGCCCGATGCGTAGCAGCAGCTCGCGTACTGAGTCCATGGCGGCGTTGTCGAGCGCCTCGTGCTCTGCCCGCTCGGCGATCTCGGCATCGATGGTCTTGAGAGCCCGTTCGAGGCTCTTGCTGAGCTCGTTCGGGAGCGTGCCGGAGAGTCCGAGACATCCGCACGGAAGTACAGAGATGCGAAGCCGATCGAACGCATCTTCGATGTCCACAGCGCGTTCCCCTGCAACAATGACGGCTCTGTTGTTCATCCCACGAACATATCTCGCGGCTCTGACACGAACGGCTGCCATGCGTCTGAAATGGCCTTCAGGCGGAGGAGACAGGTCGAGTTGCTTGCCCCCCCGGCGGCAATGTCGTGGCGCGGCGACCTGGGTACTTGGTGCAACTATTGCGCAGAAGCCGCACGGGCACGCTCCAATGTGCCCCGTTTAGAGCACAAGGCCTCGTGTCAGCAGAGCTCCCCGTCGGCTGATCGGAACGAGCGCGGCTCTCATGCAGGATCGTTCGGCCCGGTCTCGTCCGTGTATGGGGACGCCGGAGAGCGAAGGCGGCGCTTGGCGAGCTCTCGATCGAGTTTCAGCCGCGTGAAAGCGTTCGTCGTGTGGCGTATCACCTCGCCGTCGATGTAGTACGTGTTCTGCACGTACTGGACGGCGTCTGCGTACGCGTCGACGACGTCCTCATCGAGGTGGAACCGGTCGTAGTTCACCACTGCCTTCACCCGGTGGCCGATCGGACCGAGGAGCGCGTCGACCGCTTCGCGTATCTCAATGACATCTTCCGGTGTCCGGACATGGAGTCCTGAGTAATCCATGAAGACCGTGTTGCGTGCGTGGTCGTATGTGAGCCGATCATGGATGTTCAGTTCCAGCATGAGTCTGCGTAGGCCCATCCTCTTGCGCATGAAGAGGGAGCGGTCCATGACGCGCGGTGTTTCGACGACGGGAGCGAACGGCAGGCGGCTCAGGATGTCGCGGTCGATGTCGACTCCGGGCGCGACTTCCGTGAGCGTGAGTCCGCGGGGTCCGAGGACGAAGACACACCGCTCCGTTATATACATGATGTTCTGCCCCTTCGCCTTCGCAACGTCCGCGCTAAAGGTGATCTGACCCACCTGCTCGGTGAACTTACCGAAACGGCCCTCCTTCACGATCTCGAGCGCTCCGTCCATGACAGACACCTCAAGCCCGCCGCTTGAGAAGGTCGTGAGGAAGATGACGTTCTGTGTTCGCTGCGTAAGATTGATCGAGCCGCCACACCCAGCAAGCCGATTGCCGAATCTACTCACGTTCACATTCCCGGAACCATCACACTCCGCAACGCCAAGGAAGACGGTGGTCAACCCTCCACCGTCGATGAAGTCGAAGGAGGAGGCGTGATCGAGCAGAGCTTCGCGGTTGACAGCTGCACCAAAGTCGGAACCGCTCAGCGGTATGCCACCGATGACTCCCGTGTCGATCGTGAACGTCACGAGGTCGTGGATGCGTTCCTCTCCCGCTATCCGACCGACGAGTTCGGGCAGCCCGAGTCCGACGTTGACGATGTCGTCGGCGCTGAGCTCGAGCGCTGCCCGTCTGGCGATGACGGTGCGCTCGTCGAGCGGAAGGGGGTCGAGCGTCTCTGACGGGATCCGCAACTCCCCTGACATTGCCGGGTTGTAGACCGTGTTCCACGACTGGGTGTGTTGATCCGGTTCGGCGACCACGACAGCATCGACAAGGATCCCGGGGACGCGCACATCCCGAGAGTCGAGTGAACCGGCTTCGGCTATCCGCTCAACCTGACAGATCACATACCCGCCACTGGCCTTCGCAGCCATCGCGAGATGCAGAATTTCGAGCGAGATAGCTTCCTTCTCGGTGGTGATGTTGCCAAGCGGATCAGCCGTCGTGCCTCTGATGATCGCCACATCGACGGGGAAGCCACGGTAGAAGAGCCAATCCTCATCCTCATGCCGAGTGAGCTCGACTATATCTTCGACAGCGGAGTCGTTGACCTTGCCGCCTTCGATACGCGGGTCGACGAAGGTACCGATGCCTACCGTGGAGAGCACGCCCGGGCCCCCTGAGGCAATGTTGCGGTAGAGGTGGACAATGATGCCCTCGGGGAGGTTGTAGGCCTCGATCTTCTCGTCGATTGCCAGTTGCTCGATCTTGGGAACAAGCCCGTAGTGGCCACCTATTGTGCGCAGCAGCAACCCTTCGTGACCGAGATGGTTGAGCCCTCGATCCGCACGATCTCCCTGCCCTCCCGCCCATACAAGGGTCAGGTTGGTGGGCGCACCGTGGGTGAGAAAGCGGTCCTCGATCGCGCTGAGGACGGCTTCGGCCACTCCATGGCCCAGCCACCCCGATGAGGCGACAACGTCGCCGTCGCGAATCACGGACACAGCGTCAACTGCGGGAACAATCTTGCTGATCGTCATGAATTGGGTCTCCGATCGTTCCCGAATCTACACCTGGCGCGCCGCGGCGTGTGGCGATCCTCGTTCGCCCGCCGCGACGCAGCCGTCCAGTATCAGCCTGCAGGTCTGAGCGCGGCGACGCAGCTCGCCGTCACCGTGCCCTCTGGGGGGTGCGCATCGATGAGGGCGCAGGGGGGCGTCCGTACCGCCATCGATCTTCAGCGGCTGGCGAGATTGTCACTGTCGTGATGTCGTGTTCAGCTGCTCACGCCCGCGCAGCGGACTGCGTCTCCGGTCAGGCGCCCGGGACGGGCAGCAGTTCGTAATCGTCGATCGCGTAGTTGCCGGTGTCCTTGACGAGGAAGGGGTGACCGTCTACATGGGCGAGAGCTCCCGCCATGTCGTCCGCCTCGACGATGGAGTATCCGGTGAGCAGTACCACGGTCCCCGACGGTCCGTCATCGACGAGGGAGGACCCGGGACCGAACGGATTCCCCCTATCGGCGAGGGCGTCTCCGGCTCTCCCCATCCATTCTCCCCCACTCTGCCATGACGTCGGCAACCTGCTTGCTGGTCATCTCCGACACGTCGGTCGCGTCACCCTTGTAAAGGATCATGAACTGTGCCACGGCGCGCTCCTTCCCTAGCGGACGGGCAGAAGCATCACAACTTCGTGCACTCAGGCGCTTGACGCGTCTCCTGGAACGCTGCCTCGGGGGAGTTCCAGGAACCAGACGACCCCTCCCCGGTGCGCATCGAGCGCAACGCCGGCGAGACCCGAGATAGCTGCGTCGGGCTAAAGTCCTCGGCGCAATCCATGATTACCTCAGACGCTCTCATCGCTACGGTTGAGCAGTTCCCGCGTGCTGTCTTTGCGCACACGCCCACACCCGTTGAGACGCTCAGCAACCTCGGTGCGGATCTGGGCATCTCGCTCTCCGTCAAACGCGACGACTGCACCGGGATCG
>JASJXX010000112.1 GCA_030123765.1 Actinomycetota bacterium | reverse complement strand
ATCGGATCAAGCACTGCTCTCAGCAGATCGAGTGGCATGACACGCTCAGTCACTCCCGCCTCCGATACGCACGGCGCCGGTGCGCCGCGGGTCGGCTGCCCCTGTAAGACGTGACTCTGCATCTCTCATCGCTGCCTGCACACCCCCGAAATACATGGAGAGTGGGGGCAGAGTCCTAATGGCGAGATCCCTGACCTGGGAGACATCGACTCCTGGTTCCACGGCAAGGGTCGGATCGCCTTCGAAGACTTCGGCATGGATGCGAGGATGCGAGACGGCGGACTCAACGTCCATGCCACACACGATGTGATTCATCAGAACGGACGCTATCGCGGAAGTGATGCGCGCTGCTCCCGGGGATCCAAGCGCCATGACCTCGCCGTCAGCAGAACGAGCGACTGTGGGGGCCATGTTCGAGAGGAGCCGAGCCCCGGGGGCTAAGGCATGAAGTCCCTCACTCGTGAGTTCGAGCTCCCCCAGGGAGTTGTTGAGGCCGAATCCCGTACCCGGAATGACCACACCAGAGCCGTACCCCGCTGAGGCCGTGATGGAACACGCGAGCCCCGTCTCGTCCACGGCAGACGCATGCACCGTCGAAGGAGAGGAGTGCAGATCTTCTAGGTTCCCTGCTTCAGCGAGATTCAGCAACATCTCAACGCCGGCGAAGCGGTCCGTGTCACCGTCAAGCACAGACTGACGGAAGGAGAAGACTGCAGCCTGCGCGGACGCAAATCGCGCAACATCAGACGCCGTCCAACCCCGGATGTCGAGGCGCTCTACCAGCCTGAGAATGGCCGTCATAGTGGCGCCGCCAACCGCCGGAGGCGAGTTCGTTGCCACGTCCCATCCGCGCAGGGCAGTCCTTGAGGGAGGCCGCACGACGGGCTTGTACTCCTCAAGATCCCGCTTCGTGATGAGCCCGCCCTGCTCCTCGCTCGCCTTGACAAGCCGTGTCGCGAGGTCACCCTGGTAGAGCAACCTGACTCCCTCGTCAGCGAGACGTGCGAAGCAGTCGGCGAGGCAGACGTTCCTCACAATGTCCCCACCCTGAACGCTTGAGCCATCCGCCCGGTGGTAGAGCGGCGCGGTCTCAGTGTCCCACCCGTAGATGACGTCGTGGGCGTAGCTCAGATAGTACCCGCTGGCCTGGGAGACGGCGAACCCGCTTCGTAACGCCCCTACGGCCGGTCCGAAGAGCTCCGCCCATGGCGCGGCCCCGTACTCCCTCGATGCTACGTCGAATCCCGCGAATGCACCGGGGGTAGCCACACTCCCCCAACCGACGACGGTCTCCATCCCACCTCCATACTCCATGTGTATGCGGTGAGTTCGGAGTGCTCGCCCTTCGTCTCTGCCTCGACCCGGCATCTCTGCGTACGCGTCGATGACGACTGGATCACCGTCTGAGGGCCAGATGGTGAGGAAAGCCCCGCCCCCCGGCGACATGATGCCGAGCTCTGTCGACATCGATACGATCGTGGCGGCGATCGCCGCATCCACCGCGTTCCCGCCGAGATCGGCGACGGCCTGGCCGCCCTCAGCTGCTACGACTGATGCTGCTGCTACGACTGTTCTTGGCATAGAGAGAGAGGTTAGGACGCGAGTGGCTCCTCCTCGGCAAGATCGGCCTCATGATCACGGAACGCTACTTCGTGTGCCACAATCTCGACTCTGCTCAGGCGTCCCGTGTCCTGTGACCAGAACCTCCGCTGCACCGATCCGGCAACCCAGACGGACCTGCCGCGCACGGGCTCTTCGCCGACAAGATCAGGGCTGGGATTCCACAGCACGACCGGGATGACGTCAATCCGCCGGCGCGGTTCCCCACTCCGAACGGTGACCAAGAGGCGCATCATGCTGCTCCCTGACTCGAACTGCCGGATCTCCGGCTCCGCTGCGAGCCGGCCTGCGATAACGACGAGGTTGAGATCCATGACACTTCCCTTCCTGGAAGTGCGGAACAGTTCCCAACATATCGCGAAGGTAGGACACGAATGAAAGACGAAGGGTGCGAGTGGCACGAGATGCAGCCACCGCACGTGATCCGGAGCTTCAGATGGCAGCGATCTCCGCCTCGAGCTGTTCATAGCCAGGGAACGAGGGATCCGTCATGACGATGACGTCAGAGAGTTGCCGCGCTCTCTGCCTGTCACCGAGTGCGGCGGCGGTTCGCGCTGCCACGAAGTAGAGGCGAAGATGCCCTTCGTTCGGGCTCTTCTCCAGGCGTCCGGGCTCCACAATCTTCCATGCCTCCTTCGCCCGACCTTCGTCCAGGAGGAAGGAGGCATACACGACCATACCTTCGTTCATCACGAGGCCATGCCCTCCGCGTTTTTGGAGCTCCTGCCAGGCCTTCTCCACATCCTCCGTGCGACCCTGCGCTCGCAGAACGTCCATCTCGATCGGGAGATGGGTCGTCTCTCCCGCTATGCGGCGGTAGGCGCGCAACTCTGTGATGGCTGTAGCCCAGTCGCCAACGCGATACGCGGCGAGGCCAATGGTCTCCCTGATCGTCGCGGATTGCGGAGCGAGCGACTTCGCCCGCAGCCCGTGTCGCATCGCGACTTGATACTTCCCCTCACCCAGAGCCTCCGACGCAGCACCAAGTGCTTCGAGAGTCGGAGCGACTCGATCAGTAGGAGTTACTCGCGCAACATCCTCAATCACCCAATTCGGGAGGTTCACCGCGGCTCCGGTGAGATCTCTGCGGCGCTTCGCCCGACTCTCCTGTCGCTGTCGCTCGACGTCACGCGTCGTCGCTGTGAACTCCTTGCGACGACCCGTGCTCTTCGAGCGCCCCCTCCCCGCGCCGGTAGACTCACGATCGGATCTGCCGTAGCCCGAACCACCCCGAGAACCGCCCGTGGACTTACGATTGGATTTGCCGTAGCCCGAGCCACCCCGAGAACCGCCCGTGGACTTACGGTTCGATCTGCCGTAGCCCGAGCCGCCCTTGGAACCGCTCCTGTTCTGTTGTGCCATATCGGGATCCTCTCCGCAGTCACCCGCACAAGGGTATACACGACAATGGCCGCCCCACGCGTGTGGAGCGGCCATTATCTCAGAAATGTTTGGCAACGACCTACTCTCCCGGGGCCCCTCGGCCCAAGTACCATCGGCGCTGACAGGCTTAACTTCCGTGTTCGGAATGGGAACGGGTG
>JASJXX010000058.1 GCA_030123765.1 Actinomycetota bacterium | reverse complement strand
TCTAGGAGGCGGCCATCTGGCGGAGGACCATGTGGAGGATCCCGCCGTGGCGGAGGTAGTCAACCTCGATGGGGGTGTCGACGCGCACAAGCGCCCGGAACGAGGTGATCCCGCCGTCGGCGTTCGTGGCGGTGACCTGGATCTCCTGTCGGGGGGTCAGCGTGTCGTCAAGAGCGATATCGAACGTCTCGGTGCCGTCGAGCCCGAGGCTGTCAGCGCTCTGGCCCTTCGGGAACTCGAGAGGGACGACTCCCATCATGACGAGATTCGAACGGTGGATCCGCTCGTAGCTCACCGCGATCACGGCCTTCACCCCGAGAAGGAACGTCCCCTTCGCCGCCCAGTCGCGCGAAGAGCCCATCCCGTAGTCGCTCCCACCGAGCACCACAAGCGGTGTCCCGGCAGCCTTGTAGTTGAGGCTCGCCTCATAGACGCTGCGCACCTCGCCGTCTGTGAAGTCCGTCGTCCATCCGCCCTCTGTTCCCGGCGCAAGCTCGTTGCGTATCCGGATGTTGGCGAACGTGCCTCGAGTCATGACCCGGTCGTTGCCCCTGCGTGCGCCGTAGGAGTTGAACATCCTGACGGGGACATCCCTCTCCGTGAGGAACCGGCCTGCAGGCGTATCGATTCCGATCGCCCCGGCAGGGCTGATGTGGTCCGTCGTGATGGAGTCGCCAAGTTTCAGGAGCACCCGAGCACCGGTGATCGGGGTGATCGGCCTCGGATGCTCAGGGAGGTCCAGGAAGAACGGGGGCTCCTGGATGTAGGTCGAGGCCTCGTCCCAAGCGTAGAGGTCGCCGCCAGAGGTCTCGATCGCTCTCCACATCGCTGACCCGTCATACACGGCGCCGTACTCCGCAGCGAACTGCGCCGTCGTGAGCGACGATGCGACCGTCGCGAGGATCTCCGCCTGGGTCGGCCAGATGTCTGCGAGGAAGACATCGGCACCCTCAGCATCCTGGCCAAGCGGCTCCGTCACAAGATCGATGTCCACGGTCCCCGCGATGGCGTACGCGACGACGAGCGGCGGGCTTGCAAGGTAGTTGGCGCGCACGTCAGGGCTGATCCTTCCCTCGAAGTTCCTGTTCCCCGAGAGGACAGACGTCGCGACGAGGTCGTTCTCGCGGATCGCTGCGCTGATCGGATCAGGGAGAGGCCCGGAGTTTCCGATACACGTAGTGCAGCCGTAGCCAACGTTGAAGAACCCGATCGATTCGAGATCCTCGAGGAGGCCGGCGCTCTCGAGATAGCCAGTCACGACCTTCGATCCGGGAGCGAGCGACGTCTTGACCCACGGTTTGCGACTGAGCCCCTTCTCTCTGGCCTTGCGTGCTAAAAGGCCTGCGGCGACCATCACGTCGGGGTTCGAAGTGTTCGTGCAGCTCGTGATGGCAGCTATCACGACGTCTCCGTCCGCGAGGTCGAACGATTCGCCTCCGTAGGTGACACCGGACGCGGTGCAGAGCCCGCCGCCGTCGGGGCGGAGCTGCCCGGCGATGTCGACGTTCCACTGCTGTTTCATGTCGGTGAGCGCGATCCGGTCCTGTGGGCGCTTCGGACCTGCGAGGGAGGTCACGACGCTTGACATGTCGAGCCCGAGTGTGGAGCTGTACGTGATGTCACGACTGTCGTCACGCCACATGCCCTGCATCTTGTAGTACTGCTCGACGGTCGCGATGAGCTCCTCCGGGCGCCCGGAGAGCCTCATGTAGTCGAGGGTGCGGTCGTCCACAGGGAAGAATCCGACGGTGGCGCCGTACTCGGGAGCCATGTTCGCGAGCGTCGCCCGGTTCGCCACCGGCATCTCCGCGAGACCTGGACCGTAGAACTCAACGAACTTTCCGACGACGCCATGCGCACGAAGCATCTCGGTGACCCGCAGGACGAGGTCGGTAGCGGTGGCGCCGTCGGAGAGCGCTCCGGTGAGCTTGAACCCGACTACCTCCGGCAGGAGCATGTAGATCGGCTGGCCGACCATCACTGCCTCCGCTTCTATGCCGCCAACCCCCCACCCAACGATGCCGAGGCCGTTGATCATCGTCGTGTGGCTGTCGGTGCCGACGAGCGAATCGGGGTACAAGACCCCGTCGTCGTCCCAGACGACCTTGGCGAGGTACTCCAGGTTGACCTGGTGCACGATGCCGGTCGCCGGGGGCACGACCGAGAAGTTGTCGAACGCAGACTGCCCCCACTTGAGGAACTCGTACCGCTCCTTGTTCCGCTCAAATTCGAAGTCCGAGTTGATACCGAGTGCGTCGGGAGTGTTGTACGCATCAACTTGCACGGAGTGGTCGATCACGAGATCTGCCTGAACCCGCGGATTGACTCTCGCCGCTGCGCCCTCGTCACCTGTCATACGCACAATCGCGGAGCGCATCGCTGCAAGGTCGACAAACGCAGGAACACCGGTGAAGTCCTGCAGGACGACACGGCCCGGCTTGAATGCGATCTCGGCAGCGGCGACTCTCGAGGCGTCATACTGCGCCACTGCGGTGACGTCTTGATCGTGAACAACAACGCCGTCGTGGTTCCTCAGCACTGACTCGAGGAGCACTTTGATCGAGTACGGAAGTGAATCGATGTCGCCCATGTGTGCCAGCGCGTCGAGACGGTAGACGACGCGTTCGCCGAGCGGCGTATCGATGACGTGGCGGGCAGAGAAGGGGTCGTGTATCACAGGTGCCTCTCCCTGGAGGGTGGTTCGTACGGTCCTAGGATCCAAGATTAGGAGGCCGTTGCGGTAGAGAACACAACACAAGAAGGAGCGATGTTGTACCGGAGCGAACGAATCGCGTTCCTTTGCCTTCTCACAGCGAAGATCGTCCCATGCAGCGAGAGATACGCGTGTTCTGCCTTGCGCGAGTCGCAGGTCAGTAGTCGAACAGCACCAGCTCCCCGTCATCCTGGATCAGCATGACGGGTTGCGCCTCCCATGTCGCGACGTCGCCACCCATTCCCGGCGAGTCGAGAGGCATCCCGGGGAGAGCGAGCCCGATGGCGTCCGGTCGGTCGTCGAGGAGCCGGATAATGGCCCCGGCCGGAACGTGGCCCTCGACCACGTAGCCGTCGACCAACGCCGTGTGGCACGATACGGCGTCTTCGGGAACGCCGTGGCTCGATTTGAGTTCAGCGAGCTTCCGATCTTCGGTGAGATCGACGCTGGCTCCTCGCTCTTGCAGGTACCCGACCCAATATTCGCAGCATCCACAGCCGGGCGCCTGGTGGACGGTGAAGCTGACACCGTCCAACCCCGTACCCGCAGCCCTGCTCGTCGTGGCCGTCGTTGCGCCGTCAGAACACGCCGTCACGCCGAGCGACAGCGCGCACGTCATGAGCAGAACCGGCCACACGCCCCTCTTCACAGCCGTCAACCTCCTCGGCCGAGAGCGGCCGTTGTCACGTGGAAACACTCCCCACAGGATATCATTAGTACCGTACTAATGAATCACTGAGGTGCGTTGGAGACAGCCCGGGTCGAGAAGCACCGGTACGCGGTTTGATCGTCAATCGTTCGAGAAGCGTTGCTCTCTGAACGGATCCCCGTACATGTGGTAGCCGTTTCGTTCCCAGAACCCTGGTTCGTCCTGCGCAAGGACGGTGAAACCCCTGCACCACTTCACGGACTTCCAGAAGTAGAGACGCGGCACGACCAACCGAAGCGGGAATCCATGTTCGAGCGTCAGAGGCTCACCCTCGTAGGTGTGGGCGAAGAGGCTGTCCTGGGAGAGAAAATCTTCGATCGGGAGGTTCGCCGTATATCCGTGATAGGCCTTCACGAGCACGTGCGTCGCCTCGGGATCGGCCCCTATCTTCTCCCAGACGTCGCGAGTCGGGATCCCCGTCCAGGACGTATCGAACTTCGACCACTTCGTGACGCAGTGGATATCGGCAGTCACATCACGGGACGGGATCCCCTGAACGTCTTCCCAACTCCATCGAACCGGGTTCCGCACAAGCCCGTCAACGACGAAGTCCCACGTGTCGAGATCGACACGAGGAACCGATCCCGCCTGGAGGACAGGGAACCGGTCGGTGCGGTACTGCCCCGGGGGGAGGCGCTCGGGGTCGATGCCACGGGTAATGAGCTCGTCGCGATTGCGTGTGAAGAACGACATACCAGGAGGGTATACGACCAGGAGCAGGTCGCCGCCGAAGGAACCAAGCCGATGTGAGCACCGTTTGATGGGTATAGCTAGTCAACCTCTACCGTCCCGGACATGACCCTCATGCGCACACGTCACATCCTCATCGCCCTCGTCGCCACGATTGCGGTTGTCTCCGCTGCATGTACATCTTCGGGAACGCCGGACGCACCAAGCACGCCAGCTTCCCTCGAGCTGAGGATCGCTCCTCACTTCACGGTGCCGACTGCTGACGGCGGGGAGTTCTCCCTCGCCGAACACCTCGCGAGTGACGGCCGGCCAGTCTTCCTCAACCTGTGGGCATCGTGGTGTTTCCCCTGTCGCGAGGAGATGCCCGAAATCGATAGGGCCTCACACGAATTCCCGGAGATCGTGTTCATCGGCGTAGCAGTCCAGGACTCACGACCCGACGCCGAGAAGTTCGCCAATGAGATCAACGTCACCTACATCATCGCGTTCGATGACGAGGATCAAGTCGATGACGCGTACGCGCCTTTCGGACTGCCTGCCTCGTACATAATCTCGTCGGATGGTGTGATCCTCGAACGAATCTTCGGGAAGATCACAGAAGAGGACATCGCTGAGAAGTTGAGGGAGCACTTCGGGCTCTAGCGCGTGGCGACGCTCCGGCATCCTCGGCACACACGACACGTATTAGTTTCACGCGTTCCCAAGCGCGGTAGAGCACGGCAGGCCCAATGTGGATAATGCAACAGTCGAAGCAAACTGGACAGACGGCGTCCGAGCCATATCCCCGATTCTCCTGGGGATCACGCCCTTCGGATTGATCTTCGGCGTTGCCGCTGCAAACGCCGATCTCCCCCTCCTCGCCGCGTGGGCCTCTTCGTTCATCATCCTCGCAGGAGCGAGCCAGATCGCGATCATCGACGTACTCGACGGCGGCGGCGCCCCGGTGGTCGCGATCCTCACCGCGATCGTGATCAACGCTCGAATGCTCATGTACTCGGCTGACATGGGCCGGTACACGGCAGCCGAACCGCTGGGCACCAGACTGTTCGCCGCCTATCTCCTCACCGACCAGGCATACCTCGTCAGCACCCAGAGGTTCCCCGAGCCCGAGTCGGCGAGGGGATTCGTCCCCTTCTACCTCGGCGCCGGTGTGACGCTGTGGACGACGTGGCAGCTGAGCACGACGACAGGCATCCTGCTCGGTGCCGCGATCCCCACATCGTGGTCGTTGGAGTTCGCGATCCCGCTCACCTTCATGGCGCTGCTCGTCCTGGCTATCAAGGACAGATCCGGGCTGCTCGCTGCCGTCGTCGGCGGAACGGTCGCCGTACTCGCCACAGCCCTCCCCTACCACCTCGGACTCCTCGTTGGCGCAGCTTGCGGAATCGCCGCAGGCATGGTCTCGGAACGGTGGTTCCGATGACGATGTGGGTGGTCGTGCTCATCACCGGCGTCGCCACGTTCGCGATGCGCTTCCTCTTCATCGGTCTTTTCGGCAAAATCGACGTGCCACCGACCCTGGAGCGGGCACTTCGCTACATCGCCCCGGCAGTGCTCGCAGCCCTCACCCTGCCCGCAATCGTGATGCCAGCAGGGGCCTTCGATCTCTGGAACGCGTTCGTGCCCGCAGCCGTCGTCGGTGCTCTCGCTGCATGGAAGACCGGGAACATCGGGGCAGCAATCGGGACCGGCCTCCCCGCTCTCTGGCTTCTCCAGTGGCTCACCTAGCGACCCGTGGCTGAGATCTCGACAGAGGCCCGTTCTCTTATACGGACCGGCCACATCGGGCCTGTCGTCACTCGCCGCCGTTCCTGCGGAACACCGGATACGCACCGACAAGTCCGGCGCCTGCGATCGCGGAGATCGGGATGATCCAGTTGATCGACGCATCGGTCGATACGAGCCCGAAGTAGGCGACTGCCGCTGCGGACCCGGCGCTCAGGAGCAGACCCGCGGTTATGGCGCTCCGGCGCGTCGGGGCAGGCTTCTTTGAGATCCTCCACTCGAATGGGGCGAAGACAGCGACGAGGGCGAGCGTGACGGCGGTGAGGATGAGGAGCCACACGGGGCGACTCAACCACCATGCCGTAGTACCCGGCTCGATCTTGAACATCGCTCCACCGAAGGTGAAGAGCCCTGCAGCGGCGACGAGGGACATGGCACTGAGGTGCCAGAGGTAGATAGTCATGAGCACACCTGAGATCGCGACGACACCATGCCAGGTGCGCACTCTGCGGGTCAGGCGCTCCACCGAGAGCCTTGTGCCCCAGATGAAACCGGCCTGTACGCCTCCGAGGAGGGCTAACGCGAACGTCGGCGGAGACATGTTCGTCAACTCGGCGCCGGGGATACCAACCATCGCGACCGGGTAGAGCTCCGTCCAGGTGACGGCTATCAGTGCAGCGAGCGCACCCACGCAGACCTTCCATCCGGTGGAGGGAGGGACGGGCCTCCTCTCGGCATCGCGTGATGCCCACCAGTATCCGGCCTGGTAGATGAGCGCCCACACGACCAGGAAGTTCAACCAGCCGACCGCCGGAACTTCGAAGACGAAGCGCGCCACGTCGATCACGAGCACGCACGCCGCGAGGACTGCAACGCTCCGCCACCGCCAGGCGCGCCACCAACGGTGGGTCCAGGGCGCCGCGGCAGTGAACATGAGGTAGACAGCCATGAACCACAGCGGCACTGTCGCGGACATCGCCCCTGCTCGGACCACCTCGGCAGGGACGAAGGCGCCCATCACGATGATGAGCACTGTCCAGGTCACGAGGAGCGGAATGACGGGCGTGAAGAGGCGCCTCATCCTCTCGGTGATCCATTCGCGACGACGTTGCCGTCCGCTGACGACCTTCTCCAGTGCGCGCGTTGGCATATCCGCCGAGGAAGAAGAAGATCGGCATCACCTGAACGATCCACGTGACCCACGCCGCATACGGGATCCATTGGAGGGAGTTCAGCAGAGCGATCTCACCGTCAGGCCTCAACCAGATCGATGCGGCAAGCCAGTGCCCGAAGACGACTGTCACGATCGCTGCAGCCCGCCAAAAATCGATGACCCGGTTGCGCGACGCAGGCGTCCCCGCCGCGATCTCTCCGGTGTACTCCAAGTACTTCACTGCGACCTTCCCGCCGTCATCCTCGCACAGATCCGTACGGGACACAACGTTCCTCGCTCGCCGACGGGCTCGGCGTGTTCCCCGCTTCAGTGACGGACCGTCAGCGACCCTTCCACTCGGCGGGCCGCTTCTCGAGGAACGCCTTGACACCCTCTTCGGCGTCCTCGGTGAATGACACCGCCGTGAGGCCGATGTGGAGATAGTCGAGCGCCGTGTCGATGTCCATCCCCTCCATCGCGTAGAACGACGACTTCCCGAGAGCAAGAGCGGCAGCGGACTTGGCAACCAGGGTCGCGACGATGTCGTCCACTGCTGCGTCAAGCTCCGCGGAGGGGACCACAGAGGTGACGATGCCGAGCTCGAGCGCCTGGGCTGCATCAATGATCCTGCCGACGAGCATCATCTCGAGAAGCTGCTTTCGGGGTGCGAGGGGCAGCAGCACCGTTGAGATCATCATCGGCCAGAGACCGAGGTTGATCTCGGGTGTTCCGAACCTGGCATGTTCGGCAGCGATCGTGATATCACAGGCAGCTGCGACGCCGAACCCGCCCCCGAGCGCGAGCCCGTTGATGCGACCAACGATCGGCTTGGGGTTGGAGCGCATTGCACGGAAAAGGTCTGCGAGAATCCCCCGGCTCTGATGGTCCGGAAGCGGGGAGTCGACGAACCCGCCCGAGAGGTCGCCCCCCGCGGAGAATGCACGATCTCCCGCACCGGTGAGCACAACGACTCGTACTTCGTCATCTGACCCTGCGGCGCGGACTGCATCCGTGAGATCTGCCATCGTTGCGATCGAGAGCGGATTCCGACGTTCCGGGTCGTCGATCGTCACCGTCGCAACGGCATTCGTGACGTTGTAGCTGATCACCGCACTCCTTACGGTTGAGTGAACGCGAAAGACTACAGAGAAGCGCTCCGCCACACTGCTCACACCGCAGTGCTCTCGCTATGGTGACGGTATGCAGTGGATGCTGCTCGTTCTCATCACTTCACTCGTCGTCGGCTGGATCCGGGGGGGCAGACTCCGCAATCTCACCAAGATTCGCGTGAGAGTGTGGTTGCTGTTGCCCTTCGGCTTTCTCCTGCTCTCTGCGTCTGCCTTCGTGCCGAGCGACCGGCACGACATTGCGGTCTCTCTCATCCTCGTTTCGTACATGCCGCTCCTTCTCTTCGTCCTGCTGAACCGGGAGATGACAGGCATCTGGATCGCGGGGATGGGGATCCTCATGAATTTCACGGTCATTGCGCTCAACGGCGGGATGCCCGTCCTCGAAGAGTCCGTCATGATCGCCGGCGGCACGGGGGAGCTCGTACTCGGAGCAAAACACGTGCTCCTCACGGTGGAGACCGGGCTCCCCTTCCTGGGTGACATCTTCCCGCTGCCCGGAGCAGTGCTCTCGCTCGGTGACATCTTCCTCGCGATCGGTATCGGGTCATTCCTTGAGGATCAGATACGCAGGCCCCTCCCACTCTTCGCGCACAAGGTGACCGGGGCCCCGGGCTCGGCAGCTGAGTAAGCATGCAGAGCACCCGGTAGCCGAGCGTCTGCGCGTCCGGCAGGAGCCGCCGGGCTCAGCTCGCTAACACGCCGCGGTAGACGAGGACACGGCGCAGCGAGGCAGCCACCTGAGGGTCGAACTCGTACGCGGATCCCTGGTGGATCTTCTCGAGCGACTCGACCGGTGACAGGCCCGACTCGATCTGGGCCTGGTCGTACGCGCTCGCGACCTTGATTATCTTGGAGGTCATCGGGATGTCGGGGTCGAATTCGATGCCCGGGGAGCGGTAAGGACGGTGCTGGAGCCTCACGAACTCGCTCACCTTCTCGAGATACGGCGCCTCTGCGATGATCTGCGCACCCCATCTCGCGATGTCTTCGTCCGTGAAACCAGCTCTCAGGATCGCGGGTTCGTTGAGCGTGATGCGGCCCACGTCGTGCATGAGGGCGGCGTACTCGAGCTCGGTGACGTCCGGCGGGCTGAGGCCCATCTCCTGGGCGATCGCGACAGCCAGGTCAGCGGTCCGCTCCGAGTGGCCCAGCGGCGCGAGCTCTGCGACCTCGGGGATCTGTGCGAGAGCTCGGATCGTCTGCCCGTACGTCACCTTCGTTGAGGAGTACCTCTCAAAGGCCATGTGCGCAAACGCGTAGGGAAGGACTGCGACAGCGAGCGCCCAGAAGCCCATTACGGGGCGCGCGAGTCCGAAGAGTGCGCCCGCCGCGAACATCGAGAGTACGACGGCCCAGTCCTGGATCGCGAGGAGCCAGAGATACCTGCCAGCAAGGTCGCTGCGCTCGAGTCCGACGAAGGCGTGTACCACCGCACGAAGCGCGAACCATGCGACGCCGGCAACTCCGACCGCGGTGAGCACGGACCACGACGCATCGAGTACCGGAACCATCGTGGCAAGACCCAGGACGTAGGTGTAGGCAGCTGCGTACAGCATCATCGCGAGTGCCTCAGCGAGATGGTTGCCGTCGCCGCGACGCGCGCCGATGGTGAAGCGTGTCTGGATCAGCCACGAGATCGCGAGCGCGATCGCGACGGAAGCCCCGAGGGCGATCCCGTCGTCGAGGAGCACAGACGCCGCCACTGCTGCGCCGATGCCCAGGCTCAGACGAGAGCCGGAGGGGGCCGGAACCGTGATGAGCGACGTAGTGGCGATCACGACCACCCAGAGCGCGACATTGAGCAGCCAGAGGAGCGTGGAGACCTCCGGCCGCGACACTCCAGTCGCGAGGAACGCACCGCCGGTCACGACCAGCGCGAGCCACGCGGCGAAGCTGATCGCCCTCACGCGGGATTCAGCCATGAGCAGCCTCCGCCCCGTCGCTGGCAGACCGCACTCCGTACATCGGGTCGAGGGAGTACTCGTGTCCCACACCCGCCTCGGCTCTGCGCCTCGCCTCCTGCTCCGTGATCTCGATCGGCGAGCCGTACTGCTCCCCCGACGCCTCGAGCGCCTTCACGAATGCCTCGACGACTTCGGGGTCGAACTGAGATCCTGCGTACCTGCGAAGCTCTGCAAAGGCATACGCCTGTGTGAGCGCGACCCGGTACGAACGCGAGGATGTCATCGCGTCGAAGGAGTCGGCAACTGCAAGGATCCTCGACTCTAGGGAGGGGGTCTTGCCGCTGTTGCCATTCGATCCGTGATAGCCGCCGCCGTCAAAGTGGGCATGGTGGTCCGATGCGATCTCGACCATCGGCACGAGGAACTCGACCTCGTTGAGGAGATCCTCAACGTGGTGGACGTGACCCTGCATCTGCTCGTACTCCTCTGTGGTGAGCCGGGTCTTCTTGCGGATCAGTTCACGCGGGACGGCGAGCTTCCCGACGTCATGGATGAGTGCAGACCAGCGCACCGTCTCGAGGCGGGTGCCGTTGAAACCCATCTGCTCCCCGATCATGTTCGAGAAGTAGGCGACACGCTCGGTGTGGCCCCTCGTGTAGAGGTCCTTCGCCTCGAGCGCCTTGATGAAGCCAGCAAGGGTCGAGAGCTGCGCCTGGCGGAGCCTCGCGTAGGACTCGAAGGCCATGTAACCGG
>JASJXX010000001.1 GCA_030123765.1 Actinomycetota bacterium | reverse complement strand
AAGCAGGGGGACGGCAGAGTGAGGTACGAGTGATGCAGGGGGATCGCGAAGCAGGCGGGCGTAGACGCCGCCAGATTGGGAGAGCCCCTGCCATCACCCGACGCAGCTCATCTCTGAAGAATCGGTATAGCCTTGGGTCGATGGAAGGCAGTGCGCCCCCGTGGGGGCCATACGAGACGCCGTTCGAGGCGCTGGGCGGTGAAGACAGGATCCGGTCCATCGTCGATCGGTTCTACGACATCATCGATTCGGACGCGCCGACCCTGCGCTCACTGCTTCCGCGAGACGACTCGGTGTCGAGAGACAAGCTCTCTGCCTATCTCGTGGAGTGGAGCGGGGGACCCGCCTTGTACACGCCGGAGCGGGGCCATCCAAAATTGCGGATGAGACATCTACCGTTCGCTATCGGGGCCGACGAGGTCGAGGTCTGGCTTGCGTGCTTTGGCGAGGCGCTCGACGACAACGACGTCGATGGTCCGGTCCGCGAATTCCTTGACGAACGCATCACCACTCTCGCGCACCAAATGCAGAACCAGCCCTGAGCCAGCGTTGCTCGCGGAACTCAAGGGTTCGATCAAGGGGACGCAGTTACGCACAAATGGCGGTGACATCTGCGACGAGAGCGTCGAGGCTCTCGGGGGTGTCTGCGCGAACAGTGACGTGACCCACCTTGCGTCCCGGTCGTGAGGACTTGTCGTAGAGATGGAGATGCACCCCGGCAAGGTTCAGGAGTGGCGCCGGATCAGGAACGTCGCCGATCAGGTTCAGCATAGCCGCGTGGCCGATGGGGGAGGTGCTTCCCAGGGGTAGGTCCGTGACCGCCCGCAGATGGTTCTCGAACTGGCTCGTCACCGCGCCCTCGATGGTCCAGTGGCCGGAGTTGTGGACGCGCGGGGCGATCTCGTTGGCGAGGAGCTCGCCGTCGCGGTCGAAGAATTCGACGGTCAGCACTCCCCGGTAATCCAACGCATCGAGGAGGCGGGTCGCGTACTCCTCGGCCCGGGTCTGCTGGGGGTCACCCGGGCGGCTGCGTGCGAGCACGAGAATCCCCTCGCGGTGGATGTTCTCCGAGAGCGGATAGAAGCTCGTCTGACCCCCGGCACCTCTCACCGCGATGATGGAGACCTCTCTCTCAAAGGGCACGAAAGCTTCGAGCACGGCGGGAACCCCGCTCAGTCTCTGCCATGCGTCCTCAATGTCCTGTGTTTGGGAGAGGACGACCTGTCCCTTGCCGTCGTAGCCGAGTGTGCGGGTCTTGAGCACCGCGGGGAGGCCCACCGCCTCCACTGCGCGCCGAAGCGACGGGAGATCCTCGACCTGTTCGACGCCGGCGGTCGGGATACCCAATTCTCCGAAGAGGGCCTTCTCCCGCAACCGGTCTCTGGCCACGGCCAGGGCACGGGGTGGAGGGTGCACCACCCGCTCCTGGGACGCCAACCACTCAACGGCAGAAGCCGGCACGTTCTCGAATTCGTAGGTGATTCTGTCGCAGCGTTCGGCCAGTCGGGCAAGGGCGGACGGATCGTCGTAAGCGGCAAGGATGTGCTCACCCAGGGCGCCCCCGCAGGCATCCGGCGCCGGATCCAGGATCACGAACCGCATCCCGAGCGGAATTCCTGCCAGGGCGAGCATCCGGGCGAGCTGGCCGCCCCCCAGGATCCCGACGATCACGCCTGTTCTTCGGGGTCGGGATTTCCCAGCACTGTCTCGGTCTGTCTGCTGCGGAACTCATCAAGGGCCTCTCGGATCCACTTGTGTTTCGTGCCAAGGATGGCGGCTGCGAGCAGCGCAGCGTTGATGGCGCCGGCACGGCCGATGGCCAGAGTTCCCACAGGAATCCCCGCCGGCATCTGCGCGATCGAGAGCAGCGAATCCCAGCCGCTGAGGGCCTTGGACTCGATGGGGACTCCGAGCACGGGGAGGCTGGTCTGGGCAGCCATCATCCCGGGGAGGTGGGCAGCGCCGCCTGCGCCGGCGATGACAACCTCGATCCCGCGGTCCCGGGCAGAGGTGGCGTAGGTGTGCAGGAGGTCGGGAGTCCGGTGCGCCGAGATGATCCGGACCTCGTAAGGCACCTTCAGCTCTTCAAGCGTCTCGGTAGTGGACCGCATCGTCTCCCAGTCCGAGACGGATCCCATGGTCACGCCGACGAGCGGATTCGGGGCTCCTTCGGCGTTCATCGCACCCTGAGGGAGGTCGGGATTCTCATCACCGATCATTGTAGCCCGGTCGCGTCCAGCCGCTCGAAGATGACCTGCGCGTGCCTCAGCGCCCGTTCCGGGGCGAAGCAGGCGGCGAGTGCTGCTGCGTCGAGCTTTACCTCGGTGTCGGCAGCAAGTCGATCGTGCAGCGTCCCTCCTTCATCCCAGGTCGTCATGGCGTTACGTTGCACGAGGCGGTACGCCTCGTCTCGGGTCAGGCCAGAGTCGATCAGCGCCAACAGCACCGCCTGGGAGTAGACGAGGCCACGGGTCGACTCCAGGTTCGCGGCCATGCGCTCTTCATCCACCACCAGGTGTTCGACCAGCCGGGTCATGCGCCGCAGCGCGTAGTGGAGGACGATCGTCGCGTCGGGGAGCACGACGCGTTCAACTGCCGAGTGGGAGATGTCCCGCTCATGCCACAGGGCGACGTTCTCCAGTCCCGCGGACGCGTAGCCGCGCAGGAGCCGCGACACGCCCGTGAGGTTCTCGGACGCGATCGGATTCCGTTTGTGTGGCATCGCTGAAGAACCCTTCTGGTCTCCTCCGAAGGACTCCCTCACCTCGTTTACCTCAGAGCGCTGCAGATGCCGGATCTCCGTGGCGAAACGCTCGATGGACGACCCGATCAGGGCAAGCACGGAGAGGTAGTGCGCGTGGCGGTCCCTCGGGATCACCTGGGTTGATGCCGGCTCGACGTTCAGACCGAGGGAGGAACACACATATCGTTCAATGTCGGGTGGCGTGTGCGCGTAGGTTCCGACCGCACCCGAGATCTTCCCGAATGACACACCGTCGACTGCGTCGACTAACCGTTCATGGTCGCGCGCGATCTCGAAGGCCCAGTTGGCGAGTTTCAGTCCGAACGACGTTGGCTCGGCCCAGATCCCGTGGGTGCGGCCGATTATTGGGGTGTCTCTGTAGATGATCGCTCTCTCTTTGACCATCGCGAAGAGCTCGGCAACCGCGTCCAGGAGCAGTTCACCAGACTCCTTCAGCAGCACTCCGGATGCGGTGTCGAGGACGTCGGAGGAGGTCAACCCGTAATGGATCCACTCGCCACCATCCCCGACCGACTCGGTGAGGAGGTCGACGAACGCCGCGACGTCGTGATTCGTGACGTTCTCGCGTTCTCTCCAAGCGGTTGGATCTACCTCGGGTGTTCTCCTCGCCGATTCGGCGGCTTCCCGGGGCGCGACGCCCTGGCGTACCCACGCCTCGACGACGAGGACCTCAACCTCTCTCCAGGCTGCGAGTTTCCGGGCCTCTGACCAGACAGCCGTCATCTCCGGGGTCGAGTAGCGCTCAATCACACGACGCGCCCATTGTTGAAGGCATGGTGATGTTCCTCATTCCTCAGCGATATCGGTGCGGAAGTGTTTTCCCTCGAAGTCGATCTGATGCGCGGCACCGTACGCACGCTCGCGTGCCTGCGAGAGCGTGTCGCCGAGGCCGACGATGTTGAGCACCCTACCGCCGGAAGTCTCGACCCCGGTGTCGGACTCCCTCGTAGCGGCGTGAAAGATGTGGACGTCGGAGAACGATTCGATGCCGGTAATGGCGAGGCCCGCCTGCGGAGAGTCGGGGTAACCGGGAGCCGCGAGGACGACATTCACCGCGAAACGGTCCGACCATGAGAAATCGAAGTCAGCGATCCCGCCACTGGCCCCTGCCTCGAGCACGGCTAAGAGGTCGGAGGTCATGCGCGGCATGAGCACCTCGGTCTCCGGGTCGCCGAGGCGGCAGTTGAACTCAAGCACCTTCGGTCCGTCACTCGTCAGTATGAGGCCAATATAGAGGAACCCCGTGTAGTCGATGCCACGCGCTGCGAGCTCTCTAAGGGTGGGCAGGGCCACGTGGGTCGTGGTCCAATCCACGAGCGTGTCGTCGATGTCTTCGAGAGGGGAGAAGGATCCCATGCCCCCGGTGTTCGGCCCCTCGTCACCGTCGAGCAGGCGCTTGTAGTCACGCGCGGGTTGCAGGGGTATCGCGTCGCCGTCGGCACAGACGTAGAAGAGGGAGACCTCCGGACCGCTGAGGTAGTCTTCGAGCACGATCGACGACCCGGCGTCTCCAAACTTGCCGCCGAGGCAGTCGTCTACCCAGTCGATCGCCGACTCAAGGGACTCGGTCACCAGCACACCCTTGCCCGCCGCGAGGCCGTCGGCCTTGACGACGTAGGGACCCGACGACCTCTCAAGATGGATGACAGCAGCATCGCGGTCGGCGAACGTGGCAGAGCCGGCTGTCGGTATGCCTGCCGACGCCATGATCTCCTTAGCGAACGACTTCGACGATTCGAGTCGGGCTCCGGCTCGTGTAGGTCCGAAGACAGGAATTCGACTGGCTTCCAGAGCGTCGGCGACTCCGGCCGCGAGCGGTGCTTCGGGACCTACGACGACGAGATCGATGCCGTGTGCGCCACAGAGGTGAACGATGGCTTCGGGGTCGGTCGGGTCGACGTCGTCGACGACGTCACCGATCGTTGCGAGACCGGGGTTGCCCGGGCAGGAGATCAGCCGGTCGAGCAGCGGACTCTGGATGAGCTTCCACCCCAGAGCGTGTTCTCTGCCGCCTCCACCGAGAAGAAGGACCTTCACGCTTCAGCTCTTGGTAAGGGTCGCTTTTCGGCCGGGGCCGACTGAGACCGTCTTGATGGGCACATCGACGAGTTCCTCGATGCGTTCCACGTACCGTCTTGCGAGCTCAGGCAGATCCTCGTAATGCTCCACGGCGGTGATGTCCTCGTTCCACCCTTCGTGCTCCTCATATAGGGGGGTGCATTCGTGGAGGACCCGCTGCTGGAGCGGCATCTCGCTGAATGTTGCGCCGTCCGCCTCATAAGCGGTCGCGATCTTGATCGTGTCGAAGTGAGAGAGCACGTCGAGCTTGGTGAGCGCGATCTCGGTGAGTCCGTTCACTCTCGCTGCGTACCGCAGCGCCACCATGTCGAGCCATCCGCACCGTCGGCGCCGGCCGGTCACGACCCCGTACTCACCACCGATCTCGATCAGTCGATCGCCGATCTCGTTGATCTGCTCGGTTGGGAAGGGTCCCGTGCCTACCCGCGAGATGTACGCCTTCGCGACACCGATGACATCATCGATCATCGTTGGCCCGATACCGATACCGACCGGTGCGCCACCTGCAGTCGGGTTCGATGACGTCACAAAGGGGTAGGTCCCGTGGTCGATGTCGAGCAGTGTCCCCTGGCCACCTTCAAAGAGCACCATCTTGCCCTCCTTCAGGGCTTCCCACACCAGCAGCGACGTATCCGTGACGTACGGCGCGAGTCGATCTGCGTAGCCGAGGTACTCGTCGGCGATCGCATCGAAGTCGAGCGGCAGCTGGTTGTAGATCTTCACCAACTGCTTGTTCTTGTTCTTGAGCGCCACCGTGAGTTTCTCGAGGAATATCTTCTCGTCGAAGAGATCCTGTATCCGGATCCCCGAGCGGGAGAACTTGTCGGTGTACGCAGGCCCGATGCCTCGCTTGGTCGTGCCGATCATCGAGTTGCCGAGGTATCGCTCGATGACAGCGTCGAGTTTGCGGTGGTACGGCATGATGAGATGCGCATTGTTCGATATCTTGACGCGAGAGGGATCGATGCCTTTCTCTCTCAGCGTCTCCATCTCTTCGAAGAGCCATTTCGGGTCAACGACGACGCCGTTGCCGATGACAGGAGTGACGGTCGGGTACAGCACCCCGGAAGGGATGAGGCTCAGCGCAAATTTCTGATCCTCCGTCACGATCGTGTGCCCGGCGTTGTTTCCGCCCTGGTACCTCACGACTACGTCGGCTCTCTCGGAGAGGAGATCCGTGATTTTCCCCTTGCCCTCGTCGCCCCATTGGGCGCCCAGAATGACTGACGCGGGCATGACACTCCTTCAGCTCGCTGTGTCGCGGCGCAGTGTACAGGGAAGCGTGCCGTCGAGAAATTTGTGATTCGCTTGCCAGTCTGTGTCGGGTATGGCTAGGTTGCAGTAACTCGATTCGCAAATCGAGAGCGGTGAACGCTCACCGCATTATCCAACACACAAAATAGAGGAGAATTATCAGCATGCGTAAGAGACTTGCTGTGCTCTTTGCCGTTCTCGCACTTGTAGCTGCTGCTTGCGGCTCAGGCGAAGCGGAAGAAGAGACTACAACCACCGCTGATGACGCCGTGGCTCCAGCCCAAGACACCGGTGGAAGCACCCTTGCAGCAGTGCAGGCTCGTGGACAGCTCATCTGTGGTGTCTCCGGAACGGCTGTCGGTTTCTCAGAGACCGACGCCCAGGGCAACACGACCGGCTTTGATGCGGATTTCTGCCGCGCGATCGCTGCCGCTGTCCTCGGTGACGCAAACGCTGTTCTCTTTAAGTCCCTGACCTCTGCAGAGCGGTTCGAGGCCTTGAAGAACAACGCGATTGACGTTCTCGTGAGGAACACAACGTGGACCCAGAGCCGTGACACGGACATTGGCATGCAGTTCGTCGCGACGACGTACTACGACGGCCAGCAGCTGATGGCCAACCCCGCGAACTTGCCTGCGATCAACGCTGGCAGCACGCTCGCGGACATCGATGGCGCGACGGTCTGCACCAACGCGGGTACGACTACCGAGAAGAACATCACGGAAGGCGCTCTCGTCAACAACGTGTCGATCACGCTAGAAACTGTCGAGATCTTCCCTGAGGCAATGGAGAAGTTCCGTGCCGGCTCATGTGACATTGTCACCACCGACGGCTCCGGCCTCTTCGGTGAGCGTTCCGCAGCGATCCAGGCCGGTGAGGAAGGCGCAGAGTCATGGGTCATCTTCCCGGCGTCGCCGATCTCCAAGGAGCCGCTCGGCCCCGTCGTCCGTCAGGGCGATGATCAGTGGTTCGACATCGTCCAGTGGACCGTGTTCGCTACCTTCATCGCAGATGAACATGGCGTGACGTCGGCCAACGTAAACGACATGATGAACTCGACGCCTGAACTCTCCCGCCTCTTCGGTGGCGAAGGTGAGCTTCAGACCTCGATGGGTCTCAGCGCAGATGCGTTCTTGCAGGTGATCGCGCAGGTCGGGAACTACGGTGAGATTTTCGAGAGGAACCTCACTGGCCCGCTGAACCTCCAGCGTGAGGGCTCGTTCAACATGCAGTGGTTCGATGGTGGCCTCATCTACGCACCACCGGCTCGGTAGAGCTTGAGCCAGTCAGAGATAGAGAGAGGAGGGGGTGCCTTCACGGGTACCCCCTCCCTCGTTCCAAGACAGAGTCCAGAGCAACAGTGAGCAGAAACATGCTCTGCTGCTCCCCCTGACGATACAGATGGGTCTATGGTGCCCGCCACGGAGACACGGAAGGTAGAAGAGTGACCGTCGAGGTCAGACAGCACGCGAAGACTCCACTGTGGCGAAATGTGACGGTTCTCAAATGGACCGCCCAGATTTTCATCCTGATGGTGGTGGGAGGCCTTTTCCTCGTTCTTGCATCGACCGCGCTCAGGAACTTCGAGAGAGCTGATGTCTCTTTCGGCTGGGGTTGGCTCTCGGATCCACCCGGGGTACAGATCCGAGAAGGCATCGACCTGCACCCGGACAGTGGCGCCAGGGCGCTACTCGTCGGAATAGTCAACACATTCCGGATCGCCATCTCAGGAATAGTTGCTGCAACGATCCTCGGCACCCTGCTCGGTATCGGGCGGCTCTCGAGCAACTGGATCGTCAAGAAGATCTCGACCGTCTACGTCGAGACGTTCCGGAATGTCCCGTTGCTCGTGCTGATCTTCTTCTGGTCGGCGCTCGCCATAACGCTTCCGGGCCTCACCGAGGAAGACGTAGGCACTTACTTCTTCAAAGCATCGAACCGAGGTTTCGCGTTCGCCTGGATCTTCCCCAATGGCGGATTCTGGCCGTGGCTCCTCATCGTCGCCGTCGGCCTCTTCGCTGCTCGTTACGTCGCCAGGAGACGCCGCAAGTATCAGGATGACACCGGGCGACCCGGGCACAGTGGCCGCTACTCGCTCGCGACGCTGATCCTGTTCTCCACCGTGGGCTGGTTCGCATGGCCTCTCCTCGGTTTCATGCAGCCCGTGTTCGGAGCCATCGAGTCGCTCGTCGACAGCATGCCTGCCGTCATCATCCCCACAGTCATCGGTCTCGGTGCCATCGCGGCGTCGGTTGCGTGGATACGAAACTTCTTCGAGTCCAGGCGCACACCCGCAGGTTTCGGGAAGATCACCGATGACGACTGGTTCCGGGTCATCTTCGCAGGCGTCTCCGGGATCGCCGTCGCATATCTTGCCTTCACCATCGGCGGATTCACACTGGAAGCAACCACAGGTGAGGTGCTCTCGGTCGCGGAGTTGCTCCGCACCGGGATGGGTAACTTCTTCGGGGGGCTCGCCACCTCGTTCTCGACCCAGAACGCCAACCAGGTGATTGAGGGTGTCCGATCTGGTGGCCCGTTGGTGTTCGAGCGACCGATCGTTGAGCTCAGGGGCAGCATCGGTGTCCCGAACTACGGAACTTCGGGCATGGTCCTGACGATCCCGTTCTTCGCCATCTGGATCGGTGTCACGCTTTACGCGGCTTCTTTCATTGCTGAGATCGTTCGAGGCGGCGTTCTCGCGGTACCGTTGGGCCAGACGGAGGCTGCCAAGGCAGTGGGCCTGAAGCGTGGGCAGCTTCTGCGGATGATCATCCTGCCCCAAGCGTTCCGCATCATCCTCCCACCGATGGGCAATCAGTACCTCAACCTCGCGAAGAACACTTCGCTCGGCCTGGCTGTTGCCTATGCAGATATCGTGGCTATTGGAACAACGCTCCTGAACCAGACTGGCCAGTCGCTCCCCGTTGTCGTGGTCTGGATGTCTTTCTTCATTACCGTCAGCCTCTCGATCTCCGCAATCGTGAACTATTACAACCGCAAGATGCAATTGGTGGAGCGTTGATGTGGCTGAGATGACGACATCCCAAGAAGTTGAGTTCGCACCCGAGTTGCCGCCCCACGGCCCGGTGGTTTGGCTGAGGGAAAATCTATTCCAGAACGTGATGAGCGGCGTGATGAGCGTCATCTCCGTGCTAGTTGTGGTGGTCGCCGTCCGCGGTCTCCTCGCATGGATGTTCAACCCTCGACGTCGTTGGGATGCCGTCACCTTCAACATGAAGTTGATGATGGTCATGGCGTATCCAGCAGACCAGTTGTGGCGTGTGTGGCTCTCCGTCTTCGTCGTTATCGCTCTCGTCTCTGCTTCCCTGGCCGTGTGGAAGGTTGGCGGAAAGGCTGAGCCACGACACGTCGGTAGGACGTTCATGACTATCGGCGGCACCCTCGTGTTCATCGCCCTGGTGAGCCCATTCTCGACATCAGGCAAGGGACTTTGGGCCGGGGCTGGAGCCCTGTTCTTCATCGTCGGGTGGACGCTCCGAACTCGACTCGGCGAACGGGCGAAGAAACCGCTCATCCCGGTTCTCGGACTTGTCACCGTAGCTTTTGGCCTGATCGTCGTGGCCTTGTGGACCGTGAAGGTCCCGTGGCCGCTCAAGGAAGGCGATTTTCAGATCATCGTCTTCGAGCCGATCGCGATGTCGACGAGAATTCCGTGGACGATGCTCTTCTTCGGTGGCATCGTCGCCTACCTGGCGGTCAAGGTATTTGCGAAGAGTCGAGACGGTCGACGAATTCGTGCGAGCTTGACAGGTCTCTGGGTTCTGAGCTTCCCTACGGTCGTGTTCATCCTCCTGCGTAATCCCCAGGTAGATGTGAACCGAGGAGTGACCTGGTACCTCCCCACCTTTATCGGGTTCTCGGTTGTCGGGTGGTTCGTATTGACGGCTGTCTCGAAGAACGCCAAGAATGAGCTCGGGCGGGTGATTGCCGGGGTGTTGCTGATCGCCGCGGTGACGTCGTTTGTGTTCCCGATGGAGTTCTTGATCAGGTTCCTTCTGATGGCGCTTGCAGCGTTCGCATTCTTGACTCCTACGTTCGGTGGAGTAGGACCCAACCAGCGGAAGCTCTTGTACGCGTGGGTCTTCAGCGCGGGAACCATCGTTCTCTCGGTATGGCTGACGTTGAATGCCTCTGGAATCGATGTCCCGGGCGAGTCGTACCTCGGCGGCCTGATGCTCACGATCGTGCTTGCAGTCCTTGCCGTCGTCCTCTCGATCCCGATAGGCATTCTCATGGCGCTCGGGCGCACATCGACCATGCCGATCTTCAGGCTCCTCTCCACGGTTTACATAGAGCTGGTCCGCGGTGTTCCGCTGATCACGTGGTTGCTCATCGCATTCATCATGCTCCCCGTCGCTATGCCCGACGGCGTCACTCTCTCCGGGGTCATGAAGGCGGTCGGAGCGATGACGTTCTTCAACGGGGCGTACCTTGCTGAGAACATCCGCGGTGGGCTCCAGTCGATATCGGTAGGCCAGAAGGAGGCGTCGCGCGCGCTCGGTATGTCGACGATCCAAGAGACGGTGTTCATTACTCTGCCCCAGGCGATACGAGCAGTCCTTCCCGCCCTTGTCGGGCAGGTCATCGCTACCTTCAAGGACACGTCGCTCGTCACGATCGTGAGCCTGTTCGACTTCCTGCACATCGCTCGGGTCGTAATCCCTTCCCAGTCCAACCCCTTCGTCTTCAAGGGGTCAATCACGGTGACGCTCGTCTTTGCGGCGTTCGTGTACTGGCTGTTCACCTTCGCGTTCTCGCGCATGAGCCTTCGCATTGAGAAGAAGCTCGGCGTGGGTGAGCGTTAGATCATAGGATTCACAAGGAGTCGACATGGAGAACCAGGAGCAAGCACAAAGGACACTCGGAGACGCGATCATCGTCACGGAGGGTGTCAAAAAGTGGTTTGGTGACTTTCAGGCGCTCAAGGGCATCACGGCAACGGTGCGTGAGCGCGAGGTCGTCGTGATCATCGGGCCTTCCGGGTCGGGGAAGTCGACTTATATCCGCTGCATCAACCGGCTCGAGGCCCACCAGGAGGGCACGATCATCGTCGACGGCATCGAGCTTACGAACGATGTCAAGAACATTGAGAAGGTCCGATCAGAGGTCGGGATGGTGTTCCAGCAGTTCAACCTGTTTCCGCACCTCACCGTCCTTGACAACATCACGCTCGCGCCTCAGTGGGTCCGCAACGAACCCAAGGCCGAGGCCCAGGAGTTTGCGATGGCGCTGCTTGAACGGGTCGGTATCCCGGAGCAGGCCCCCAAGTACCCGGGTCAACTCTCCGGCGGGCAGCAGCAACGCGTCGCGATCGCTCGATCGCTCGCCATGAAACCGAAGATCATGCTTTTCGACGAGGTCACATCGGCTCTTGACCCCGAGATGATCAAGGAAGTCCTTGATGTGATCAAGGAGCTCGCTCTGTCGGGCATGACGATGATCGTCGTGACGCATGAGATGGGTTTCGCCCGGGAGGTCGCCGACCGCGTCCTGTTCTTCGACTACGGACTCATCGTTGAGGAAGGCACCCCGGAGCACTTCTTCACGAACCCGCAGCATGACCGCACGAAGCTGTTCCTCAGCCAGATTCTCTGACAGCGGCCCTTCGCTGCACTCAGTGAGCTTGGAGTTCGTCCCAGCGATCTCCCTCGGCGAGATCGATGACGGTCCACGCCATGGCGAGTGCACCGTCACGGATAGCTTGCTCCCCGTCGTCTGAGAGCGTGTGTGCCGCGAACTCCTTCTGGTGGTTCACGATCGGGTAGCAGTGCAGGTCGAGCATCGGATGGATCGACGGCACCTCATAGGAGACGTTCCCCATATCCGTAGACCCCGACGTCTCCGGTGGAAGGTCGGCGAGCCGATGCATGCTTCGTCCCGCTCGTTCTGAGTTCTCCTGATACAGATCGACAAGCAGCGGATTCGAGCGGAGATCCCTGTACCTGTGGCCCATCTGCCTGACCTCGAAGCCGCATCCGGTCGCAAGAGCAGCCGCTTCGAAGCATCGCAGGACCTTCGGGTAGATCTCGTTGAGGCGCTCATCGGTGGCGGCGCGGATATACCAGCTCATCGCCGTGTAGCCCGGAATGATGTTGGGCGCAGCGCCGCCATGGGTGATGATGCCGTGCACACGGTCCGAGTCCTTGAGCTGCTGACGGAGCAGTGCGACGTTGACGTAGGCCTGCACGGCCGCGTCGAGTGCGTTGATGCCGAGGTCCGGCGACGCTGCAGCGTGCGACTCGCGCCCCGCGAACTCGACGTCGACGTGCCGGACAGCGAGGAACTCAGGATCAACGATGTCCTTCGTCGCGGGGTGGACCATCATCGCTGCTGCTACACCCTCGAACGCGCCTGCCTTGATGAGGTCGACCTTGCCGCCGAGCGCCTCCTCGGCAGGCGTCCCGAGTACCGTCAGCCTGATCCCCAGGTCATTGACGAGGGGGGCGAGGGCCAGGCCTGCGCCGAGGGCCGCCGCACCGATGATGTTATGTCCGCACGCGTGCCCTACCTCGGGCAGGGCGTCCATCTCCGCGCAGATGACGACCTCGGGCCCGGAAGACCCGATGCGGGCCGCGAACGCGGTATCGAGGCCGTACACCGGGTACTCGACGTCGAACCCGTTCGTGGAGAGCATGTCGACGTATCGCCTGGACGTCATGAACTCCTCGTATCCGACCTCAGGGTTGTCGTACATCCATCTCGACAATTCGCGCAGCTCAGCCTCGTGGCTGGAAAACTTGTCCTGAGCTCGTTGTTTGGTGTCCATGCGGCCTCTCTTGTGGAATATGTGAGGCGACCTTCCGGTTGCCAGCCAGCGTGGGACAGGCTACACCGTCTCTCCCCACCAACCGGATAGCGGTGTAGAGCCGTAGTATCCCGGCGGAGAAGGAGCGTGCCTGTGGGCCATTACCAGGATGAAATCATGTGCAGGGCAGAATCGGCTGGCGAGCTTGAGGAGCGAAGCGCGTGAACCTGTTTGGCGCTATCCCGTCACCGGCACAGAACGTTCTCGAGATCGGCCCGCTCACGATCCACTTCTACGGCATCTTCATCGCGATCGGCGTGATCGTCGCCATCGTCGTTGCCAGGAAACGGTACGAGCGGTTCGGAGGCAGCGGCGAGCTCCTCGAATCGGTCGCTATCTGGGCGGTCGTCATCGGGTTCGTCGGGGCGAGGGTCGGGTACGTCGTCACCCACACGCATCGGTTCGAAGGGCGACCTTGGGCAGTGTTCTTCATATGGGAGGGTGGCCTCGCCTTCTACGGAGGGCTCCTCTTCGGGGCGCTCATCGTCATCTATCTCGTCAACAAGCGGGCGGGGGACGTCTTCGGGTTTGCTGACGCTGCTGCTCTCGGCATACCGTTGGCGCAGGGGTTCGGACGGTGGGGGAACTACTTCAACCAGGAGCTCTTCGGAACACCCTCAGATCTGCCCTGGGCGATCATCATCAACCCGGCTCGTCGTCCCGTCGGTTACGAGCAGTTCGAGACCTTCCACCCGACATTTCTGTACGAGTCGATGTGGAACGTGCTCATCATCGTGCCTGTTGTCCTGTGGCTCGAGAAGCGGGGTAGGCTCGCAAAGGGTGCTTCGATCGGTGTGTACATCGTGATGTACAGCTTTATCCGGTTCATAATGGAGCTGCTGCGCACAGACACGACGTTCCGACTGCTCGGGATCAGCCGCAATGGCTGGATCTCAGTTGCAGCGCTCGTCGGCGGTATCGCCTGGATCTGGTGGATGCAGAAGCGCGCCGAGGAGCGCACCCTCGTCGGCGAACCGATCTTCGTGTCACCTCAGGTGTAGCACACCACTGAACCGCTGCACCGTTGTACCTGAAGATGGGGCAGAACTTCGTCGAGTTCCCGGCATCTCCGGTATCGAACTCGACGAAGTCCATGCGTCGTATTGCCGCTACTCGTCCTTTGAATCGGTGAACAACTCCCCGATCGCTCCGATGCTCGAGAGGATTCCGGTCGCTTCCAGGGGGAGGAAGATCTTCGTTGCTTCTCCATTCGCGATTCCGACGAGCGCCTTGAGGTACTCGATGGCGATGAGGTCAGGGGTCGGATTCCCGGCATGGATTGCACCGAAGACTCGCTCAATGGCGCGGCCCTCACCTTCGGCAACGATCTCTTTCTCGTAAGCATCGGCATCTGCGACTTCTTTGATGGCCTGCGCCTTACCTTCAGCATTGAGGATCTGAGACTGCTTCACGCCCTCGGCCGTGAGGATGGCAGCGCGCTTCTCGCCCTCCGCCGCCGTGACGGCGGCACGGCGGTCACGCTCGGCCTTCATCTGGCGGTGCATCGCTTCTGTGACGTCGTCCGGCGGGTCGATCCGCTGGATCTCCACACGCACGACTCTTGTGCCCCAGACGTCGGTCGCTTCGTCCAGGATGGCTCGGAGCTCGGTGTTGATGACTTCACGTGACGTCAGCGCCGCGTCGAGGTCCATGTCACCGATGACGTTCCTCAGGTTCGTCTGAGCGAGTTTGGTTGCTGCGATGATGAAATTGACAACGTTGTACTTGAGCTTGACCGGATCGGTCGCCTGGTAGTAGACGATGGCATCAACCGTCACAACGACATTGTCCTTGGTGATGACCTCTTGTGGGGGCACGTCGACGACCTGCTCGCGCATGTCGACCTTCTGTACCTTGTCGATGAACGGGACGATCATGTTGAATCCCGGCTCGAGCGTTAAGCGGTATCTCCCGAATCTCTCGGAGAGCCCCAGTTCGTGTTGCTGGATGATCCTGACTGCCATCGCAACGTAGATGACCAATACGAAGATCAGGATCAGAACGATCGGTCCTGCCATGATGCTCCTTCCTCTGTGGTTGACGTTTCGTGCTTCTTACTCGAGTGGCTCGACGACGAGGCGCGCTCCTCTGACTTCGACGACCCTTACCTCGGCGTCCAGAAGGATCTCCTCGTCGCCGTCCGTCGTGGCTCTCCAATCCTGCATCCCGAGTCTCACCATGCCGGTGCCCTGCAGCCTGCTGACGGGCTCGATCACGAGGACTGTCGTTCCAACATATCTGGCGGCACCTACCGGGAGGAGCTCCCCGTGGAAGTCCTTCGTCGCGAATCGCTGCATCAGCCAGAGCGCCACGATGGAGACGACTATGAAGGTGATGATCTGGAGCGCTACGCCGATCGACAGCAGCGCAAGGACACCTGCAGCTGCTGTGCCCGCTGCAAAGGGGAGCAGGAAGAAACCAGCCGTCAGCATCTCACCGATGGCGAGCACTGCGGCTGCAAGGAACCACAACGCCGCCCATCCGCCTGTGTTCACGGTCTCGTCGCGTGGCGCGAACAGGGCAACGGCGGCAACGAGGGCGACGATTGCTGTGAGTCCGAGCCAGAATGTCCATATGGGACGACTCGGGTCGGGGTCGGTCAGATCTGCCACTCGACTGCTCCCTTCATTGCGCTGCTGATACCCACTCCGAGGTTGAACTGCGGGTTCGACCACTCCGCGAGCCGTTCGGCCCTCTCGCGTACTGCGATAATACTTCCCTCGCAGTCCTGAGCAGACGGCTTCTACGAAGTTGCTTCCGATGAGATGAGAGCACCGCATCCTGGGCGCCACTCCGCGTCGCCGAACACGGACACTGCGATCTCCCATAGTGCCCGGTCGTACGTGCGTAGCTCCTCCCTCGTGTTGACGTGGTTGTGGGAGGAGATCGGCTTGCGTTCCTGGGCGTCGTCCTGGAGGTTCGCGTCGAAGAAGCTCTGGACCCCTTCCGCCCAGTACTGCTCGGAGTTGATCTCCGCGAGCGTGTTCGTCCACTTGCCTTCGGCGATGGCGATGCTGTAGGCCTGCTCGATCGCCCTTGAGGTAGCGGTGTCGACCGCCGCCATCGCGTAGCGTCTGATCGTGATGGCGAACGCACGAAGGAAGTTGTCCTCACCCTCGAAGCGGTCTATGTCGCTGCACAGCAGGTTCTCCGCAGCCCCTGCAGCGTACGGAATGAGCTCGGTGCCAGGGAATGAACGTCCAAGTCTGTGCCAGTCGGTGCCGGGATGATGGAAGTAGATGCGCGTGAACTCGGGAAGGTCGGTGATGCGTTGATCCGCGCCTATCACCCGCACACCGATCGGATGGCTCGCGATCGCTGCCGCGTACTCTGGTCGGTTCACGAGCATGCCGTGCACCCGATCGGCCAGCTGACGGATCGCCTCAGGGTCGACCCCGGCTGCGGCGAGCACTTCGATACCAAGCACGGTGCATCCCTGGGCGTAACCGTCAACACCGGCGACGGACGCGACCTCGCACTCGTTCTCGGGGACGGGACGGGTCGTTGTCGTGGATGGCGGCCCCGTAGTCGAGGTGGTCGGAGTCACCGGGGTGAGCGTCACAAGCGTGGTGAGCGGCGTGAGGGTGGCTGTCGCCGCTTCCACGGTGGTCGTGGGCGCGGCAGCAGACGAGGTGCACGCAGATGCAAAGACTGCCAACGCTGCCGCAGCGGCAGTGACTCTCAACATGGAGCCGCAGCATACGACGACCTTCCGCGTTTCTACGTTTCGTCTCGAGATTCCGCGGGCGCGGAGAGGTCAGGTCTTGGGGGTCACCGATAGCCCGGCGATTACCCAGCGACGAATCGATGCCAATCTCTCAGATGTGAGATCCCGCGGTCGGGGGTCGTCGATGTCGACCTGGTCGACGATACGGCCCGGCTGACCGGCGAGAACCACGATGGTGTCGGCGAGCCTGAGCGCCTCGTCGATATCGTGAGTGACGAGCAGCATCGTTCGGTGGTCGACGGCCCACAGGTCGAGCAGATGTTGTTGAAGGTCCGATCGGGTGAGCGCGTCAAGCGCATTGAATGGCTCGTCGAGCAGCAGCACCTCCGGGTCGCCGACGAGCGCACGAGCAAGGGCGACGCGTTGGGCCATACCCCCCGAGAGCTGCTTGGGGAGAGCACGCCCGAAGTCCGCGAGCCCGATCCGGTCGAGGACGCGGGCTGCGACGGCATCCCGCTCCTTCCTCGGGCGGTCCGCCAACCCGAAGGTGACGTTCTCCGAGACTGTCAGCCAGGGCATGAGCCGGGGTTCCTGGAATACGAAACCGACATGGCGGGTAGGACGGTCGACGATCTCACCGGCGACCGAGACCGTCCCCGACGTTGGCTGCTCAAGGCCGGCCACCAGACGCAGCAGTGTGCTCTTGCCGCATCCGCTCACCCCGATCATGACCACGATGCACCTCGCGGGCACAGAGAGGTTGATTCCCTCGATGGCGTGGTGGCCGTTCGGATAGCGCAGGGAGACGGAGGCGAGTTCGAGCATCATCGCACCGCTCCGGTCCCGAAGCCATCCTGCCACGAGACGAGCTTCCCTCCGCCCCGTGCTCGTCGCCGGATGGCGATGTCACCGGTTGCTGCGGTTTCACAGGGCCCGTCCCTCAACCGCTCTTGATGAGCGCTCTGTCGGCGGAGACGCTAACGACGACTGTGGCCATACTGCGAAAATTGAAGAAGGGAGGCTCTTGGGGCCCTCTCCGACTCTGCTGGGATCAGCCGTTGCTCCCGCGAGAGGGAGAGAGAAAAGCGAGGCCGTGTTCGGAGGTGTCGATGGTGACCTTCGAGTTCTCCGGGAGGTCGCCGCTGAGAATCCTCATCGCAAGGGGGTCAGCCACGGCAGATTGGAGGAGGCGCTTCAGTGGTCGAGCGCCGTACACCGGGTCGTAGCCATGGTCGGTGAGCCAGTCGATCGCGTTCTCGGTGAGTTCAACGTCGACCTTGCGGTCGGCGAGCCGACGCTGCAGTTCAGCGAATCGGATCGCGACGATCTGGCGCAGGTCATCCTTCGAGAGGCGGTGGAACACGATTGTGTCATCCACTCGGTTCAGGAACTCAGGCCTGAAGTGTTCCTTGACTGCCTCCAACACCCTCGCTTCGATCACATCTTCCGGAGAGTCAGCGGTGATCAGCTCTGACCCGAGGTTCGACGTCATCACGAGAACGGTGTTCGTGAAGTCGACGGTGCGGCCCTGCCCGTCGGTCAATCGTCCGTCGTCGAGTAACTGAAGCAGCACGTTGAACACCTCCGGGTGCGCCTTCTCGACCTCGTCGAGCAGGACGATCGAGTACGGTCTGCGACGCACGGCCTCCGTGAGTTGTCCACCCTCGTCGTAGCCGACGTACCCGGGCGGTGCTCCGATCAGGCGGCTCACCGAGTGCTTCTCCATGTACTCAGACATGTCGAGGCGAACCATCGCGCGTTCGTCGTCGAAGAGGAACTCAGCGAGCGCTCTCGCTAGCTCGGTCTTGCCAACGCCGGTCGGTCCGAGGAAGAGGAAGGAACCGATCGGGCGGTTGGGATCGGAGAGCCCCGCCCGCGACCGCCGAATGGCGTTCGATATTGCAGACACGGCATCGTCCTGTCCTATGACACGCTTGTGAAGGTGCTCTTCGAGGCGCACGAGCTTGTGCATCTCTCCCTCCATCAGCTTGGAGACCGGAATGCCGGTCCAGCGGCTCACGACCTCGGCAACGTCCTCCTCGTCCACTTCTTCCTTCAGCATCTTTAGATTCACCTGGAGCTCATCGAGCTTTACCTGCCCTGTCGTAAGTTGCTGTTGAAGGGTGGGGAGCGTGCTGTAGCGGAGCTCGGCTGCCTTCTCAAGGTCGCCCTCGCGTTCAGCACGTTCGGCTTCCGTCCGACCCTCCTCGATCTGTTCCTTGGTCGAGCGGATCTTGCCGATCAGATCTTTCTCAAGCTGCCAGTGTGCCGTGAGCGCGTCGAGCTCTTCGCCGAGGTCGGCGAGTTCCTTCTCAATTGCGGCGAGTCTCTCCTGCGACGTCTTGTCCTCCTCCTTGGAGAGTGCCTGGCGCTCGATCTCGAACTGGCGGCGGCGCCGCTCGAGTTCATCGATCTCATCAGGCATCGAGTCGATCTCGATCCTGAGCTTCGATGCCGATTCGTCGATGAGGTCGATCGCTTTGTCCGGAAGGTGACGACCCGTCACGTACCGGTCGGAGAGGACCGCGGCGCCGATCAGGGCAGCGTCGGTGATGCGTACCCCGTGGTGTATCTCGTAGCGCTCCTTGAGGCCTCGAAGGATTCCGATCGTCTCATCGACGGTTGGCGGTTCGACGAGCACGGGCTGGAAACGCCGTTCGAGGGCGGGATCCTTCTCTATGTATTTGCGGAATTCGTCGAGCGTGGTGGCTCCGATCATGCGCAGCTCACCGCGGGCGAGCATCGGCTTCAACATGTTCGAGGCATCCATCGATCCCTCAGCGGCGCCGGCACCGACGATGGTGTGCATCTCGTCGATGAAAGTGATGATGCGCCCCTCCGACGCCTTGATCTCGCTGAGCACGGCCTTGAGGCGCTCCTCGAACTCGCCGCGGAACTTGGCGCCTGCAACCATCGCCCCGATGTCGAGTGAGATCAATCTGCAGTTTTTCAGGCTCTCGGGTACGTCGCCGTCGGCGATGCGCTGCGCGAGGCCTTCGGCTATCGCTGTCTTTCCCGTACCTGGCTCGCCTATCAGCACGGGGTTGTTCTTCTTCCGGCGTGAGAGCACTTGTATGACACGGCGAATCTCGTCGTCACGCCCGATGACCGGGTCGAGCTTGCCGTTTCGAGCGTCCTGGGTGAGGTCGCGGCCGAACTGCTCGAGCGGGGCGAAGGTGTCCTCCGGGTTCTGGCTGGTGACGCGTTGGGAGCCGCGTACCTCCGTGAGGGCTGTGAGAATGCTCTCCTTTGTGACGCCAGCCTCGCGTAAGGTGTCACCTGTTGACGAGGGGGAGTTCGCGAGCGCGATGAGGACGTGCTCGATGGATACGTAGGTGTCGTGCAACGCCTTCATCTCGAGTTCGGCGGTGCTGAGGAGATCGAGTGCATCCTGGGCGAATGCGACCTCGTTCCCGCCGTACATGGTCGGCATCGCGTCGAGCGCAGCTTCGTTCGGCCGTTGAACGTCGGTGACGTGCACACCCAGCTTCGCCAGGATCGGGTAGATGATGCCGTCGGATTGGGCGAGCAGGCTCTCAAGGAGATGCTCGGGGTGCACATACTGGTGACGGCGTTCAGCAGCGGTGTCGCGTGCGTGGAGCACGGCTTGCTTGCTCCGTTCGGTGAATATATTGATATTCATGAGTTTCACGCGTCCTCGTGGGATACTACATCCTATGCCCACAGGAAAGCGTAGCCCGTGCCAGAAAATATGAGTCGTATCGACTCATATATGGAGCGGGAGATCGGGTGGGTTGTTGTCCAGGGTGTGATCTTCGCCCTCTTCGTCTTCGCCGTGGTCTTTGGCGACACATTGAACGAAGTTCCCGGCCTCATCTTCGCCCGGATGGTGGGTGTCGTGATCGGTGTCGGTGGTGCGGGTGTTGCGCTCTGGGCACTGGTCGCGCATGGAGGGGTGGTGTCTCCGCTTCCGCGGCCCGTCGAGAACGCGCAGCTCATCGACTCTGGTCCGTACCGTCATGTGCGTCACCCCATGTACTCGGGCGTCGTCATCTTCACCCTCGGGGTCGGGCTCGCCTACGCCAATCCAGCGGTGCTGCTGGTATCCGCGACGTTTCTCGTTTTCTTCATGGCGAAGACGGAGAGGGAGGAAGAGATGCTCGTCGTGCGCGTCGAGGGCTATCGGGCGTACCGCTCTGAGGTCGCGTGGCGGATAATCCCGTTCGTGATGTGATGTCAGCTGTCGGGAGTCTCCTCCCCAGGCAGCTCAGAGATAGTCATCGATAGCAGCCGCGGCGCGGCGTCCCGCAGCGAGAGCAAGGACCTCGGTTGCGCTGCCGGTTGTGATGTCGCCCCCGGCGAACACGCCGGGGATCGATGTGAGGCCTGTCTCCTCGTTGATCTCGATCGTGCCCCACGGGCTCGTTGTGAGGGCTGGCGTGGACTTCGTGAGGAGAGGATTCGGCGCGTTGCCGATGGCGACAACGACTACGTCTGCGTCGATTGTCTCGAACGCGCCCTGGATCGGATCCGGCCGCGCTCGCCCGTCGGCGTCGGGCTCTCCGAGCTGCATCTTCTGGATCGTGACACTCGAGAGCCACCCCTCTGCGCCGTTGAATGATGTTGGGGCGATGAGGAAGCGGATGTGGACGCCCTCTTCCAGGGCGTGGGCGATCTCCTCGCTCCGAGCTGGCATCTCTGTCTCGGAACGGCGGTGCGCTCCATCTTCATGCGCTCGCGCTTCGTGCGTTCAGGCATCCAGAGCCTCGACCGCCTCATCGAGCTTGCAGGATTCAAAGGAGAGGTACGCCCCGGTTCGCGTACCGAGCAACGCGAAGTTGACATCGTGTGCATCGATTTCGGGGCCGTCGATACAAGCGAACTTCGATGCACCGTTGATGGTCACTCTGCACCCGCCGCACATGCCGGTGCCGTCGACCATGAGAGGGTTCAGGCTCGCAACGGTGGCGATGGCGTCTTGACGCGTCCGCTCGGCGACAGCTTGCATCATTGGGATCGGTCCTGCGGTAAACACATAGTCGATGGCGGTCTCCGCCATGAGAGTTACGAGGGCGTCGGTCACAAGGCCGTGCAGGCCCTCAGACCCGTCGTCCGTCGTCACGATCACCTCGTTGCACGCGGCACGCATCTCGTCGAGGAGGACCAGGTGTTCACTGTCGCGGACCCCCACGATGCCGATGGCAACGTACCCCGCCTCCGCGAGAGCCTCGGCTACGGGGAGAACGATCGCCGCTCCGATTCCTCCGGCGACGAGGACGCAGGTACCGAATCGTTCGATGTGGGATGGAGTGCCGAGCGGTCCCAGCACATCCCTGAAGTGGTCTCCTGCGCCCTTCTGATTGATCTTGTTCGTGGTGTGCTGCGAGCTGCCTGGACGATGAGGGTGATCGTTCCCTCGGCAGCGTCGGTGCTGCGACTAGTGAGGGGGATACGCTCACCGTGTTCACCGGAACGGACGATCACGAACTGCCCCGGCCGGGCGTGCCGAGCGACTCGTGGCGCCTCAACGACGAGCCGGACGATGTCGGTTCCAACTCGCGAGGCATCGCGGATGACGAAACGTCGGCCCACGCCTCAAGGCTACGACACTGCCGCCCGTCACCGGTCACCCGTCGCTAGGTCCAGTCGAGGATGACCTTGCCAGTGTCGCCTGACTGCATGACATCGAGCGCGTCCTCGTACTCCTCTGCCGCGAAGTGGTGGGTGATCACCGGAGAGACATCGAGCCCTGTCTGAAGCATTGCGAGCATCTTGTACCAGGTCTCGAACAGCCGTCTTCCGTAGATGCCCTGGAGCGTCAACCCCTTGAACACGATGTCGTTCCAATCGATCGGCGCCTGCTTCGGGGGGATGCCCAGGAGAGCGATCTTGCCCCCGTTGTTCATCGTGGTGATCATGTCGTGCAGCGCAGCGGGATCACCGGACATCTCAAGTCCAACGTCGAAGCCTTCCTTCATTCCGAGATCATCCATCACGTCGGCCACGGAGTCTCTCGTGACGTTCAATTCTCTGTCCGCCCCCATCGTCTCTGCGAGCTCGAGTCTGTAGTCGTTCACGTCGGTCACGACGATGAACCGCGCCCCTACGTGACGTGCGATGGCAACGGCCATCATCCCGATCGGGCCGGACCCGGTGATGAGGACGTCCTCGCCGACGAGATCGAATTGGAGTGCTGTGTGTACCGCGTTTCCGAGAGGGTCGAGGATGCTCGCGATGTCGTCAGCGATGCCGTCCGGGATCGGCTGCACGTTCGATCCCGGGATAGCGACATACTCTGCGAAAGCACCCGGGCGGTCGATCCCTACGCCAACCGTGTTGATGCACAGGTGCCTCCGGCCCGCCTGGCAGTTGCGGCAGCGTGCGCACACGATGTGGCCCTCGCCCGAGACGCGCCGCCCCACCTCGATGCCCTCGACTTCGGCGCCGACCTCCGCTACGACGCCGACGTATTCGTGGCCGAGGGTCATGGGGACAGGGACGGTTTCGCGAGCCCACTCATCCCACGCGACGATGTGGAGGTCGGTGCCACAGATAGACGTCTTGGTCACCTTGATGAGAACGTCGTTCGGACCGACGCGCGGAATCGGGATCTCCTCCATCCACAGTCCCGGCTCCGGCCTGGCCTTGACGAGTGCTCGCATCACGAGACAATGCCGAGTTCGTGTCCGACCTTCACGAACGCTGCGATAGCCGTCTCGATGTGCTCCAGCGTGTGTGCCGCGGACATCTGGGTCCGGATACGTGCTCCGCCCCGCGGGACCACAGGGAACGAGAAGCCGATTACGTACACACCCTCAGCGAGAAGCCGGTCAGCCATCTCCGTTGCGAGCTTCGCGTCCCCGAGCATCACCGGGATGATCGGATGGCCCTCCCCCAGGAGGGTGAACCCTGCGGCCTCCATTCCGGAGCGGAACCGAACTGCATTCGCAGCGAGTCGGATGCGTAGATCGTCAGACTCGCGCAGCAGGCCGAGAGCCTCGATCGTCGCCGCGGCGATCATGGGGGCGAGCGAGTTCGAGAACAGGTACGGACGGGATCTCTCGCGCAGAAGGTCGACGATCTCCTTGTGACCGGAGGTGTAACCGCCCGAAGCCCCTCCGAGCGCCTTGCCGAAGGTTCCGGTGATGATGTTCACACGATCCTGGACGCCCCAGTGGTCGGGGGTGCCCCCACCCTGTTCGCCGATGAATCCGACGGCGTGCGAGTCATCGACCATCACCATCGCGTCGTGTTCGTCGGCAAGGTCACAGATTGCCGGCAGGTTGGCGATTGTGCCATCCATGGAGAAGACGCCATCGGTCGCGATCAGTCTGAACCGTGCGTTCCTGGCCTCGTCAAGCTTGCGGGCGAGATCCTCCATGTCGTTGTTGGCGTACCGATACCTGGCTGCTTTTGACAGGCGGATGCCGTCGATGATCGAGGCGTGGTTCAGAGAGTCCGAGATGACGGCGTCCTCAGGTCCGAGCACCGTCTCGAAGAGCCCACCGTTCGCATCCCAGCACGACGAGTAGAGGATCGTGTCCCCGGTCTTCAGGAACGCGCTGATGTCACGCTCGAGTTGCTTGTGAACTTCGTGGGTCCCACAGATGAAACGCACTGAGGCCATTCCGTAGCCGTGCGCTCTCACCGCTCGGACAGCGGCGTCCTCTAGACGGATGTCGTTCGCGAGTCCCAGATAGTTGTTCGCGCAGAAGTTGATCACCTCAGTGCCGTCGGCGAGGCGGATCGTCGCGTCCTGGGGCGAGGCCAGGACCCGTTCGGACTTGTGGAGCCCGGCGTCACGGATCTCATCGGTCTGGCCGGCCAGGTGTTCAAGGAATCGAGCGTTCATGTCACCTTCCGACCTGAGTCTATGCAGACCAGCGGAGGCCGAAGAGCCTGGCTCGGAACCATCCGGGATCGCTCTTCGTCACGGATCAGATTGTTCGGAGGAGCTCTCCTCACCAACAACGACCTCGCCGTACGCGAATGTGTACTCCACCTCGTAATGGTTGACAAAGTTTGATACGAGGGCGGTGGCGAGTGCCGCCACAGGGAGTGCGACGAACGCACCGATCGGTCCGGCAATGGTGCCCCCGGCTAACGCAGCGCCGAACGCGACCGCACCGTTGAGCGGCATGGTCCTGGCGGAGATCTTCGGACCCAGCCAGTAGTTCTCGATCTGTTGATACACGATCGCGTAGGCGAGCACGATGAGCGCAGGCGTCGCGCCTGCGAGGCCGAGTGTCAGGGCTATCGGGACCGCGGAGCCGATGTAACTCCCGATCGCGGGGATGAAAGTGGCGATGAACGAACCGATCAGTGCGAGTGGGATCGAGATGGTGGCGGGCACGCCGACGAGCACCATCGTGATGAAGAAGCCGAGACCGTTGATAGTCATGAGGACGAGCCGTGAGTAGAAGTATCCACCCGTCTGGATGACAGCCTGATCCCAGGTCCAGCCGACGCGGTGCTGGTTCTCTGGCCTGACGAGACCGAGGACCGCGTTCTGAAGCCGCTTCGCATCGGCGGTGAAATAGAAGGTGAACATAGCGATCGTTGCCATGTCGAAGACGAGACCCAGTCCGGAGCGCGCGATGCCGAAGACGCTCCCGAGCCCGCCGCCTTGAGCCCATGCAATGACATCGTTGCTGAAGTTGTCTCCCCACGCACGCACCGTGGCGGAGTCTGAGATCGTGATCCCGAACATCTTCTCGAGCCAGAGGGCCACATTCGTAATCCACCCCGACGCCTGGAGGCTGATCGCGTGTGCGAGTTCCACCAGGGCGGGGATGAGGAGGGCGAGCATCAAGACGACGATGGCGATCCCGATGAGATAGATGACACCCACGGCGGTCCCCCGGCGCCATCGGTACTTGGTGGTGAGCCAGAGGACGGCGGGTTGGAGAGCGAGGCTGAAGAAGAACGACATGGCGAGTACGACGAGTAGACGGCTCGCGGCGCCTGCGAGCCAGAGGGCGAGCATCGTGATCAGGATCGCACCGATCATCTGCCAGACGGATCGCGGGTCGAGGCGAATCGTCACCGTGTGCGAGATCCTGTCGGGGGGTTCTGACGCTGGCGTTGCCTGTTCTTCTGGCACCGAGCCTCCTTCGTCGCGCATGGCGGGCATCGTAGTCGTCAACCTTCGAGGTATCCGATAACACGCTCGTAGGCTGGAAGGAGGCAGCCGCACCGTCGCATCAAGGGAAGGCACGATTAGACGGTGCGGCTGGATCTTGGAGTCGATTGTCAACCGGTGCCTGGCGCCACTCCTTCAACCGGTCCTGCGTGCGTATTCACGCTGACAGTGATCTTACCAGAACGGTTGAGCACCGCTTGGGCTGCGGCGAGCCTTGCGACAGGTACCCGCAGTGGTGAGCAGCTGACGTAGTCGATGCCGATCTCGTCGAAGAGAGCGATAGAAGCCGGGTCGCCGCCGTGCTCGCCGCAGATGCCGATGTGGATGTCGGGTCTGGCGCTCCGCCCTGCAGCAACCGCAGATCGGATCAGTGATCCGACGCCCTCCCGGTCAAGCGTTTCGAACGGGTTGTCCGTGAACACGCCGAGTTTGAGGTAATCGATCAGGAAAGCTTTCTCCGCGTCGTCCCTGCTGATTCCGAACGTCATCTGGGTCAGGTCGTTCGTTCCGAAGGAGAAGAACTCCGCTGTCTCGGCAAGGGCCCCAGCCGTTAGCGCAGCGCGGGGTGTCTCGATCATCGTCCCGAACGCATAGTCAACGTCATCCTTACGATCGCCGAGGACTTCGTCCGCCATGCGTTCGACGATCTCTTTGAGTGGTGTGAGCTCGGCCGCGTCGCTTGTGAGCGGGATCATGATGCCGGGCTTCGGCACCACACCCTCCTCGAGTACCTGCAACGTCGCCTCGAAGATCGCCCTGATCTGCATCTCGGGAAGATCCGGGATCAGGATCGCGAGGCGGACACCGCGCAGGCCGAGCATGGGATTCGACTCGTGGAGTGCTTCGACGCCCCTGAGGATGTGCTCCGCCTCCTCCAGCTCGCGAACCAACGCGTTGACTTCGGCCAGGTCGCCGGCCTTCATCAACCCGATCTTGAGATCCGTGGTCTTGCGCATCAGGTCGTCCTGGTTCGGGAGGAACTCATGGAGCGGCGGGTCGAGCAGGCGGATGATGACCCGTTTCCCGTCCATCGCCCGGAACAACCCCGCGAAGTCTGACCGTTGGAGAGGCAGAAGCTCGCTGAGCGCCTCACGCCTCTCGTCGTCGTCCGACGCCATGATCATCCGTTGGACGATCGGCAGGCGATTTGTGGCGAAGAACATGTGCTCCGTGCGGCACAGGCCGATCCCGTTCGCGCCGAATGTGAAGGCCCGCACAGCGTCGGCCGGGTGGTCCGCGTTCGTCCAGACGTCAAGTTCACGGATCTCGTCCGCCCACGTCAGAAGGGTCATGAGCCACGGATCGTCGAACTCAGGGAGAGACGTCTCGATCTGACCGAGGAACACCTCACCCGTCGATCCGTCGAGGGAGATCCAATCACCCTCTCTGATCGCTCGTGATCCGACCATGATCATCCGGGCTTCGGCTTTCACCTCGATCTCCTGCGCGCCAACCACCGCAGGCTTGCCGAACTGTCGTGCGACGAGGGCGGCGTGGCTTGTGCGGCCGCCGCTGGAAGTGAGGACTCCCGCTGATGCAAGCATTCCATGGATGTCGTCCGGTTTGGTCTCTGGACGTACGAGGATGATCGGTTCGTCGCGCTCGCTCGCCCACTGCTCCGCGAGGTCGGCATCGAGCGCAATGATGCCGACGGCCGCACCAGGCGAGACATTGAGCCCCTCGGTGAGTTTTCGACCTTCGTCGATGGCCGCTCGTTTGGCTCTCGCGTCGAACTGAGGATGCAGAAAGAACTCGACTTGTTCGGGAGTGACGCGCTTGAGGGCGTCCTCCCTGGTGATGACGCCCTCGGATACGAGGTCGACGGCGATGCGGACCGCTGCCTGAGCGGTGCGTTTAGCGTTTCGGGTCTGAAGCAGCCACAACTTGCCACGCTCGATTGTGAACTCGATGTCCTGCACATCGCGGTAGTGCCGCTCAAGGGTGCGGGCGTGCTGCTCCAGCTCAGCGTGGAGTTCGGGCATCACCCGGCTGAACTCCTCGATCGTGCTCGTCTGCCGTATGCCGGCCACGACGTCCTCTCCCTGAGCATTGATGAGGAAGTCGCCGACCATCTTTGGCGCCCCGGTCGTTGCACTACGCGAGACAACCACGCCGGTTGCCGACTCCGGGCCTGTATTGCCGAAGACCATCGCCTGCACGTTCACGGCAGTACCGAGATCATCAGGGATTCCAGCCGCAGCCCGGTACGCGATCGCGCGCTTGCCGTTCCAGGATCGGAAGACGGCGCGCACGGTCATGGTCAACTGCTCTATGGGATCTGTCGGGAAATCGCGCCCGACATGATTCCGGAAGATCTCCTTGAACTCCTCGACGACGCGTTCGAGGTCGTCATCGGGGAGGTCGCTGTTGCTCGCGACGTCGCGCGTGCGGCGGTTCGCTCTGAGCACCGTCTCGAACGCTTCATCCGGGACGCCCATCACGACAGAGGCGAACATCTGGATCAGCCTGCGGTAGGAGTCGAGTGCGAAGTGACGATCGTCGAAGAGCTCCGCCATACCGTGGGCTACGTCGTCGTTGAGCCCGATGTTGAGAACGGTGTCCATCATCCCGGGCATCGAGGACTTGGAGCCGCTCCGGCATGACACCAGCAGCGGGTTGCTCGGATCACCGAGCTTCTTGCCTGTGATGTCTTCAACGGTTCGCAGCGCCGTCGCGAGTTCTTCGAGGAGACCGTCTGGCAGGGTTCCGTGGTCGTTCGCCAGATACTCCGTGCAGGCCTCAGAAGTGATCGTGAGGCCCGGTGGTACGGAGATCCCGAGGCGGATCATGTCGGCAAGGTTCGCTCCCTTGCCTCCGAGGAGGCCCCGCACCCTGTCCCAGTCGCCGTCGCAGCGCTCCATAGCAGCGTCGATGTCATCAAATGCGTATATCCATCGTTCCGACATAGCGCCTTCCCAAGGACTGCGTCAAACCTGAATCATGAGTATAAAGCTAATGAATCAAAGATGCGATTCGACCGTCCCAGCGGTCCAACGAGACTGTCAGCAGACGCGTCGTACGGTCGGGTAAGGGTTCACGTGGATGCCGCCCGCGATTATTCCGAGGTGGAGGTGTGGAGCTCCCCCTCTTGCATTCCCTGAGTCGCCGACGTATCCGATGACCTGCCCCTTCGAGACATGATCGCCCGACCTCATGCCGTGCACCCACTTGGAGAGGTGCGCGTAGTAGTACGTGATGCCGTCTGTCCCATATACGTAGATCTGGATCCCGCCCAGCCTCTGACGATTGAGCCGTACCGTCCCTGAGTTCATTGCGACGAGAGGGGTGTTGTATCTGGCCATCAGATCCGTGCCCTTGTGCGTTCTGCCCCCCGATCTTGGATCCCCCCATGAGTCTCCAAAGTAATTCGACCCCGCCACCGGGCAGACGACACCCCTGGTCTGGTTGGGTATCCCCGCCGCTGCTCCCGATGCTCTCGCCGCGGCCGCCGCCGCCGCTCTGGCACGTTCCGTCCTGTACTTCGCGTACGCCGATCGATACTTCGCCTTCGCCGTCGCATGGATCTTGGATGCTCTCGCGTGCACCTCGGCGAGGTACTCGACTACTTCCCTGTGCTCGACACGGAGCCGGTCCACTTCAGTCTCCTTTATTGCGAGCTCAGCGGAGAGCCGTTCCATCTGTCTGCTGACGGCAGCGAGCTGGTCGAGATGGCTGAGATTGCGGGCTGCGGCTTCGTCGTAGAGTGCCCGGGATGTGATGAGGTCCTGGATAGATGATGAGGAGAACGCCGAAGTAACGAGATTGCGGCCGCCCGAGGTGTATGCCTCGATGAGAAGAAATCGTGCCCGAGCCTTCAGGTTCGTGACACTATCGCCGTACTCGGTGACGGCTGTGCCGAGTCTCTCCATACGCCAATTCAGCGTGTGGATCCTCCCTTCGATGCGATCCATCTTCTCGACGCCAGCCTCGAGTTCAGCGTCTGCTTCTCGAAGTACGACGAATGCCTGATCTTCGGCCGCCTTCGCCTTATTGACTGCGCCCTTTGATTGAGCCGACGCGGGTAGTGGCGCCACTGCGACCAGTGCAAGCAGAAGCAGCGGGATCAGGGAGCGGGAGAATCGCAGATATCGCATGCAATAGCAGCACCCTAGCGCCGCTGCCACGGCCGTGCCGGGGGAGCGATGTCGTCCGGGACCAGGTTGGATCTGGTCGACGTCTAGCGGACCACGAATGACAGTTTGGCAGTCAACTCGTATCGAGCAACCTTGCCGTCGCGAACCGTTGCGGTCTGCCGCGTGACTTCGAGTGAGGTGATCCCTTTGATGCTCTCCGAAGCCTTCGCTACGACGTGGTTGAGGGCGTCGTCGAAGCTGGTGGTGGAGACACCCGTGATCTCGATGATCTTGATCACTCCGTTGTCGATTGAATCCGTCATGTGACCTCCGTGGGGCGATGCTACAGCCGCTGGCAGTGCTGTTCTAACTACCCTGTCACACCGTGAGACAGAATGTGTCGTTCGCTCGCCGGCGCCAGAACGTGGCTCCCGGCCTAGGTGGAGTGCTAGGCCTGATGTTCCCGTTCGTCCTCGTAGTCGCTGCGCTCTCTGTCGGTTTTCGGTCAGGGGGAGACATGGGGGACTTCGCTGCGAGTATTGCCGGTGCGGTTCTCCTCCTGATTGCTCTGCCGACGGCGTGGGTTCTCTCTTTCCCCTTCATCGATGTGACCCGATTCACGGTGCTCGTCTTCGGGATAGCTACTAGCGCGCCGATCTGGTACATCGTGGGGAGCGTCATTGCCCGACGAAGCGGCATGTGGCGTACGTGGCTGCGGTCTTACGGAGTCTTCTGTGTGGCGTGGAGCGCGGTCAACCTGGTTCTCCTCGGCGTCGTTGCCGCCATTGTTGGCTAGGTTGACACAATGGATCTCAATGAAGCCTTGTACACAACGCGCGCGATGCGCCGGGTCTCCTCCGAACCCGTCCCCCCTGACGTCGTGCAGTCGATGCTCGATGCAGCCATCCGATCGCCATCGGGTGGCAACTCGCAGAACTGGCGCTGGCTGACTGTCACCGATCGGTCAACGGTAAGGGAGCTCGGCGTCCTCTACGCCGAGGCGTGGGTGGAGCTCAACGAGACGTTCTACAAGGGAGCGAGGGAGGCCGCGCTCGATCGCGGTGATGAGACGACGCTGCGGGTACTGTCGTCCTCACAGTGGCTCGCCGACAACTTCCACCGGGTACCGCTTGTCGTGCTTGTCTACAACCGCAACGACCCGTCCGGTGCTTCAATCTTTCCGGGGGTGTGGAGCATGATGCTCGCAGCGAGGGGCCACGGTGTGGGAACCACCCTCACGACGTTGCTTGGCATGTTCAAGCAGACCGAGGTTGCCGACCTGCTCGGCGTTCCTCTCGACAAGGGGTGGCAGAACGCGGCGGCGATCCCTTGCGGGTACCCGCTCGGCCGTTGGGGTCTCGCAGAACGCGCTCCGGTCCATGATGTCGTGTACGAGGAGCGATGGGGGGAGCAGCCCGAGTGGAGGGTGGAAGAGGCGTTGTGGACCGAGAGCTCTCTCGGGCTGTGAACCTTGCTCTGGGCCTGCTCGAGCAGAGAGCGAGGAGGGTGCGTTAGTTGTCGGCCGGGTATGCGACGACGTCCCCACCCACCTTGATGCGCACTTGCTGGCCCGGACTCACGTCGAGGTTCACGAGGGATCGTATTCTGAACATCCTCCCGGTCGAAGTGCGCACCACGGTTACCTGATCGTGGCCGTAGAACTCCCCGCTCACCACCTCCGCGGGGACACCCTCTGACAGCGAGATCTGGAGGTTCTCCGCCCGGACCATCACGTCGGCCGGGCCGTCGAAATCGGCGAGGACGGGAAGGGTTCCCAGCTCACACTTGACGTACCCGTTGTGTATTCGTCCCGGTAGGAAATTCGCGTCCCCGAGGAATTCCGCAACCCGCCGACTGGCGGGGCGTAGGTACACGTCGGATGAAGCACCGATCTGGTGGATGCTTCCATCGAGCATGACCGCTACCCGATGGGCCAGGCTGAAGGCCTCTTCCTGGTCATGGGTGACGAAGATGGCGGTCGTTCCCGAAGCTTCGATGATGCGTCGTGTCTCTGAGCGAACGTCGGATCGCAGTGCCTGGTCCAGGTTGGAGAACGGTTCGTCGAAGAGGATGAGCGCGGGGTCGGGAGCGAGGCTGCGAGCCAGGGCGATGCGCTGCTGCTCGCCGCCGGAGAGTTCGTGCGGGTAGCGCTCAGCGAGGTCTGCCAGTTGCACGAGCTCGAGCACTTCGCTTACTCGCTCTGCTCGGTCCCGCCGGTCGCGTCGTGTGAGTCCGAAGCCCACGTTGGCAGCCACTGTCATGTGAGGGAAGAGGGCGTAATCCTGGGGGACGAGGCCCACCGACCGTTTCTCCGGCGGCACCACACCGTCGGGTCCGTACACGGTGCGCCCCTGGAGCTCGATCCGCCCGGCGTCGGGTGTCTCGACACCGGCGACGAGCCGCAGCAGGGTCGTCTTGCCACAGCCGCTCGGCCCTATGATCACCAGCACCTCTCCGGCGACTACATCGAGCGAGAGGTCAACGGTTGCTACTACGTCTCCGAAACGCTTGGTGACTGCCGTCAGAGAGAGGACCGGGTCACCGGCCGTCGCCGAAGTTGTGGCTCTGTCGACCATCAGAGAGCCTCCACGGAGTCAGCCAGCTGCGTTGTGGTGCCGGTAGGGAGAGGTTTGGTAGAGCGCGTCGAAGTAGCGACGTGGCTCAGCAGCACGACGGGGATCAGTCCGGTAACCACGATGGTGAGGGCTGGCAGGGAGGCACTGGCCCACAGTGACTCTGACGCCATCTGCCAGACCCAGACGGAGAGGGTGTCGTAGCCGAAAGGGCGGAGGAGTAGCGTGATCGGTAGCTCCTTCATCATGTCGACGAACAGCAGCGTCGCCCCGGTGAACATACCGACACGAACCAGCGGGAGGTGGATGCGTCGGAGCACTCTCGAAGATGACGCTCCCAGTGTCCTCGCCGCGTCATCCATGCTAGGGGTGACCTTCTCCAGGCTCGCCTCCACGCTGTAGTAGCCGACGGCCATGAATCGCACGACATAGGCGTAGATCAGACCGACGGCGGTTCCGGTCAGCAGGAGGCCGACATCGACACCCCAGAACTGTTGTGACAGGCCGTTCAAGGCGTGGTCCACGCTCGATAGGAGAACCAGGACACCGAAGGCGACTACTGCACCCGGCATCGCATAACCCATTGTCGCCAACCGAACTCCGAGTCTGACCGACCGCCCCTTGCTCAAGCGTACGCCGTTGGCGAGGATGAGGGCCACGCTCACCGCGACCGCGGTTGCTGCGCCCGAGAGCATCAGGCTGTTGCGTGCGAATCCCCAGTAGAGCGCATCGAAGACCCCCGGCGCCCCCTTTGCCATCTCCGTCACGACCCATGCCACGAGTCGCGACACGGGGAGGAAGAAGGCGGCTCCGAGCACGAGAGTGCACGCACCCGTTGCGAGCCACGCGGCCCTGCCCGAGAGTTGGACCGGGACGATCCCGCGGTCGCGGCCACCCGCCTGGTAGTACCGGGCGCGACCGCGCATCCGGCGTTCGAAGAGGATGACGACCAGGGCGAAGAGCAAGAGGACGCCGGCGAGTTCCACTGCCGCGTTGCGTTCCCCCATCCCGAGCCAGACGCGAAAGATGCCGTCGGTGATCGTGGGAAAGTTGAGGAATCGCACGGCGCCGATGTCGGTCAATGCTTCCATCAGGGCCAGGGTGAGGCCGGCAGCGATTGATGGTCGCGCCAGCGGAAGAACTACCCGGAAGAACGCTGCTCGGCGACTGTCGCCCAGGGTCTGTGCAGCCTCGAAGGTGACAGCGGACTGCTCGTGGAAGGCGGCGCGGGCCAGGAGGTAGACGTAGGGATAGAGAACGAGGGTCATGACGATGATTACTCCGGTACCCGAGCGCACATCGGGGAACCACACATCGGGACCGAACCACGCTCTGAGAGCCGATTGTACCGGACCAGCGAAGTCGAATGTACTCATGAATACGAAGGCCAGCACATAGGTAGGCATAGCGAGTGGCAGGATGAGGAGCCAGCGGAAAAGTGCCCGCCCGGGGAACCGGTATGCCACTACGAGCCACGCGAGGCCCGTGCCGAGCACCGCGGTCCCCGTACCCACCCCGAGCACCAGGATCGCGGTGTTGGTGAGCATCTCGGGCAGGCGGGTAGCCCATATGTGCTGCCACACGTCGACGGTCGGTGTGAGCATCGCGACCACTACGACACCCAGCGGCAGGGCCAAAAGCGTAGCGATGAGGAGCGTCAACGCCGGTCCTCCCCCGAGCCTCTGTCGGAGAGGCTTGGGGGAGGACTCGGGGTGCGGAGCGGTCTCGGTCATTGCTGCCTCCGCTACTCGTGACCGGTGCGGTCGAGCAGCCTGAGCGCGTCGGCCTGGAGACGACCGAACTCGTTAGCGAAGACCGAATCTTCTTTGAAAGAGCCCCAACTGGAGAGGAGGGGGTGTGGCTCTATGTCCGGGTTGGCCGGGTACTCAAAGTTTCCGTCCGCGAACAGGTTCTGGCCGGGACCGCTCAGCCACTCCAGCAGTCGAATGGCGTTCTCCACATTGCGGGCGTGGGTGGTCACCCCACCTCCGCTGATGTTGACATGGACCCCCCTGTCGTCCTGATTCGCCCAGAAGAGCTTGACGGCAAAGTCCGGGTTCTCGTTGAGGATGCGGCCCAGGTAGTAGGTGTTTGCGATGGCCACATCGCATTCGCCGGCTTCCAGCGCCTTGAGGATGCGAGTGTCGCTATCGATGTAGACGGGCTCGTTCGCTACCCATCCGGCGACGATGCTTTCGGCCTCGGTCTCGCCGTGGGCAGCGATCAGGCTGGCAACGATGGACTGGGTGTACACCTTGGTCGAAGGGCGCAGGCAGAGTCGACCCTGCCACCTGGGGTCGGCGAGGTCCTCATAGGTGGAGAGTTCGTCCGGGTCAACTCGCTCGGTGCTGTACATGATGGTTCGGGCGCGCACCGAGAGAGCGAACCACTGGTTCTCGGGGTCTCGCAGGTGTACCGGGATGTTGCTCGTGAGGATCTCGGATTCGATCGGCTGCAGCAATCCGTCCCGGGCGGCGAGCCAGAGATTTCCCGCGTCGACGGTGAAGAGAAGATCGGCGGGGGTGAATCGTCCCTCAGCCAGGAGGCGCTCGTGCAGCTCCGCTTCTTTGCCGAAGGTGAAGCGCACCTTGATGCCTGTCTCCTGCGTGAACTGGATGAACGCCGGTTCCATCAGCCCGTAGTGGCGGCCGGAGTAGACGTACACGACTTGTTCAGAGTCGCGTGTAGAAGTGGATTCTGCTTCTCCGGGCGGGGTGTCGGCTGAGCCACCGCAAGCGGTGAAGAGAAGCGCTGCTCCGACGAGCAGGAGGGCGGAGCGGATCGGGATAGCGGCGCGAACGGACAAGATATCTGACCTCCACATTAAGTAGGCAAGCCTTCGGATTTTAGTAAGGGTGACCTGATAACACTATCACTATAGTGGATATCGAGAGGAGTCGTCAGAGCACCCGCCGGACGGACTCCGGGGGGCACGGCGCCCCTCTCTATACGGAACCGCGGAGGCCTTACGAGAAGAGCCTCGGCCTGAAAAGTTCGTCGTGGCTGCGGATCGCGTACCTGTCCGTCATCCCCGCGACGTAGTCGATCACCTGGGTGAGGCCGTCTGCCGTGTCGTGGCGGTAACTCTCGGGTAGTTCGTCGAGATGCTCGAGGTAGTACGTCACCAGGTCGCGGACGATCTGTTGTGCCCGTCGGCGTTGTGACTCTGCTGAAGGACGCAGGTACACGGCCGCGAACATGAAGGTCCGAAGCGTGTGCATCGCCTCGAGAGTTGCCGGTTCCATCGCGATCGCATCCTTACGATGCGACTCATCGATCACCGACTGGACCATCGTCGACACCCACTCCCTCCCCGGCTCGCCGAACGCCCGCATCACCGAGTCAGGGAACATCGAAGGCACGAGGATCTCTGCGCGCAGTGCGTCGAGCGCGTCGTGGGCGAGGTAGGCGATGCGGTCGGCGAACCGCACGATGCGACCCTCAGGGGTGGTCGCTTGCTGCTTGACCCTCCATGGGTGCGTCCTGATCCCTTCAAGAACCTCATGTGTCAAGTTCAGCGGCTCGAGTACTTCAAAGATGCGAACGGACTGGTCCGAGTGCAGCCACTCCCCGTCAACAAATTCTGAGAGGGCATCTTCTCCTGTGTGTCCGAAAGGAGAGTGGCCCACGTCGTGTCCGAGGCAGACAGCCTCGGTGAGGGTCACGTTCAGGGAGAGCGCCGTGGCGATGGCTCCGCCGATCTGGGTCACCTGGAGCGTGTGCGTCATCCGGGTGACGAAGTGGTCGCCTTCGGGGTTCATGAACACCTGGGTCTTGTGCTTGAGGCGCCTGAAAGCCTTAGAGTGCAAGATTCGGTCGCGATCGCGCTCGAAGGGTGTCCACCACGGATCCAGGTCCTCGGGGACAGCCCTGCCCCGTGTTGCGGATGACATCGTCGCCCCAGGCGCCAGGTTTAGTGCCTCGCGCTCCTCCGCAATTTCGCGGGTGCGGAGCACGAATTCACTCATGATTCCTTCGTTGCGAGACGTGGACGACGATGGATACCGGTGATCGCCGTCATCCACCTGGCGATCAGGCTCCGCGAAGGCTGACCGGTGATGATCCTTCGTCGCACGGCACCGGACATCGCGTCGATGAGTAGCACGGCGACGACGCCGTCAAGGTCGATTCCGAGCCGCATACTTCAGTCGCCTACGATCTCTCCACCGAGAATGTCGAGCACAGTCTTCTCGGGATCATCGGACCCGCCGTCGCTCGCAATTGCGAGATCGTCCTTGTCGGGTGCGCGGTCCACGACGTCGACAGCCAGGGCAGGTTGAGCGTCTGCCGAGCGGAACGAGACAGTCACAGTCTGACCGAGGCTGTCCATCCCCGCGGCGGCGATCGCTTCGGAGATCTCCGCGTCCGCCTTGAGCTGCTCGAGGTGGAAGTGCATGTGTGCAGCGACCTCAAACATGACCACACCGCGCTCGACTGCCGCAGGACGCGCTTCCTTGAGCAGAGCGTGCCTACGGGGTCCGATATCCTGGCGGATCCGTGCCACAATTGCGGGCCACGCCTGTTCGAAGTCCGAGAGCGTGAAGGTGGCTTGCGGCTCTCTGTCATCGGCGGTCGGCGGCGGGTCATCCGTCGCCCGTGCATCATCGTTGTCGTCGGGCACTTCGGTGACGTTCTCGGTGAAGGGGCGGTCCGGCTCCTGGTCCTTCTGTTGTGGGGTCGTGCGCGCGGGTTCAGACGGCTTCGGTGCAACGGTGCTTCGCGCCATGTCGTGTACCTGCCGCTCGAGACGGTCGAGGCGCACTGTCACCGATTCAAGGTTCGGAACGGTCTCTGGCCGTGTAAGGCGAAGGATGGCGAGTTCGACGACAAGGCGCTCCTCGCGCCCCTCCCGGAGCAGTGCCAGGGCGGTGGAGAGTTCGTCGACCGCACGGAGAACCTCACTGCTTGAGATCGTTGTGGCGCGTCGCTGCCACTCCTCGATCGTCTCTCTTGGTTCGTTCACGATCTCGTCGATGTTCGCCGCGTACTGAGCAAGGAAGACACCCCGCAGATATGCGATTGCGTCGCCGACGAAACGCCGGAGGTCGGTCCCCTGTGCAGCGAGCTCCGCGATGAGGGTGATCCCCCCTGCCGCGTCGCCTGCTGCAATGAGGTCAAGCAACTGTCCGTAGCTCTCCTGGTCGGCGATCCCGAGGGTCCGGTACACGCCGGAACTCGAGACCTCCCCCCGGCCGAGTGCAGCTACCTGTTCGAGGAGGCTCAGCGCGTCGCGGACCGATCCACCCGCGTGACTCGCGATCGTGCCGAGCGCCTGATGCTCGACGGTGAATCCTTCGTTCTCCGCGATGGTTGCGAGGTAGCCGATCAGCGTCTCAGACGCGATGGGATGGAAGTCGAATCGTTGGGTTCGTGACCGGATCGTGTCGAGAAGTTTGTATGGCTCGGTGGTGGCGAGCACGAATACGACATGCTGAGGGGGTTCCTCAAGCGTCTTGAGGAGGGCGTTGCTCGCAGCACGTGAGAGCATGTGCGCCTCATCGAGGATGTACACCCGCTTCGCGCCATCTGCCGAGGCGACTGTGCTGACGTTCACCCGAATTTCGCGGATGTCTTCGACTTTGTTATGTGATGCGGCGTCCAACTCGATGACGTCCATAGACGTACCGGCGGTGATCCCCTCACAGGAAGCACACTCGTTGCACGGTTCGCCATCCTCTGCCCGGTTCGGGCAGTTGATGGATTTGGCGAGGAGGCGGGCCGACGTCGTCTTACCCGTACCTCGTGGTCCGGTAAAGAGATACGCGTGGGCAACCTTGTCCTCGATGACCTCGCGCGCAAGCGTTGCTGTTACGTGGTCCTGTCCGATGACCTCATCGAAACGCTGGGGCCGGTACTTGCGGTAGAGAGCCTGATATTGCATTGCAGGCAACAGTAATCGCGAGATAGGACATACGACATTGGGCGCTGTCCGGGGTGTCAGCCCTGTACTCTTCCGATATGCCCAAAATGCCCGAAGATATGCACCAGCTCATGGAACAGGCCCGTGCCATGCAGCAGCAGATGATGACTGCCCAGGAAGCTCTCGCCGGCAAGACGTTTGAGGGAACGGCAGGTGGCGGCGTCGTCAAGGCTGTTGTTCGTGGCAGCGGTGAACTCGTCTCTGTCGAGTTTGACGCTTCGGTCCTGGATCCGGATGATCCGGAGATCGCAGGTGACCTCGTGGTCGCCGCCGTAAATCAGGCGCTGGCTGCGATGCGCGCAGATGCGGAGAGCTCCTTGGGGAACCTTGCCGGCGGCGTGGATCTCGGCGGTATGCTCGGCTGATGTTCGAGCCACCGGTCCAGAGACTGATCGACGAATTCTCCCGGCTTCCCGGTGTGGGACAGAAGAGCGCGCAGCGACTCGCGTTTCACCTCCTCAATGCAGACGAAGTGGACGCGATTCGGCTGGCGGACGCGATCACCGAGATGCGCTCCACGATCCGGTTGTGTGACAGATGCTTCAACGTGACAGCAGAGGCAGAGTGTTCGATCTGCCGGGATGTCCGGAGGGATCCCTCCATGATCTGCGTCGTCGAGCGGGCCCAGGACATTCCTGTCATCGAGCGTACACAGTTGTTCAAGGGCCGGTATCACGTTCTTGGCGGTGCGATGTCACCGATCGCCGGCATCGGCCCCGACCAGCTCAGGATGCGCGAGCTTGAGATCCGGATACGAGATGAGGGCATTGTTGAGGTCATCGCCGCAACGAATCCGACGGTTGAGGGTGACACGACTGCCATGTATCTGGCGCAGCTTCTCAAGCCGCACGGCGTGAAGGTGTCCAGACTCGCGAGCGGCCTGCCCGTGGGCGGTGACCTCGATTACGCAGATGAGGTGACCCTGGGGAGGGCCCTGGTAGGTCGCCAGGAACTCTGACGCGTTCCGTCACGCGTTGATCTCACCCTTGACCCACTCGACACGATGGTCGGCTTCAACGAATCGAATGGTGCCGGACTGGGATCGCATGATCACCGAGTGCGTTGACGTATGGATACCCCCGAAGCGGACACCTCTCAGCAGAGCTCCGGTCGTGACACCGGTGGCAGCGAAGAACGTGTTGTCGGAGTTCACGAGGTCCCTGGTCGTGAGCACCTGGTTGAGGTCAAGGTCGTTCTGTCTGGCGTACTCGCGCTCTGTGTCGTCGCGGGGCCAGAGCTTGCACTGGATCTCACCCCGCAGCGCAGCCATCGCACAGGCAGCCGTCACCGCCTCAGGTGACCCACCGATACCGAACATGATGTCGATGCCGTTTCCGTGGATGGCCGTGGTGATGGCTCCCTGGATGTCACCGTCGCCGATGAGCGAGATCCGTGCCCCTGCTTTGCGAACCGCTTGGATGTAGGCCGCGTTTCGGGGGCGGTCGAGGATCACGGCCGTGACTTCGCTGACTTCCTTGCCGTTCGCCTTCGCGACCTGGTGGAGGTTGAAGCTGACGGGTGCCTCAATGTCTACGGTGCCCGCTGCATCCTCACCAACTGCAAGTTTGTCCATGTAGACGAGGCTTCCGGGGGAGTACATCGATCCCCGCTCGGCGAGCGCGATCACAGCCAGAGCGCTCCCGCGACCCTCGGCCGTCAGGCGCGTGCCGTCGACGGGGTCGACCGCGACATCGACGAGGGGAGGCCGGCCGTTCCCGACGATCTCGCCGTTGTAGAGCATCGGGGCGTCGTCCTTCTCCCCTTCTCCGATGACGACGACACCATCGAGATCTGTGCGCGCGAGCACCTGGCGCATCGCATCGACGGCGGCCTGGTCGACGGCTTCCTTGTCGCCCCGCCCCTGCTCGCGAGCTGCGGAGATCGCCGCAGCCTCGGTGACACGCACCAGTTCGAGGGCGAGGTTCCGTTCAGGTAGGTAGCTGGCTACTGGCATGTCACACCATCCTCACAATCAGAGCATCGCCTTGGCCGCCGCCGCCACACAGCGCTGCACCCCCGAGGCGCCCGCCCGTGCGTCGGAGTGCGCTGATGAGTGTCACGACGATGCGTGCTCCCGTAGCGCCGAGTGGATGACCGAGGGCGACTGCACCTCCATGGACATTGACCTTGTCGTGATCGATCCCGAGCATCTGCGTCGACCAGATCGCCACGGAGGCGAAGGCTTCGTTTATCTCAAGCAGATCGAGATCGTGCACATCGAGCGAGGCCCGCTTGAGGGCAAGCCTGAGGGCTTCGGCAGGTCGCTCGTGGAGCGTGGCGTCCGGGCCAGCAACCTGACCGTACGAAACGATCTCAGCGATGATCGACAAGCCTGCGGCTTCCGCGGCGAGCCTATCCGCGACGACGAGTGCCGCAGCTCCGTCCGAGATCTGGCTCGCGTTCCCCGCGGTGATCGTTCCGTCCGGATCGAAAACGGGCCGAAGTCTGCCGAGGGTCTCACGTGTCGTGTCGGGCCTGATCCCTCCATCGGTGGTGACGACGATGGGGTCGCCTCGTCGCTGGCGCACCTCCACCGGCGTGATCTCGTCCGCGAAGGCGCCTGACTCAGTCGCGGCGTGGGCGCGAGCGTGCGATGTTGCCGACCAGGCGTCCTGTGTCGCTCGATCGATATCGAGTTCGCTGTTTCTGCGATCGGAGGATGCGCCCATCATGCATGAGTCGAACGCGCAGAACAGGCCGTCGTGTGTCAGCGCATCTACCACAGTCGCGTCCGAGAAGCGGTAGCCCGCACGCGCCTCCGGGAGCAGATAGGGAGCGTTCGTCATCGACTCCATCCCGCCGGCAACAACGAATTTGGACTCACCGAGCCGAACGTGGTTGGCCGCCTCCTGGATCGCGGTGAGGCCAGAGAGGCAGACCTTGTTGATCGTCGTCGCTGGCACCGACATCGGGATGCCTGCCTTCACCGCAGCCTGGCGGGCGGTTATCTGACCCTGGCCCGCCTGGATGACATGGCCGAAGAGAACCTCGTCGACCCCGTCGGGGGCGAGACCTGATCGCTCGAGTGCACTCGCAATGGCGACCCCGCCGAGGTCCGTTGCGCTCAGAGGGGCGAACACGTCGCTGAAGCGACCGATAGGAGTTCGTGCGATGGAACAGATCACAGGGTCCATGGGTCCTCATCTGTTGGCGACAGCCCGATGTTAATCGTCATCCGCTTAGCGCGATCCGCCAGCCGGAGATCGTGCTGCCTCGCGGTTCAGGGGGGTGGTAGCAGAGAGCCTCTGTCCTTGTCAGACGCGCGGAGAGGCGCCCGGTGGATGGCAGAGCGGCCCGCATCGACCCACTGGCTCTGGTGGATCGGCTTGGGACGCACGGCCTGAGCCGCGCGCTCTCCAGCCTCGATCATCGCGACGACCGCGGTGATGGCGGCTGTCTCTTGCGGGCCCGCACCCCCGGTGATTGCTATGTATTCAGTCATGTTCGACCTCGACGAGTTCCATGAGCGTGCCTGCGAGATCATTCGGATGGACGAAAGCGATCCGGTGACCGCCGCCGCCGACGCGCGGCGTCTCGTCGATGAGTCTCGCTCCGGTCTCCTTGAGATGCGCCAGGGCGCTCTCGATGTCGTGGACGGCGAACGCGATGTGGTGCATCCCTTCGCCGTTCTGACTCAGAAAGCGGCCCACGGGTGACTCTTGGGAGAGCGGCTCGAGCAGTTGGACGTACGAACCGCCGATGGGGATCATCGCTTCCGTGACACCCTGGTCGTGAACCGTCTCACGCGAGATCGGAGTGACGTTGTATCGAGATTTGAACCCGGCGATGGCATCGTCGAGGTTCTCGACCGCAATTGCGACATGATGGATGTTGTAGGTCAGCACAGCTTGACAGATTACCCGCTACGTGTGCGTGTGTTCCGCAATCTCTGCCTCTGGTGTGTCCTCGTCGTCGACGACGGTGACCGAGAAGCAGAACCGGGATCCGACGGGGAATCGGTCCTCGTACCAGAGGTCTCCCCCCATCGCTTTTGCGAGCTTCCGCGCGATCGGCAAGCCGAGGCCGACGCCCTGCTGAAGGCGAGCGCTGCCTGAGGAGAGCTGCTCGAACTGCTGGAAGATTCGTTCCTGGTCCTCCTCCATGATGCCAGATCCGTTGTCCGACACGACGACCGTGTACAGGGATGACCCAGACAACTCCCCCTCGATGAGCACCTCGTCGCCGCCGTATTTCTTGGCGTTCTCAAGCAGGTTGCGCAGGATCTGCCTGAGCCGGGTTCGGTCGGCCCTCACGACGATGTTGGCGGGGATCGCAACCGAGTACGCGCCTGTTCCGAAGATCAACGAGGCGACGGTATGGACGTCTGTGGCGAGGTCGAAGTCCTCAGTATGCATTCGAATCTGTCCCGCCTCGAGTCGAGGTATCACCAGAATGTCTTCGACGAGACTCGAGAGATGCTCATTCTCGCGAAGCATGATCCTGAGGAATTCGTCGACTTCCTCCGGTGGGAGCACAGACCATGAGTCGGCGAGTGTCTCGGTGAAGCCGGCAAGGCCGGTGAGCGGCGTGCGCAGTTCGTGGCTCACCATCGAGACGAACTCGTTCTTGAGCTCAACCGCGCGGCGTTCCTGAGCGAGTGCCTCTGCGTGCTTGTCCTGTGATCGCAGCACAGCCCGTGCGGCGCCGAGCATGACGACCGTCGTCGTCACGACGAACGCGATGGCTGTTATACGATCGATGCCGGCTTCGGCACGAGAGCCTTCGATGATGCCGACGAACGTCAGATCGGTGGACACATAGAGAACACTCGTCGTGACGGACCACGCGATCATGTACATCACGAGCGCCGCAGCCTGTCGGAGGGGCAGTATCAGGCTTGTGGAGACAAGCACCCAGATGATCGCGAGCCCATGGATTCCGTCGGACGGACCCCGCAGAACGAGCGCAAGGCCGATCGCTGTCACCCCGATGATCTCGGTGGCAAGCGCGTTTGATCCACGACTGCGCCGACGGAGGGCGTCAAGGAACACCATTCCAGCGGGGAGGATCGCGATGAGTGTGATCCTCTCGCCGTCAGCAGAGAGCGACCACGAGAGAACGCCCACGATGAAGAGCAACGCTCCGGCTGCCCTGATCGTGTTGTAGGGCCAGCGAATGTCGTCATACGGGATCGGCGCTCTCGTGGGCACTGCGAACATGGGTACTCCTCGGTACGCGACTCGACGCGATGCGCTGTGTGACTAGAGCGAGAGCGTATCCGTTGCCCGACGTTGTTGTTCGTATAGCTGTTCAACTGCGGATGCCGGTACCGCGAGATCACCTGTGCCTGTGCCAACGCGGTAGATGCGTTTCGCGACGCCGTGATAGTCGGACCCGCCGGTCGCAGCGATGCCGAGCGCGCTCGCGAGGCCTGAGAGGTGTTCCCTCAGCTCGAGGTCGTGCATCGGGTGGTGGGCTTCGATCCCGCCAAGACCGAGGTTCGTGAGCGATCTGAAGGTGTCGCTGTAGCCCTGTCGCGTGAGGCCCATCGTGACGGGATGTGCGATCACGGGGACTGCGTGAGATGCACGGGCCAGGCGGATCGTGTCGGTTGCGCTGAGCCGGACCCGTTCCACATAGGCGGCTCCTCCGCTGCGGAGAAGATCGTCGAAGGCTTCGTCCCTCGACGCGATGTACCCCCGCTCGATCAGCGCGTCGGCGATGTGGGGCCTGCCTACCGACGGCCCGGCCGCATGGCGGTGCACATCGTCGATCGTTATCCCGTACCCGAGGCCATTGAGCTTCTCTACGATCCGGATGTTGCGATCGTTGCGGCCTTCACGGAGGGACTCGAGACGCGATTGCAGTGGGCCATCGCCCGGTTCGAGAAAGTAGACGAGCATGTGCATGTTGATGCCGTCGTGATCCACGGAGAGCTCGACGCCCGAGATGAACCCGAGACCGAGCCTGTCAGCTTCGTTGCGGGCTTGTTCGATTCCGTCGAGCGTGTCATGGTCGGTCAGGGCGACGTGGGAGAGATCTGCTTCTGCAGCGAGCTGCATCACCCTGTCGGGTGTGTCCGCACCATCGGATGACGTTGAATGGAGGTGGAGGTCTACTCGCACCGGCTAGCCGCTGATCAGCTTGAGTCCAACGATCGCGGCTCCGAAGATGAACGCGTACACGGTGTATCTCTTCACAATGGAGAAGCGTCGCTTACGCAGATCGCGTTTCTGCTCTGCAGCGACCTTCAGTTCGCGGTTCGCCCGCTGGCGTGCTCGTTTCTCACGGCTCATGACTTCAGTCTACCGCTCAACGGTCACGGACTCGATGTAGATCGATTCGAGCGGTGTCGATGCGTTCGGGTCAGGACTGTTCGGGTTTCTGCCGAGTGGCACTGCGGCGATGAGGTCGAGTGTCTCGATGCCTGAGGTCACGTATCCGAAGATCGTGTACTGGGGAGGGAGCCAATCTGCGTCGGCGAGCATGATGAAGAACTGGCTCCCCGTGGTTCCGGCCCCTGCGTTCGCCATGGCCACGACGCCACGGACGTAGGACGTGCCCGGGGCCGGGAATTCGTCCGGGATGCTGTATCCGGGTCCCCCCATCCCGGTTGCGGTTGGATCCCCTACCTGCACCATGAACCCTGGGACCACTCTGTGCGCGACCGTACCGTCGAAGAACCCGGCCTCGGCGAGGAACACGAACGAGTTGACGGTCTCGGGAGCCGCGGCGGGATCGAGCTGGATCTCGATGGTGCCACAGGAGGTGTGCAGGGTGACAACTGTGGGCCCCGTGATGCCAGCATCGCCCGGTGCGTCGAATTTCATCTCGACGGCCGGTTCGGGTTGGGTGGCGCCACAGGCAGTGGGCTGATGCAGATAACCGACGTAGTCCGAGGGCACGGTCTCAAGAGACACAGTTGTTCCCGGGGAGCGCGCGGTGTCGGTCGTGGTCGGGCCACTCCCGGCTCCGCCACACGCGGCGAGAGTGAGGGCTCCGGCGAGTGTTGCGGCAAGGATGCGGGTCGTCTGCATCGCGGGATGGTATGGGATGTCTACGGCTACACCTACAATGCCGCGCCATGGCACTGGTGGTTCAGAAGTACGGTGGCACGTCGGTGGCAGACGCCGACAGAATCCGCGATGTTGCCCGGCGTGTCGTTGATACCTACAAAAACGGCAGTGGAGTCGTTGCTGTTGTGAGCGCCATGGGCAGGAGCACGGATGAGCTTCTTGAGCTCGCAGCGGAGGTGTCGGAGAATCCCCATCCAAGGGAGCTCGACATGCTGCTCACGGCGGGGGAGCGGGTCACCATGGCTCTCGTCGCGATGGCTATCGCAGATTTCGGCGTTCCTGCTACGAGCCTCACCGGGTCACAGGCCGGCATCCTGACAACGGGGAGGCACGGCCAGGCCGAGATTGTCGAGATTCGAGCAGATCGTGTCCGCGACGGTCTCGACAGGGGAGAGGTCGTGATCGTCGCCGGATTCCAGGGAGTGGACCCGGGATCTAAGGATGTCACGACTCTCGGGCGCGGTGGGTCGGACGCAACGGCAGTCGCGCTCGCCTCAGCGCTCTCGGCTGATCACTGCGAGATCTACACCGACGTTGACGGCGTATACACCGCCGATCCGAGGGTCGTTCCGAGTGCGACGAAGCTCGACGAGGTCTCTTTCGAAGAGATGCTTGAACTCGCGTCTGCCGGTGCGGGGGTTCTCATGCCGAGGTCGGTGGAGTTCGGACGGAGATTCAATATCCCGATTCATGTTCGTTCGTCATTCCATGACGGAGACGGAACATGGGTCAAGGAGGAAACGATGGAACAGCCAGTAGTGCGCGGAATCGCTCATGACGACTCCGAGGCGAAGCTCACCGTCTATCGGGTTCCCGACACGCCGGGAGTCGCCGCGTCGCTCTTCGAGCCCCTCGCCGATGCCGGTATAACCGTCGACATGATCGTTCAGAATGTCTCGCAGGACGGATTCACCGATATCAGCTTCACCGTCCCTCTTGCGATGATCGATGTAGCCCAGGCTCAGGCTGAGGTGGTTGCTGAGGCGGTTGACGCGGGTGGTGTGAGCGTCGACCGTGAGATAGCGAAGGTGTCGGTCGTCGGACTCGGTATGAAGACCGAGTCGGGCACTGCGTCGCGGATGTTCAGAATCTTGTCCGATCACGGAATCAACATCCAGATGATCTCGACTTCACCGATCCGCATCTCATGTGTCATCTCTGGGGACAAGATCGTGGAGGCTGTCTCCGCCCTTCATGAAGGCCTTGGTCTCGGAGGGGAGTCGACCGGGTGAAGACCTATCGCGAGCCCCGGGTTGCGATCGTCGGGGCGACAGGCGCGGTCGGCACCACGATGCTTGCAATCTTAGAGGATCGAGGGTTCCCCCTCACCGACCTCCGCCTCATCTCCTCCGCACGATCTGCTGGCAGGGTCATCGACACGAAGTGGGGGAGTGTCGAGGTAGAGGACCTGGCGAGCGCAGATGCCAGGGATGTTGACATCGTGCTCTTCTCTGCCGGCGGCGCCCGCTCCCTTGCTCATGCTCCGCGTTTCGTGTCGTGCGGGGCAACGGTGATCGACAACTCGTCTGCGTTCCGAATGGAGGATTCCGTTCCGCTCGTGGTCGCCCAGGTCAACGACGACGCGATCTTCGATCACGCAGGAATCGTTGCAAACCCCAACTGCACGACCATGGTCGCCATGATGGCTGTGGCACCCCTCCATAAGGTTGCCGGCATGCGGACGTTGATCGCAACGACCTATCAGAGCGTCTCGGGGTCAGGCCAGACCGGGATGGCACAACTCGCGAGCGAGTTCGACCACTTCGCCGGGAATATAGAGGGCCTCATCTGCGGGCGATGGGAGGAGCCGGAAGGTGATCTCTACGCCCGACCCATCGCGTACAACGTCGTGCCGCTGGCAGGTTCCCTCACCGCAACGGGTTACACCGATGAGGAGTTGAAGCTCGTCAACGAGACCCGCAAGATCCTTGGTCGTGACGACATTGCGGTCGAGCCGACCTGCGTGCGCGTGCCCGTGATGGTCGGCCATGGCATCGCCGCATCCATGTGGTTCGATCGTCCGGTAGACCTTGATGAAGCGGTCGCTGTGCTCGGCTCGGCGCCGGGTACCCAACTGTGGGACGATACGAAGGTGCCAACCCCGATCGACTCGGCAGGCATCGACGACGTCTTGATCGGACGCCTCCGTGAGACTGTGGGACATCGGGGAGGTATCAGCCTCTTTGTAGTGGGGGATAACCTGAGGAAAGGCGCGGCACTCAACGCCGTACAACTCGCCGAACTACTCGTGGAGTAGCAGGCATGACACACATCTGGAGGTTTCCGTGGGTCAGATCGCTGTCACAACCACCGCTGGGGTCGCAACTGTTCGGTTGAACGACCCCGCATCTATGAACGCCCTGAGTGCGGACATGGCGTCCGAGTTCGATGGCGTGCTCGCGCAATTGTCCGCAGATGACTCGATCCGGGTGCTGATACTCACCGGCACGGGGAGGGGCTTCTGCGCCGGGGGTGACGTGCAGTCCTTCTACGACAACAGAGACGATCCGGATCAAGTCATGCAGGCCGTCCTCAACGGGCTCCATGGCGCTGTGACGAGGCTGCTCGACGCCCCGTTCCCAACGATTGCGGCGATCAACGGCGTCGTAGCAGGTGCAGGCATGGGTCTGGCGATGGCGACGGATCTCGCTGTCGCCGCCGAATCTGCCTTCTTCACCATGGCATACACGGGGATCGGCGTCTCTCCAGATGCTTCAAGCACTTACTTCCTCCCGCGACTCGTGGGCACACGCGTGGCAATGGAGATGATTCTCACGAATCGTCGCGTGAGCTCGCACGAGGCACTCACCCTCGGGCTCGTCAACCGGGTCGTTGCCGATGAACAGCTTGAAGAAGAGGTGATGATGCTTGCAAAGAAGCTGGCCGCCGGTCCGACGCTCGCGTACGTCCAGGCACGCGAGCTGATTCGTTCCGCTCTCCCCGCGGACCCGTTCGGGCAGATGGTGGCCGAGGGTGAGGCGATCATGGCCGCCGGTGGCACGCAAGACTTTTACGAGGGCATCTCGGCGTTCATCGAGAAGCGCCCCCCGTTGTTCACAGGCACGTGAGATGATGAAAGCCCCTCCATCACTGGAGGGGCTTGGTCGGGACGGTCGGATTCGAACCGACGGCCTCATCGTCCCGAACGATGCGCGCTACCAAGCTGCGCCACGTCCCGATGGCGGGGAGTGTATAGCTCCTCTATCGGTTCCTGCCTTGCGGTCAGGTGTCCGACTCGACATGTGCCACTGCGGCCCGCAGCTCCGAGGCTGGAGAGCCTTTGAGCACCCAGTGTGCTGCACCGGCTCTGCGGGCCAGGAACGCGTCGGCAGCGCGGTCCAGGAGGATGGTCACAGGAATTCCAGGCTCACCGTGCGCCGCTTCGGCGCGCACCGCCCTCGTCACGGCCATACCCCCCATCGAACCGACGTGCATGTCGACGACTACGGCGTCGACGCCCTCGGCGTAGGCAGTTGCCGCTGCGGTATCGGAATCTGAGTGGTCAAGCACGCTTATGCCTGGCGCTGCGAGCGCGACGTGAACTTGATCGAGGGTGGTCTGTCTGTCGGTGACGAGAAGAATTGTGGGCATGGGGAGAACGTAGTACGGAGTGCGGGGTACGCACAGCGCGAGACCGGTGACGTGCCATCTGGCGTGCGGCGAGTTGGTACCCTCTCGGGATGCGCCTCCGCCTGATTCTTCTCCTTCTCCCTCTCTGCGCGCTGCTCGCCGCTCCCACTCTGGCGTTCGCCGGGACGGAGGATGACCCGATCGTCGTCATCGAGGTTGGCGATCCGATGGATCAGCGATTGATCGACTACGTGGTCGACACAATTCGCACCGAGAAGGCCCACTTCTACATTCTCATGATTGACAGCCCCGGTGTCTCCTCCGGCAGCATCGCAACGCTGTACCAGGCGGTTCTCGAGGCTTCTGCACCTGTTGTCTCCTGGATCGGTCCCCACCGGGCCGTTGCCTTCGGTGGCGCCGCCTATCTGGCCAACCACGCGGACATCCGCTCGGCAGCACCTGGGTCACGGGTCGGATATCTCGATCCCGTGGTTCAGCGCGGGGGAGGGAACGCCCCCCCCGTACGATCAGGGGATGGTCGTGAGGCCCTCCTTGGGGGAGTGGAGATCCTCGCTCACAGGTTCACAACGGTCACGGTCGATGACCCTACGATTCCCGGATTCGTAGACAGGATGGATCCAGCTCTCGGCCAACTCATCCTGTCGCTCGACGGAAGCGTCGTTCACCGCGGCAACGAGACGTGGGAACTCTCCACGGCACGCATCGAGACCGTGGATGGAGAGGACTTCATCGTGTCGACTCGCACTATCAAGTTCATCGAGCCGGGGCTCCTTGACCAGTTCCTGCGTCTCGGCGCCCGCCCAGAGACAGCGTTTCTCTTCCTGGTCCTCGGCCTGGCGTTCGCCGTGTTCGAGTTCTATGCCGCGGGCAGGGGTCTCATGGCCAGCGTTGCCGCACTCGCACTCGTGCTGTCGGGGTACGGTCTTGCCACGCTCCCGATCTGGTGGCCGGCCATCGCCCTCACCTTCGCAGGCATCGGGATTCTCGTCTGGGGCTTCGCCCAGAACCGGGTCGATTGGCGGGCGATTCTCGGCACGTTCCTTGTGCTCGTCGCAGGTTTCACGTTTACAACGAGCCGGCCCGCGTACCCGCCACGGGGATGGATGGTGCTTCTCGCCGCGGGGGCGTCCGTCATCTTAATCTGGTACTCGCTGACGACGGTGGTGCGAGGCAGGTTCGCTACCCCGACGGTCGGGCGAGAGGAACTGATCGGTAAGCGATGCCTCGCGGTCTCGCTCCTTGATCCAGAAGGAGTCGTACTCGTCGACGGTGCCCGATGGCGTGCAACGGCGGATCGGGGTGTTCAGATCATGCCGGGTGCGGCGGTGGCAGTTGTCGGAGTTACGGGGCTCGTCCTTGAGGTCGATCCGGTTGTGACGGCAGGTCGCGAAGAAAGCTGATCGACGTTTCAGAGTTTCCCTGGCGGATCTGGGTTTCTGTGGTTATGTTTGGTCTTCATGCGATTGTGCTGGTCGCCCGTGACAACCACAGAACAGATGAAAGGCATTTCCTGATGTCCCCAGATCGTTCCTGGCAGCCCGTTGCTCTGTGCAGCGGCAACCACTCCCATCTCTTCTTCGCGCCGAGTGTTCAGGAACGCAAGGACGAGAGGCAGCGCCGCGAGGTGAGGGCGAAAGCCGTGTGTCAGGTCTGTCCGGTCGCCATCGAGTGCCGTAGGTACGCGCTCCAGATCAGGGAGCCATACGGAATCTGGGGTGGGCTCACCGAGACAGAGCGTCGGCGTGTGCTCGCTACGTCCGTCGTCTGAGGGACCTGCCGTCTCCTGACCTTCGGGTCCACCCCGACTTGTCGAGCCACTCGAGTGTGGGTATCGCCTGGCGCCTGGTCATGCCGAACGCCTCCTTGAACTGCGAGACCGTGAAGCCCTCAGGGAGTTCGCCGAGACGTTGGGTGAGGCTGTTGACCTGACGTTGGGTGAAGACGAGGTCGGGCGCTACCTGGATGAGGTCACCGCGCCGTACCAGCGCATGAAGCAGCTCAGAGTCCAGGTCGATGACGCCCATCCTCGGTACGTCGTACGATGCTTCGAGGTCGGATCGTACCCTCTCCCATGTTGACTCCTGCTGGGGTGTCAGAGCGTTGACGAAGTCGACGAGATGAATGGACCCGTTCGACTCGCGAAGGCTCTCCGACTCTCGAACCGTGGCCTCGATCACAGCGAGGTCCAAACCGATCCGGGTGGCGACTTCTGGCTTTGCCATTCCTGGGCGAAGCGGATGCGCGTCGTGATATCTCCCGACGATGTCGGTAATGCGCAGAGCGATGTCGGCGATCGCTGCTTCGGAGATGATGAGTGGTCCCGCGCGCGTTCCGCAGGACGGAGCCACTCCCCCTGCCGCCTCTGCCAGGTCGTCTGCGCGGGTGATCCCGCGCACGGTGAGGAGGGCATCCGCCACGTCGCGCACTGGACGGTCGAGGGATCCTGCGAGAAGTTCGATCGTCTCCATCGAGACTCGATCCGCGGGTCGTGGGTCGAGTACCCGACCGCCGCCGACGACTGCTCTCCGGCCGGTGTCGCGTAGGATGAATCGATCACCGATGGCTACGGGGAGCACGTCTGAGAGGGTGAGCATGTACGCGTTGGAGTCGTGAAGCTGCCTGATCTGGACCGGAATGTGTGCCGTTCCGAGGTGGACGTGGAAGGCGCCGCGTGGAGGAATTTCATCGAAGCCGCGTGCCGGCTCGATGGTCGTGAGGATGCGCCCGGTCTCCGCGATCGTCCCCGGTGTGCAGATCAAGGTCCCACGAGGCACATCGGTGAGCGAGGAAGACTGGAGGTTGATCGCCGTTCGTGATCCCGCGCTGGCTTCATCGACCGCATGGTCGTGATGGTGGAGGCCCCTGACGCGGTCAGAGCGGCCTCCTGGGAGGATCGCAACCTCGTCTCCGATGGCGATCCGACCGCCTGAGACGGTTCCCGTGACGACGACCCCCGCGCCGCTGATCGTGAAGGACCGGTCGATCCACATGCGCAGCGGTCCGGCCACCAGCGGCTTGTGACGGCCGAGGGCTGTAGCCAGCTGCGCGCGCAACTCATCAAGACCCTCCCCCGTGATGGGGGACACGGGCACAATCGGCCAGTCCGCGAGCACCGTTCCGGCGGTCTCCTCCATGATCTCGAGCGCTGCGAGTTCTCGCGTGTCGTCATCGACGAGGTCGATTCGGGTGAGAGCGATGACGCCGGCCCTGGTGTCGAGCAGGTCGAGTACCGCCGCGTGCTCCTCTGTCTGGGGCATCCATCCACCGTCGGCCGCAACTACGAGGAGGGCACAGTCGATGCCTCCGACACCGGCGAGCATGTTCTTGATGAAGCGCTCATGTCCCGGCACATCCACGAACCCGACGTCGATGCCTTCGATCTCGGTCCAGGCGAAACCGAGGTCGATCGTCAGGCCGCGCTCCTTCTCCTCCGCCCACCGGTCCGGGTCTCGGCCCGTGAGTGCCTGAACGAGCGTTGACTTGCCGTGGTCGACGTGACCTGCCGTGCCAACGATCGGCACGTCAGCTCAAAACTCTTCGGAGAGCGGCGGCGACGTTCGCGTCGTCATCCGGGAGCACCGATCGCAGGTCGAGAAGTGTGTGCGCCTCGCGACGGCTCGCGATGACGGGTGGTTCGCAGGCCGCCAACCCCGACCACATACCGTCCGCTGGACCGGGTAGCTCGATCAGTTTCGTGGGGATGGTCGCGCCGGGGACCGATCCCGCACCGGGGATGGAGCGCCCGTCGACGATGCGTATGCCCGGAGACAGACCGCGGATCACCTCGTGTGCCCGCTCATTGATGTCGGTGACGCTCGCGCCGGCCATCGCCCAGAACGGGAGGTTGTCAACGCGATGATGCGCGTAGCTCTCGAGCGTCGCCGCGACAGCAGCGATACGCGAGCCGTCGAGCCGCACGGCTCGTGCGATCGGGTGGCGCGCGGCCCGCTCAACAGCGTCGTGTGTGCCGACGATGATGCCTGCTTGGGGGCCACCAAGCAGCTTGTCGCCGGAGAACAGGACGAGGTCGGCACCATCTGCAATCGTCTGTTTGACGCCCGGCTCGCCCGCCAGCCAGCGGCGGTCGGAGTCTGCTAGCCACGGAGCGGCTTCGTCGATGAGGCCGCTTCCCACGTCCGCGAGGAACGGGATGCCGTGGGAGTGGGCGAGCTCGGCGAGATCGGCGTAGCTCGCTTCCTCCTGGAAACCCTCGACCCGGTAATTGGAGGGGTGGACCTTCAGTAGCGCATCGACCGAAGCGGCGACCGCCGCGTAGTCGGAGAGGCGCGTCCGATTCGTAGTGCCGACTTCGACGAGTTGTACGCCACTTGCAGCCATGAGATCGGGGAGGCGGAAAGAGCCACCGATCTCGATGAGCTCGCCTCGTGATACTGCTACTTGTCTGGCTTGACCGGGGATGGAAGCGAGCGCGAGCAATAGAGCACCGGCGTTGTTGTTCACCGCGAATCCGTCCTCGGACCCGGTGACGACAGGGAGCAGGACTCGCAGATACGTGGAGCGGCTAGATCTTCGGCCGGTGCGTAGGTCGATCTCGACGTTGCTCGCCGCTGACTGGATCGTCGAGGACGCGGCGGCGACGGAGTGGCTCACACGGGCCCTGCCGAGGTTCGTATGGAGGAGCACACCCGTTGCGTTGATAACCGAGCGCGGACGTGCTGCCTCGATGTCGGCGAGTGCTGCGGCCGCCAGAGCTCCGGCATCGGCATCCCTGCCGGATTGAATCGCTTCGCGCGTCTGGTCGATCGCTTCCTGGCACACCTGGGTGATGACAGGTCGAGGGAGAGTGGATCCTCTCGCGATGTCGTCGGCGAGGGTCGTTACGGAGGGCAGATCACGCAGGTCCATTCGGAGCAGGATAAACACCCGCAGCCCTTCGCTGGACCGAAGCGTCTTGTACCCCGTGGTACGCGATGCGTACTACGTTCCTGTCATGCGGGTGCGAAGCTGGCTGTTCGTGGCTTTCGTTGTTGTGCCGATCGTCGAGATCGTGCTGTTCTTCTACGTGGGCAACTGGATCGGCATCGGCCCTACGATCGTGATCGTCGTCGTTACCGCTGCTCTGGGATCCTCCTTCGTCGCGAAGCAGGGCAGGTTCGTGCTGGAGAGCATCAGAACCAAGGTGAGCCAGGGGCAGATCCCGACGGCGTCCGTCGTCCACGGGGCAATGATCCTTGTTGCGGGAGCGCTGCTCCTCACCCCGGGATTCCTTACGGATCTGGTTGGGTTCGCGTTGCTCGTACCCGGCGTCCGCGAGGCGATCAGAGTCGGGTATCTCAACCGCCGTCACTCGCGAGGCGTGATCATCTGATGCCCTCCCTGCGGCGTGCTTCAACAGTGTGTGTCGTGAGGGAGAGCGCTGGCATTGAGGTGTTGATGGTCCGGAGGGCTCTGACTGCTCGATTCATGCCCGGTGTCTGGGTCTTTCCCGGGGGCGCTGTGGATGAGGAGGACGCCCAAGCTCCGCCGTCCTTCGGCGGGAACAGAGCAGATTCCGAGTGGAGGGTCGCGGCGTTGCGAGAGCTCATCGAGGAGACCGGTCTCTGGCTCACCGTTGACGGAACTGTGTCCGCGCCCCTCGCCGAAGATGCGTTCGACGCGGTCGAAGCATCCGAATACACGCTCGATCAGGACTCGCTCCTGTATTTCTCGAACTGGGTCACTCCCGAGGTGTTCCCTATCCGGTTCGACACGCGGTTCTTCCTGGTCGTCGTCGGCTCCGATGCGGAGCCGATCGTGGACGGTGACGAGCTCATCGATCTTGCATGGGTCGCGCCGATCGACGCGTTGCACAAGGAGGATGTAGGTGACTGGGTTCTGCCGTTCCCCACGAAGAAGACGTTGCATCTCCTGGCGTCAGAGCCAACCACCGGCGCCCTTGCGGATCGGCTTCGACTCCTTGACATCGTGCCGCCGATCCAGCCGCGCCTGTTCGTGGGTGATGGTGAGGCGAGGATCCTCCTGCCTGAGGACGAAGGCTTCGAGGAGGCAGGCCCCGATCAGCATGACCCGACGCTCCTCCAGCGTCTCTCCGCCGTCGTTGCGGAGGGTGGGCGTGTCCCCGCAGAGATGAGATACCGGCCATGATCGAGCGCATCCTCGCCCCGAATCCAGGCTTGTACACGGGCCCGGGCACGAACACGTATCTGCTCGCGAGTGAATCAGAGGTGCTGGTCCTCGACCCTGGACCGATCATCGAGGTGCACGCCGCAGCGATCGTGGCAGCGATCGGAGAGCGGACGGCTGTCGGCGTGGTTGTGACACACACCCATCCCGACCACGCCCCTCTCGCGAACTCTCTCGCCGGGACGCTCAACGTGCCGGTGTACGGGTACGGGCCGGGTCCCGACTTCGTCCCCGATTGCACCCTCTCAGACGGAGCCGAGGTCTCGTTTGGTGACAGCGAGATACTCGCGGTCCACACACCCGGCCACACACCGGACCACCTCTGTTTTCGATGGGGTGACACCCTGTTCACCGGAGATCACATCATGGGCGGCTCCACCGTGATCATTGAGGACGCGACGGCGTATCTCGAGAGCCTGTATCTGGTGCAGGATCTCGGCGTTGGGAGGATCGAGCCGGGTCACGGCGACGCAATGGATGATGCTGGTCTGGCCATCAGCGGGTACATCGAGCACCGGCTGGAACGCGAGCGCCAGATAGTTGCCGCCGTCGGAAGCGGCGCCGGAACCATCGGTGACGTGGTCGATGTCGTCTATGCGGAGATCCCTCGAGACCTGCGCCGTGCAGCGGTCCACCAGGTTGGAGTGCAGTTGACCAAGCTTTCTCGCGATGGCGCGGTAGTGTTTGCATCGGGCATGGCGGAGGAAGATACAGAGGTTCACCTGAGTTAGGGGAGCTATGCGTAATCGATTCGCCGCCGCCCTGGTGCTGATCGTCGCGTTCGCTTCGCCCGTATATGCACAGACATCGGGTGAGATCACCGAACAGGACGTCGCTTCGGCTCTCGCGGCGCGCCGCGGAGTCTCCGCCTCCCTTGAGGAGATCACCGCACGTTTCGAGGCGGCCGTCGCGAGCGAGACCCTGGCCAGGGAACGGATCTTGGAGCTGTCGCGGTCCGTATCCCGCCTTGAGCAGGAGATCGGCACGAAGCGGTCCGAGGTCGAGGCGCTCGTCGTTGCTCGATACATGGCCGGCGGCCCGCTGGGAACCGAGCGAGTGTTCACGGCCCGGACATTCACCGACCTCCCCGTCCAGGCTCGATACTACGAAGTTGCGAACGAGCGAGATCTTGCACTCCTACGGGGTCTTGAATCCGTCGAAGCTCTCCACGTTGCGCACCGGGCCGACCTGGATCAGTCCTTGCGAGCCCAGGAGGTGCTCGTGGAGGAGATAGGTGGCCTCACTCATGAGATCCTCACCCAACTCGAGAGCGCTGACGCTGCCTACAACGCCATGGCGGTCGCGTTCGAGCGACAGGAGGAAGAGAAGCGCCTGAAGGCTGAGGAGGAGCGCCTGCGCCGCGAGGAGGCCGCAAGAAGAGCCGCGGCAGCGGCCGCGCGACGGGCTACGACAACAACGACGACCACGACCGTTCCGACGACCATCCCGACCACGACCACGACCACCACGACCACCACCATGAGCAGCGGCGACACGACGACGACAACGGTGGCATCTACGACAACCACGACCCAGGCTCCGCTACCGCCGGCCATCACTCACGACAGGGCGTGTCCGGTCAATGCCGCAACGAGCTTCTCAGACACCTGGGGCGCGCCGAGATCCGGCGGCCGGAGCCACAGGGGTGTCGACATGATGGCTGCGCGGAACGCGCCGCTCGTCGCCATCGAGTCCGGCGTGATCACCCGCACATCCAACAGCACGCTCGGTGGGATCACGATCCATCTGACGGGTGTATCCGGGAGCCGCTACTACTACGCACATCTTGAAGCGCTCGCTGCCGACATTTCTAGAGGGACGTCAGTGACCGTCGGGGACGTTGTTGGCTACAACGGTTCGAGCGGGAACTCACCGAACTGGTTGCCGCATCTCCACTTCGAGTATGCCCCACCCGGTGGCGACTGGGTGAATCCCTACCCTCTCGTGAAGGCCCTCTGCGGATAGGGCACGCCGCCCTCCTGAGTCATGGTCCGGTGCGCCCTGGGATTCTTGGAGACTCTGGTCCTCCCCCCGGGCTGCACAGGCTGTTGATTGCTGTGGGGAGGGTGTGGGCGGTCTCGATCAAGGGCGAGGGGGCTGTTGGAGGGAGTCAGGTCTCCGCTCACAGCGCGCTGAGGCGCCCGATGCAGGAGTCGAGCTGGAGGGGAGGCAGGATCTCGACGACACGCGCCGCGATTGCGATGATCGCTGCCCCTGCGAAGCCCTCGGGCTGCGCAATCACGACCGGGTCACCCGAGTCACCCCCGGAAGCGACGTCTGGATCGATGGGGATCGACCCGAGCAGCTCAACGCCGAGGTCGTTGGCGAGCGATGCTCCCCCGCCAGATCCGAAGATGTCGTGGCGGGTGCCGTCCTCTGTCGTGAAGCCAGCCATGTTCTCGACCACGCCGATGATCGGCATGTGCGATCTGCGGGCCATGTCCGCGACTCTTGACGCGACCTTCTGAGCGGCGATCTGGGGTGTGGTGACCACAACCATCTCAGCCTGGGGGAGTAGCCGGGCGAGCGCCATCTGGACGTCACCTGTGCCGGGAGGCATGTCGATAACGAGATAGCCGAGGTCGGAGGGCCATGCCACGTCGTTGAGGAACTGCTCTACCGCCTTGCTCAACATCAGGCCTCGCCACATGAGCGCCGTCTCCTCGTTCTCAAGCAGGAGACCCGTCGACACGAGATGAATGCCGTATGCCTCGGTCGGAACGATCTTGCGGTCTGCGTTCGCGTTGAGCCGTGTCTCTACAACACCGAGCATCCGGGGAGCTGAGAAGCCCCAGATATCCGCGTCGAGGAGTCCGACGCTGTGGCCGAGATTGGTGATGGCGAGAGCGAGGTTGACGCTCAAGGACGACTTGCCTACGCCGCCCTTTCCACTGCTGACTGCGATCACGCGAGTCGACGGTGAGACGGCTGTGGGCTTTGCGGTCTCGCGTGCTCGCTTGCGGGCCCGCTCCATGAGCGTTGAGCGCTGCTCCTGGGACATGACCGACATGGCGATCGTCACCTTGTCGACCCCGGGAAGCGACGCAACCCGCCGCTCCACATCGGCTTCGATCTGGCCGCGCATCGGGCATGAGGCGATCGTAAGCGCGATCCCAACTTCGACATCACGATCGGTGATCACGATCTCCCCCACCATGCCAAGGTCAACGATGTCGGTGTGGAGTTCAGGATCGATCACATTGGCGAGCGCGACCCGAATCTCAGCTGCTGTGACCATGAGGTGAAGAGTATCGGGACGTCGACGTCCCGCAAACGTTTCGTGGTAAAATCCGAGAGATTCCACTATCATGGTGGTCGGAACACACTCATGACGACGGAGGCCCGAATGACTTCTCCCAACATCGCTCAGCTGCAAGGTGTCACACTGACCTCAAGCGCTGCTGCAAAGGTCAAGGAGCTCATCGCTTCTGAAGGTGACAAAGACATGGCTCTGCGCGTCGGAGTGAAGCGGTCAGGCTGCTCAGGGTACGCGTACGACATGTTCTTCGATTCTGCAATCGATCCGTCGGACATCGTGAATGAGACCGACGGGGTCAAGGTCGTGGTCGATGCCGCGAGCGTATCGATGGTCACGGGCGCGATCGTCGATTTCAAGGACGACGGATTGGCCGGGGCCGGGTTCGCGATCGAGAATCCCAATGTCTCGGGCACCTGCGGCTGTGGCAAGAGCTTCAGCTGACCTGATCGCCCGCCGACGCTCTCTGCGAAGACTCAGAATTCGAAGTCTCCGCTCTCACTTCTGCCACAATCTGTGTGAACGCCACGCGACAGATTGAGGATGCCACATGCCCAAGACCATCCATGACGCGCCGAGCGGCCCGGCTCCTCTCGGCCCGTACAGCATCGTCACCGAAGCCAACGGATTCGTGTTCCTGTCGGGGATGGTGGCTCTCGTCCCTGCAACAGGCGATCCCGTCGAGGGTGACGTCGCTGCACAGACTCATCAGGTGATGCAGAACATTGGTGGGGTCCTTCGTGACGTAGGCCTCACCTTCGACGACATTGTCAAGACCACGATCTTCGTGGCGGACATTGCTGACTATCCAACGGTCAACGAGGTATACGGCGAGTACGTTGGAGAGTCACGCCCGGCTCGTTCTACGATTCAGGCCGGAGCGCTCCCGGGCGGATTCCTCGTCGAGATCGAGAGTATCGCTGCCCGCTAACCGTACCTTGCGCGACTCACGACCGTGAGGCGGGACTCAGTTACGCAAGGATGAGGAACGAAGGAGTTCAGATGAAACGCGACGCAGTTCTCACAGCACTCGGTGTCGACCCGGAGTCGTCAGGTGTGTACGCCGGCGGCTGGCTCGAAGGGAACGGATCTCTGGTCGCGTCGGTAGATCCGACGACCGAAGAGGTGATCGGAACCGTGCGCGAGGCAGACGCCTCCGACTATGAAGCAGCCGTCACGGCAGCCCAGGCGGCTTTCATCGAGTGGCGAGTGATCCCTGCCCCCGAGCGCGGCAACTACGTTCGGCTGATTGGCAACGCTCTGCGTGAATACAAGGAGCCGCTCGGCGCCCTTGTCTCGATGGAGACGGGGAAGATCCGGGTTGAAGGCGAGGGTGAAGTCCAGGAGATGATCGACATCGCCGACTTCGCCGTCGGCCTCTCGAGACAGCTCTACGGACTCACGATCGCATCCGAGAGGCCGCGCCACAGGATGTACGAGCAGTGGCAACCCCTCGGCACGATCGGGATCATCTCCTCCTTCAATTTCCCGGTAGCCGTCTGGTCCTGGAACGCGCTCCTCGCCGCCGTCTGCGGAGACACGATGATCTGGAAACCGTCCCATGTGACTCCCCTCAGCGCCGTCGCCGTCACGAACATCGTCCACGGCGTGATGGAGGGCTCCGGATTCGAGGCCGTCTTCAACCTGACCGTGGGCCGCGTTGATCCCGTCGGTGCAGCGATGGTCAGTGATGTACGACTGCCGCTCATCTCCGCAACCGGTTCAGTTCGGATGGGTCGCCAGATCGGTACCGAGGTTGCGAAGCGGCTCGGTCGCTCGCTCCTGGAGCTCGGAGGGAACAATGCCATCATCGTGATGGATGACGCCGACCTCGACATGGTGGTCCGGGCGACGCTCTTCTCCGCTGCGGGCACGACCGGCCAGCGCTGCACATCCCTGCGCAGGCTCCTCGTCCACAAAGATGTCATGGACGAACTCTCGGACCGCCTCGTTGGAGCGTTCAGTCAGATCCGGCTGGGAGACCCCCTCGACGAGGACACACTGGTCGGGCCGCTCGTGGACCAGGCTGCGGTTGACACGACGAAGGCTGCTCTCGCCATTGCACTTGAGCAGGGTGGTGAGCTGCTTGTCGGAGGGGGCGAGCCCGACCGGACGGGTTTCTTCCTCGAACCGATAATCGTAAAGATCCCTGCCGACGCTCCAATTGTTCAGACCGAGACGTTCGGGCCCATCATGTACATCATCGAGATCGACTCGGTCGAGGGAGCGATCACTGTCCAGAACGGTGTCCCCCAGGGCCTGTCGTCCGCCATCTTCACGGACTCTGTGCGGAACTCCGAGCTCTTCCTCTCACCAGAGGGGTCCGACTGCGGCATAGCGAACGTCAACATCGGCACCTCAGGGGCTGAGATCGGTGGAGCGTTCGGGGGGGAGAAAGAGACTGGCGGCGGACGCGAATCCGGGTCGGATTCCTGGAAGGTCTACATGCGGCGTCAGACGGTCACGATCAACTGGTCGAAGGAACTCCCCCTCGCCCAGGGCATCGACTTCGGCTGACCCGTTCGTTCTGGCGCGGGGTTCGGGGGTTACTTCAGTTCGATGACGGGGATCACGCGGTCGGTTCCGGCCGCGTACTCGTCAAACTGGGGGAACCGGCTCGCCTGCTCAGAGAAGATGGTGTCCCGTTCGGCACGGTCGAGTTCAACGGCTGTCTTGGTGATCGTGTTCGTGCCGATCTCGATGGAGACCGACGGGTTGGCCTTGGCGTTGTGGTACCAGTCGGGATGCGTGTCTGCACCGGCTTTGGATGCGAATACGTAGAGCCGTTCGTTGAGCGAGAGATACATCAGCGGCGTCTCGCGGTCGAGTCCGCTCCGTGCCCCGATCGTGTGGAGGATCAGGAGCGGTGCTCCCTCGAACATGCCTCCCACCCGACCCTCGTTCGCCCTGAATTCGTCGACGACTCCCACATTCCAGTCTGACATCGCGTTCCTTTCTTTGACCGCAGAGGTGCAACGCTCGCTGCGTGCGTAGTATTTCGCGGCCGCACACAGCGGCCGACGGAATATCGTGCGGACCCGGTTGTTATGCCATCACTGTGCACACGTCCACTGCCTCGCGAACGCCCACCGCGGTGATCCCTTCGATCCGTGCTCTCGAGGGAGCCGGTTTCGCTGTGAGACGGCCGTTCCCCACAAGTTCTGTCGACCATTACGGCCCGTTCCTTCTCCTCGACGAGATCGGGCCGACGGAGAACGCTCCGGGCGAGGCCAGAGGTGCACCCGATCACCCACACCGCGGCTTCGAGACCGTCACCTACCTCCTCGACGGTGAGATCGAACACGCCGACTCTGTCGGCAATCGTGGTGTGATCCACCCCGGTGAGGTCCAGTGGATGACCGCAGGCGCGGGGATCGTCCATTCAGAACTGCCGACAGAGAAGATCCTTCGCAACGGCGGGCGTGTGCACGGTTTCCAACTCTGGGTGAACCTACCCCAGGCAGCCAAGATGCACCGACCGCGATATCAGGACCTCACGAGGGACCGCATACCCGTCGTCGACATCGGTGGAGGCCAGGCTGTGGTGATCGCCGGTGAGGCGTACGGCACTCAGGGCGCCGCAGAGACGTTCCTCCCGGTCACCTACGTCCATGTGTCGCTTCGGCCCGGTGCGAGCACCGTGCTCGATGCTCCGAGTGATCAGATCGCGTTCCTCTATGTCTTCGGCGGAGATGCCACGATCCTCCCCTCACAGCACGCCGTCATCGAAGGCGACTCGGTCTTCTTCGACGCCGAGCCGGGTGCCATAGCCTTTGAGGCAGGAGGGGAGGGTGTCGAGATGCTCGTTGGCATCGCGGAGCTGCTGCGTGAGCCGGTCGTCCGGTACGGGCCGTTCGTGATGAACACGAAGGCCGAGATCTACAAGGCCTTCGACGATTACAACGCCGGTCTGATGGGTTCCATCGAACCCGAGCACGCCTGATGCCTGACACCTGGCGCCCGATACCTGTACCCTTCTGATATGCCCTCCCTCTCTCTGCGCAATGTCGCGCTCATCGCGCACGTCGACCATGGCAAGACGACGCTCGTCGACGCCATGCTGCGCGTCGCAGGTGTCTTCGCCGACCATGAGCGACCCGTCGATCGCGTCATGGATTCAAGCGACCAGGAACGCGAGCGGGGCATCACGATCCTCGCGAAGGCCGCTTCGATTGGGTGGAAGGGGACGAAGATCAACCTGGTTGATACACCCGGCCACGCCGACTTCGGTGGCGAGGTTGAGCGGGCGCTCGCGCTCGTTGACGGTGTCCTCCTTCTCGTCGATGCGGCCGATGGGCCGATGCCCCAGACGCGGTATGTGCTCTCTAAGGCTCTTGAGCGCCATCTCCCTGCCGTCGTAGTGGTGAACAAGGTTGACCGCTCCGATGCTCGCACCGCTGAGGTCGTGGACGAGATATACGAACTGTTTTTCGACCTCGAAGCGGAAGACCACCACATCGAGTTCCCCATCCTCTCTGTCATCGCGCGCAAAGGACTGGCGATCGAAGGCATAGGCGTGCCAGGGCCATCTGACACGCTCGGTCCCGTGCTCGACGCAATCGTCCACGCACTCCCGGCGCCACAAGGCGATCCTGACGCACCGCTTCAAGCTCTCGTGACGAATCTCGATGCGTCGGACTATCTCGGACGCCTCGCGATCGGGCGCGTCATCAGAGGCACACTCCGTGCAGGAGAGAGAGTCGCGCTCCTAAAGGGCGACGGCAAGCCTCCGATCGTGCGGAAGATTGGCACTCTCATGGGGTTCGCGAACCTCGGGAGGGAGAACGTCGATGAGCGTCAAGCGGGCGACCTCTTCGTCGTCGCTGGTTTCCCCGATGTCGGGATCGGCGACACGTTCTCCGACACCGAGACGATCGAAGTCCTGCCGCGGCTCGAGGTAGACGAGCCGGTGCTGCGCATGACGTTCGGTGTCAACACGTCTCCCCTGGCAGGCACCGAGGGCACATTCGTGACGTCGCGCCAGATCCGTGACCGTCTTGAACGCGAAGTGCTCGGCAACGTATCGATCCGGATCGCTGAGACGTCGTCTCCTGAGATGACCGAGGTAGCGGGTCGCGGCGAATTGCAACTCAGCGTGCTGATCGAGTCGATGCGACGTGAAGGTTTCGAGCTTCAGGTCAGCCGGCCTGAGGTAATCGTCAGGGAGATCGACGGCGTCAAGCACGAGCCTGTCGAGCGCGTGACGGTCGATGTACCCGAGCAGTATGTTGGTGCGGTTACCCAGGTTGTGGCTCCCCGTAAGGGCCGCGTCACCGAACTCAGGCCGGGAGATTCGGGCCGGACGATCGTGACGTTCACGGCCCCGACGCGAGGTCTGCTCGGACTCAGGTCTCTCCTCCTCACGGTCACTCGCGGCACGGCGCTGATGCATCAGCGCCACGAGGGATGGATCCCGTGGGTGGGCGACCTCCCTACCCGCCAGGGCGGAGCGATGGTGGCTGACAGGCGGGGCACGTCGACAGGGTTCGCCCTCGACAATCTACAGAAGCGCGGTGAGCTCCTCATCGGGCCGGGCGTCGAGGTCTACGAGGGGATGATCATCGGGGAGGCTTCCCGTCCTGAGACCATGACGGTGAACCCGACCAAGGGAAAGCAACTCACCAACATTCGGACACATTCGACGGATGAAGCCATCAACCTCAGGCCGCCACGTGACGTCACCCTTGAAGTCGCGATCGAGTGGATAGCGGATGACGAACTCGTGGAGGTCACCCCGTCCTCGATCCGGGTCAGGAAGCTTCTCCTCACTGACTCTGAGCGCAAGCGCGCGAAGCGGAGATAGCTACTCACGACTTCGCTCCGCGTCTGTCTGGGGACGCCAGAATCTGCCGGAACCACATCGTGCTCCCCGTGCGTCTCAGTGTCGACGACTGAGAGGATTTGACGCATGCGACGGATGACGATCACGATGGTGGCCCTCGGGCTGGTGCTCACAGCATGTAACGCAACAACCACCACCACGACTACCACCACTCGACCGATTGAGAGCCGGGGACCTACGGGAGAGCGGGCTTTCGCCGCCGCGGCGTTGCGGCCCTTCGACTCATGCGGCGACTTCCTCGACTATGTGAAGCGTCACGCGATCGAGCGGGTGGGACCGTACGGACTCGACTCGTACGGTGCCTTCAGCAGTGGCGTCTCCTTCGCGACGGAGGAGTCTGTCTCAGCTGATGGCGGCGGGTCGAGGGTGAGTGCTGCTCCCGTTGAGGGTGTCGACTACTCGGGGACGAACGTGCAGGTCGCGGGCATCGATGAGCCTGACATCGTCAAGACGGACGGGGAGCGCATCTTCGTCGTTGCTCAGGGCCGTCTGTTCTGGATCGACGCGTCCGGCGCCCCCGAGATCGTCGCCTCGATCCGCCTTGAGGGCTGGGGCCAGCAGCTCTTCCTCTCCGGTGACCGGCTACTCGTCATGACCTCAGGCGGTGGATACGCCATCGAGCCGGCTTTTAGCGGCGCTGTCTCTCGGATCGCGCCTGGACACAGTCAGCGGGTCGTCCTCTCTGAGGTCGATGTGTCCGACCCCTCCTCCATGGAGACCGTCCGCACCCTCACGCTAGATGGGACGATCCTCTCTTCGCGTATGGCCGACGGCACGATCCGCGTTGTTGTTCGTTCGGGACCGATCGGTTTCGACTGGGCGTTCCCCGAGGGAGGCGGGATCAGAGCAGAGCAGAGAGCGGTCGAAGCGAACAAGAAGCTGATCGAGGACTCGACAATCGAGAACTGGGTTCCGTGGTACGTCCTCAAAGATCACCGAGCAGGAACCACTTCGGACGGTGCGATCCTCGGCTGTGACCAGGTCGGGTATCCCACCGAGTTCGCAGGTCTCTCGATGATGACGATCCTCTCCATCGATCTCGACAGCGGCCTCGAGCCTGGCAACAGCATCGGCCTCCTCGCTGAAGGCCAGACCGTGTACGCATCACCTGAGAACCTGTACGTTGCGACGTCACCGTGGATGGTGTGGCCCGCCGCGAGTTTCCAAGGGGATGACGCTCGGGACTCCCTGTGGACCCAGATCCACATGTTTGACCTCACGAACCCTAGAACCGCCAGGTACGTCGCATCGGGTGAGGTTGAGGGCCGGCTGCTCTCGCAGTGGTCGATGGATGAGTACGAGGGGACGCTGCGGGTCGTGGTGACGGATGAGAACCCGTGGTGGGGCTCGTCGGACGTCCCCGATACAGCGGTCGTCACGATGCAGCGTCGTGGGGGTGAGCTCGTCGAGGTCGGATCGGTCGATGGTCTCGGGAAGAACGAGCGGGTCTACGCCGTGCGCTTCATCCAGGAGAAGGCGTACGTCGTGACGTTCCGTCAGGTCGACCCTCTGTACGTCGTTGACCTCTCTGACCCGACCGATCCGCAGCTCAAGGGCGAGTTGAAGATCAACGGATACTCGGCGTATCTGCACCCGATCGGTGAGGACCTCCTCCTCGGCGTCGGGCAGGACGCGACTAGCGGGGGCCGCATGCTCGGCACCCAGGTCTCTGTCTTTGACGTCTCCGATCCGAACGACCCGAGGCGCGTCGCCAAGCTCACGTTCGACGACGCGCACTCAGGTGCCGAGTGGGACCACCGAGCTTTCCTGTGGTGGGCGCCCGAAGGCATCGCGGTGTTGCCGCTGCAGCGTTGGTCGTGGGACGCGCGGACCGGCAAGGACGACCACTTCTCCGGCGCCGTCGTCGTGACCGCGACGCCCCAGCGGGTGAAACAGATCGGTGAGATCCGCCACCCGAACGTCAATGACCCGGGCTGTGAGGAGTGCTCCGGATGGACGGCGCCGATCAATCGATCACTCGTCATTGGCGGAACGCTCTTCACCTTCTCGGAGATGGGCGTGCTGGCATCCGATCTGGATACGCTGGACGATGTCGCCTGGATCCCGTTCTCCGGAGACAGGTAACAGGGGGACAGGTCGTGATTCACACCGAACGACCTTCTGACTTGGGGTTGGTCCCCGTCGCCAACTCCGGCGTCCTGGCGGCTTGGCTTACGGTCTGATGAGAACTTTACCGGTGGTGCTTCGGCCTTCCAAGGCACGATGGGCTTCGGCGGCGTCGGCGAGAGCGAACTCCGCGCCGATCCTCACGTCGAGTCTGCCCTCGGCGACCCAGTCGAAGAGGTCGCGTGTCCGTGACAGCAGCTCCGGACGAGTGGCCACATAGTGGGCCATTGTCGGTCTGGTGAGGAAGAGGGATCCTTTTCCTGCCAGGGCCAGGGGGGAGATGTCTGGAGGCGGTCCGGAGGCATTGCCGAAGGTCACCATCATCCCTCGGGTACGAAGCAGGTCGAGTCCTTTCAGGAACGTCGCCGCCCCAACTCCGTCGTAGATCACGTCGATTGCCCGAGAGCCGGTGATCTGCTCGACTGCTTCTTTGAAGTCTGTGTCGTTGTACAGGATCACGTGGTCGGCCCCGGCGCCGGCACTGAGCAGGGCTTTCTCCTGCGATCCGACCGTGGTGAAGACCTCTGCGCCAGCCATCTTGGCGATCTGGGTGAGGAGGAGGCCGACGCCGCCCGCACCCGCGTGGATCAGGCATCGGTCGCCCTCTCTCAGCGGGAAGGTGTCGGTCGCGAGGTAGTGGGCGGTGATCCCCTGGAGCAGCAGTGCTGCCGCGGTCGAGGGGGAGATGTTGTCGGGGAGTGGGATCGCCTGGTCGCAGGGAACAACGACCTTCTCTGCGTACGAGCCGACCGCCCGGGTCCACGCGATTACGTCGCCCGGTCGATGCGCGGCTACGCCAGGCCCGACGGCGAGGATCGTCCCGGCACCCTCCAGACCCGGCGTGAAGGGGAGATCCATCGGGTAGAGCCCACTGCGGTGGTAGGTGTCGATGAAGTTGACGCCGGCAGCTATGGCAGAGACGAGGATCTCGTCGTCGCCCGGGATCGGGTCGCGCACCTCGGTGAGGACGAGCTTCTCCGGCCCACCCGGCTCGGAGACGACTATCGCTTTCATCGTCGTACCACCTTCCAGATGTTCATCGGTAGATCGGTTTCCCGTTTCGCGATTGCATGATACGGCCGGTCTTGGCACGCCGTCTGCGCGTGAGTTTTACACCAAACTCACCGTGGGATCAACTGTTCTTCGTCTCACCGTGGTATCAATCGGCCATCGACAACGGAAGGGCCATGGCTGAGAACCAAGATCCAAACGTACCGATGCGCGTGATGCACGACCGGAAACGCGTCGCTCTCATCGCGCATGACAATCGGAAAGCCGATCTGCTGCAATGGGCGAGAGTCAACAGGGAAGTCCTTGCCGGGCACGACCTCTTCGCCACCGGGACGACGGGAGGCATCCTCGCCGACGAGCTCGATCTTGACATCACCCGGTTCAAGAGCGGCCCACTGGGTGGAGATCAGCAGATCGGAGCTCGCATAGCGGAGGGCGAGATCGATCTCGTCATCTTCTTCTGGGATCCGCTCCAGACCCAACCCCATGATGTAGACGTGAAGGCGCTCTTGCGCATCGCCGTGGTTTACAACATTCCAATGGCGTGCAACCGGTCAACGGCCGACTTCTTGATCTCGTCGCCGTTGATGAGCGGTCCGTATGAGTCTCCGATCATCGACTACGAACATCGCATTCACCCGGAGAACACGCTCGAGGGTGGCTGAGTCAGTTGAGGACGCCGGCCGCGATAATGACCGCAGCGAAGGATGCCATCACCCCGGTCATTGTCAGCATGTACGTGCGGGACTGATCCCTGAGCGCTTCATGGAATCTGTCGAGCTTGTCGTCGAATCGCACCATGTGGGCTTCAAGGCGACCCAAGCGCGACTCAACTTGCTCGAACCGGCCGTCGATCCCGTCTATCCGGGCGTCGATCCGGTCACCCAAGGCAGCGACGTCGGCTTTGGTGGCTAGGTCGATTTCGGTTGGGATGTGGCTCATGAGAGTGACGGCGTGTTCTGGGCCGAGTACCTCCTCAAGTCGAGCATACAAGGCGTTTCGTTTTCCAAGACTGGACATGCGCGGTTCCTCTCCTCATGTCCTCTATGGTCAATGTACGCGACGGGTGCGACAGATCTCAGAACTCAGCTCGGAGTGACGGCCGATGGGTCCGCTATCCGAAGCGGTAGCCGACGGACCGCACGGTCGTGATCCACGAGCAGATCGTCCGTGCTCGCGGCATCTGGTTCTGCAGGATGTGTCACCGTTCGACGAAGGTGTTTTATCCCGGGTTGGTGCTGCGGTAGTTGTGGTGTCGCTGGGATCGTCCTTGGATCTGTGAACGCTACGATTGCTCATGCCCACAGCGCAGAATTCGGAGGTCCGGGTGGCCGGGCGTGCTGCACGTCTCTCCCTTGTACTCGGCTACGTCGTTGCGGCGGCGGCGGTCACTCTGAGAGCGCTCGGCAGCCAAATACCCGTGTCTCTCAGCCTTGCAGGCGACATAGCGTTCGTCGCGCTGCTCAGCATCCCCCCAACGCTTGCTCTCTTCGCGATGCGTGGGAGGCCGAACCTATTCGCCGCCGCCGGTGTTCTCTCGATCACGCTGGGGTTGGGCATGTGGGTCTTGAGCCCTGTGATAATTCCGCTCGGCGTCGTGTGGCTCTGGATGTACGCGAGGAGCAAGCCAGAGGGAATTCTTCGGGCGCTCGGCGCCGTCGTCGCAGTCTGGGTATTGGGTGCTGCAGCTTTCATGGTGTTATTCGTCCACCTCGATCCGAGGTGCATCGACACGTACGCGGACGGCACCGTGCAGATACTCCCTCTGGGCGAGACAGGTATGGAATCTGGCTGGATGTGGGACGCAAGCGGAACGTCGACGGGCGGCTCCGTTTCGAAGCCGGGCGTTGTCATGAGCAGCTGTGTCTCTGACATCGTGACGTGGGTCGAGGCTGGCGTGTCGGTCGCCTTTGCAGCAGCGGCTTTGGGATCCGGGCGGGTGATCGCAGGCGCATCCAAATTCGCGACAGAGATCGTCGAGTCGGGGAACGCCGACTGACTCGCAACCCCCGGCTGGCATCGGACCGCATGGAGAATCCCAAGACGGCCTGTGACTCGTCTCATCTCTTGCTGTCAGGCGACGGGTCCGCTATCCGAAGCGGTAGCCGACGGACCGCACGGTCGTGATCCACGAGGCGCGTTCCTCACTCAGCTTGGCTCGGAGGCGCCTGACGTGGACGTCTACGGTGCGTGAGCCTCCGAAGTAGTCGTAGCCCCAGACCTTGGAGAGGATCTGCTCGCGACTCCACACTCGGTTCGGGTGCTCAACGAAGAATCGCAGCAGCTCGTACTCCATGTAGGTGAGGTCCACGGGGTTCCCCGCGAGGTACGCCTGATAAGTGGCGGTGTTGAGTTCGAGGTCGCCGAAGCGCAGGACAGGGTCGTCCGTGGCTTCGAGCTCTCTCCCCCCGATCCTCGACAGTCTGATGCGCAGCTCTACCTGGTCGATGGGGGTGAGGAGAAAGTCATCGAAGCCGTCCTTGTCGGCCAGGTCTCCCGTCAGGGTGCGGTCGACGACGATGAGAACAGGGACGTCGTACTCATCACGCAGCTTTCTCGCAACGGCGATCGCCATGTCCGGGTTGTCGCCCAGCTCAACGACTGCGGCGGCCCACCCGGTGGAGGGCTCCTTCCGCCCGGCGTCGGCAACGTCGGCGATCGGCACCGGTTGGTACCCCGCACCGATGAGGGCCCCGGTCAGAGAGGCGGACGGCGATTCGGGATAGAGAGCTACGTACATCACAACACCGGTAGGAATTCCCTCAGTTCGTACGCTGACACGTGCTGCTCGTACCGTGCCCACTCACGTCGCTTGTTCTTGAGGAACCAGGAGAACACATGGTCACCGAGCGCATCGCGCACCAGGTCGGACTCCTCCATGAGGGTGATCGCGTCGATGAGGCTGTGCGGGATGTGGCGGATCCCGGCTTCTCGCCGCTCCTCGGTAGACATCTTCAGTACGTCCGAACCGGCCTCGGGCGCCAGCTCGTAGGCTCCCGTGACTCCGGCAAGGCCGGCGGCGAGGATCACGGAGAGTGCGAGGTAAGGGTTGCACGCCGGGTCGGGAGAGCGGAATTCGATCCGTGTCGAATCGATCTTCCCCTTCTTCGTTGCGGGCACGCGCACGAGTGCGCTCTGATCGTTCCTCGCCCACGTCTCGAAGGTCGGGGCGTCGAATCCGCTCACAAGGCGCTTATAGGAGTTGACCCACTGGTTCGTCACGGCAGTGATCTCGGAAGCATGCTTGAGAAGACCGGCAATGAAGCCGTGTGCTACCTTCGATAACCCGTACTCACCCGCCTCGTCGTGGAAAGCATTCTCGTCACCCTGGAACAAGGAGAGGTGGAGATGCATGCCCGACCCGTCGTACTTCTCGAGCGGCTTGGGCATGAACGTCGCGTAGATCCCGTGCTCCATCGCGACCTCTTTGACCGTGAGGCGTGTCGTCATGATGTTGTCCGCCATCGTGAGCGCGTCCGTGTGTCGAAGGTCGAGCTCATGCTGGGATGGCGAGACTTCATGGTGGCTGAACGTCACAGGGATGCCGAGCGCCTCAAGGGCCATGATCGTGGAACGCCGGTACTCCTGGGCGACGTCGAGTGGCGTGAGATCGAAGTAGCCGCCCCTGTCGAGCACCTTCGGGGTTTCGGACGAATCCTCGAAGTAGAAATACTCGATCTCCGGTGCAACGTAGAAGCTGTAACCGAGCTCGGCGGCGCGCTCGAGGTTGCGCCGCAGCACGTTGCGAGGATCACCGCTGAAAGGCTCCCCCTCGGGGGTGACGATGTCGCAGAACATCCGTGCCACGCCAGCGTCGCCACTTCTCCACGGGAGGATCTGGAACGTCGCGGGATCCGGCTTAGCGAGCATGTCCGCCTCGTGGGTGCGGGCGAACCCGTCGATAGAGCTGCCATCGAACGACATGCCTTCATCGAGCGCGACTTCGAGTTCGGCGGGGGTGATGGCGAACGACTTGAGGAAGCCCTGGACGTCCGTGAACCACAGGCGGATGAAGCGGATACCCCGCTCCTTCACTGTCGAGAGCACATACTCCTTCTGGCGTTCCATACATTCTCCACTGTCCGGTAGCTGCCATCGTATTGACTCTTGGGCGACTGGTCACTCTCAGGTCGGTGATGTAACAGAGCGTTCACACTCCCTTTACTACAGTGAAACCGCGTCCGCCCATCCTGTCGGACGATAGCTGGCACGCCGCGTGCCGGTGAGAAGAGAGCACCGCTGAAAGCGAGACACGATGCCATATCGCGCCGAGTACATCTGGATCGATGGTCAGAAGCCGACCGCCAAACTGCGATCCAAGACGAAAGTGATCCCCGATGACGCCGAGCAGCCGATATGGGCGTTTGACGGCTCATCGACGGAGCAGGCGCCAGGAGAGAAATCCGACTGCGTGCTCCGCCCCGTCAAGGTCGTGCCCGACCCGATCCGCGGCGGCAACGACATCCTTGTCCTGTGCGAGGTGCTCAATGTCGACATGACTCCGCATGAGACGAACACGCGGGCTATCGCCGTTGCCGTCCTCGAGAAGTACGGAGATCAGGAGCCGTGGTTCGGCATGGAGCAGGAGTACACGTTCTTCAAGGATGGCCGTCCGCATGGTTGGCCGATCGGCGGCTTCCCCGCGCCCCAGGGCGGCTACTACTGCGGCATCGGCGCGGACGAGATATGGGGCCGTGACATCGTTGAGGAGCACACGTGGGCGTGCATGGAGGCCGGTCTTGCCATCTCAGGCACGAACGCCGAGGTGATGATCGGCCAGTGGGAGTTCCAGATCGGTCCGATCGACACGGTCGCCATCGGCGACGAGATCTGGCTGGCTCGCTGGCTGCTCTATCGCATCGCAGAGGACTACGAGATCTCCGCAACGCTGGACCCCAAGCCGGTCAAGGGCGATTGGAACGGCGCTGGCATGCACACGAATTTCTCAACGAAGGCGATGCGCGAGAGCTGGGACCCAGTCATTGCTGCGTGTGAGGCGCTCGGCGAGAAACCTGATGAGCACGTAGCGGTCTACGGCGCCGGCATCGAGAGCCGCTTGACAGGCATGCACGAGACCGCGCCGTGGTCCGAGTATTCGTACGGCGTGTCAGACCGAGGCGCCTCGGTGCGCATCCCGTGGATGGTCAACCAGGATCAGAAGGGCTACATCGAGGATCGTCGCCCGAACGCAAACGCGGACCCCTACCTCGTTGCAGCGAAGATCACCGAGACGGTGTGCAGCAAGCTGGCTGAGTAGACGTCACGTCGACTTCTACGATCTTCGAGGGATCTGCTGCGGACGGCTACGGAGTCAACCCGCGGACCACGTCGAGTTGTTTGGTGAACGCTGCCGACGTCGCGCTGTAGCTGTCAACGGCGGCCCGCCGTAGTGTCCCGTCGTCCGGTGCGCGGAGTCCATCGATGACTGTCTGCAGCTGCGCGACGAGGTCCTTGGAAGCCGCGACGGTGTCAGGCCACGCCGTGGTGAACGGATCGGGGACGGAGGCTGCGGCGATCTGGTTGGCGAGGTCCTGAGCGTCCTCTCTCACCTCGCTGAAACCTGTATCTGCCGCGCTAAAGAGAATGTCCCTGTTCTCCCACTTCGTGTTGACGTCTTCAAGTTCACTCTGAAGATCACTCGCCATGTTCTCGAAGCGGTCGAGCTCCTGGAGGAAGGCCCGGACCTCGATTGGTAGCGTTGTTGACGTCGTTGTCTGCGGGATCGTTGTCGTCGTTGTCGTCGTGGCGTGGCGCGCCGCGGTCGCCGGTGGCGTGACATCCGCCGCCGGGAGCGCGTTCACGAAGACGTAGGTGAACCCGATCAACGCGGTGATGACGATCGGGAGTATCCAACGTCCCGGCTTCGGGTCTTCCTTGCTCACGCTGGTGAGCTTAGGCGCATCCGAGTCAGCGGGCTTGATCACTACGATGGTTGCATGGACCTTGCGGGAAGAACAGCCATCGTGACCGGAGGGGCAGCGCGCGTCGGGCGTGCGATCTCCGCTGAGCTTGCACGCCGGGGTGCTGCCGTGTTCATCCACTACCACCAAAGCTCCGACAAGGCTGAGTCACTTCACCGCGAGATCAACGCTGCGGGCGGTGTGGCGGCTATCGGATCTCTTGACCTCTCCGACCCTGAGATCGCCCGACATCTGGTCGATGTTGCGTCGGCCGCGTTGGGACCGCCGACCATCCTTGTGAACAATGCGTCGGGTTTCCCTCTCGACACTATCGAAGATGTGACGCTCGAGGGGTTCCGCGCCGCTCAGGACCTGATGCTCGCGACGCCGCTCCTCCTCACTCAGGCTTTCGCAAGGCAGGTACCGGAGGGCCTCGGTGGCGCGATCGTGAACGTGACGGACGCCAGGACGGCGAAGCCGTATCGTAAACACCTGTCGTATGTGCTCGCGAAGGGCGGCATCGATACGCTGACCAGGGCCTCGGCTCTCTCCCTCGCACCGCTCATCAGGGTCAACGCGGTCGCTCTCGGTGTCATACTGCCTCCGCCAGGTGAGGGTGATGGGTATGCGGGGCAACTCGCCGCCGAGCTGCCGTTATCGCGTGTCGGTGGCACACAGGTTGTTGCCGACGCGGTTGCTCTCTTGCTGGAGAACGACTTCATCACCGGTGAGATTATCCGTGTGGACGGAGGCGGCCACCTGGTATAGGCGCACGGGGGATCGCGTCGTTCTGTTCATGGACGCCGATCTTTCAGTTACCGTTGTACCCATGGATCGCATTCACATCACCGACCTCGTCGTATCAGGGATCATCGGCATCAACTCTGACGAGCGAGTCAACGAGCAGGAGATCCGCGTCAACGCGACGCTGTGGGTAGACACGACCCGCGCCGCGGTGTCAGATGACATCGCGGACGCCGTCAACTATCGCACGATCACCAAGGCGATCATTGCCCACATCGAGGAGGGCAGGCCCATGCTCGTCGAGCGCCTCACTCAGGAGATAGCGGACATCTGCCTCATCGACGAGCGCGTCGGGAAGGTAGAGGTGCGAGTGGAGAAGCCCGGGGCTCTCCGCCACGCTAGATCTGTCGGGATTACCATCACGCGTTCGCGCGTTGACCAGGTCACGTAGAAGGAGGGAAGATGCCACCTATCCAAGATCCGGTTGAGGTCGTCATCCTTGCGGGATCCAATCTGGACAAGGAACGGTGCCTGCCGGAATCGATCCGGCATCTCCGCCGACAGCCAGGCATAACGGTACGTACAGTGAGCACATGTTACGAGAGCAAGTCTGTTGGCGGTCCCGCCGGCGCACCTGACTTTTACAACGCTGCGGTTCTTGTCACGACGACGCTTGACCCTGAGGCGCTACGCGAGCGGTTGCACGGAATCGAGGACGATCTCGGACGTCAACGCTCGAGCGATCCGAGCGCGCCCCGCACCGTAGACCTCGATGTCATCTATTACGGTGTCCTCGCGAAGGAGTACGACGGCTGGTCGCTCCCGGACCCCGGCGCGGAGAGCGAAGCGTACATCGCCGTCCCCATCGCCGAGATTGCTCCCCGGTGGGTGCACCCCACTTCGGGGCGGACCGCGAGCGAGATCGCGGAGTCCCTGGTCACCGAAGATTCGCAGGTCATTCCCCACGTGGCGATCAGGCTCTCAACCCCGTACACGACCAGCGCCGTCCCTGACTTTGATGACGTGGAGGGCATGTACGCGCCCAGGTTGGAAGCAATCGTCCGCGACCAGCTCATCGAGATCGGGGAGGATCCCGACCGTGAGGGGCTCCAGCGGACGCCCCGGCGGGTCGCCAAGGCGTTGGACTTCCTCACCAGCGGATACACGTCCTCGGTTGAGGATGTCGTCAACGGAGCGCTCTTCGACGCAGAGGGCGCGAACGAGATGGTCGTCGTACGCGACGTCGAGTACTACTCGATGTGCGAGCATCACATGCTCCCCTTCTTCGGGAAAGCGACCATCGGGTACCTGCCCAAGGAGAAGATCATCGGACTGTCGAAGATAGCGCGCGTCGTGGACGTGTTCGCTCGCAGATTGCAGGTGCAAGAGCGTCTCACGAACCAGGTCGCGGACGCCCTCGCGGACATTCTCGCCCCCTACGGCGTGGGGGTCGTGATGGAGGGCAAACATCTCTGCATGATGATGCGGGGCGTCCAGAAGCAGGAGTCCAGCATGGTCACCAGCGCGATGCGCGGGACGTTCCGATCCGACGCGCGTACCCGCAGCGAGTTCCTTGCTCTCGCTACTTGAGCGGTGTGACGATCTATCAGGGAGTATTGTTACGAGATGGTCACAGACACTCGCAGCCGACCGCTGCGCGACCTCCGAATCTCGGTCACCGACCGGTGCAGCTTCCGCTGCGGCTACTGCATGCCTCGCGAGATCTACGACGGCCACACCTACCTCGAACGAGCCGAGATCCTGAGTTACGGCGAGATACGGCGCATCACGAGGCTCGCCACCGACCTCGGTGTCCGCAAGGTCCGCCTCACGGGAGGTGAGCCGCTTCTGCGGTCCAAGGCGTATCGGCTTGTCAGGATGTTGTCCTCCCTCACCGAGCTCGAAGACCTCGCCATGACCACGAACGGCTTACTCCTTGCGAGGGAAGCCGAACGCCTGAAGGAGGCAGGGCTCGACAGGGTCACCGTGAGCCTCGACGCGCTCGATGACAGCGTGTTTCGCGAGATGATCGACACGGACGTCCCTGTGGCCACAGTTCTCGAAGCCATCGACGTTGCTTCCGACGTCGGTCTCGACCCGGTCAAGATCAACACCGTGGTACGCCGAAACCGGAACGAGGACCAGGTTCTGCCACTCCTCGAACACTTCAGGGGGACGGGCCACACCGTACGGTTCATCGAATTCATGGACGTGGGAACCACCAACTCGTGGAATCTCGACGAGGTTGTTCCGTCCGTTGAGCTGCTCAAGATCATCTCGGAACGTTGGAAGCTTGAGCCCATCGACCCGACGTATCGGGGAGAGGTCGCGCAGCGATACCGATTCAGCGACGGAGGAGGCGAGGTGGGATTCATCTCCTCGGTGTCCGAGCCGTTCTGCGGTGACTGCACGCGGCTACGTCTCTCGGCTGAAGGCAAACTCTACACGTGCCTTTTCGCCTCGAAGGGCACGGATCTCAAGGTGATGCTGCGTTCCGACGCTTCCGATGACGAGATCCGCGACGCCATCTACCGGACGTGGAGCGATCGTACCGACCGTTACTCCGAGCTGCGGGGCGGCACGCCGCTCGGCTTCCCCAAGGTAGAGATGAGTTACATAGGCGGCTGAACCAGCCTCCGGCGTTCGACGCCTGATGTCGAGAAGCTTGGTTTCGAACCTCTTGAATGACGCCGTACGATCTGGCACGGTCGGTGTATGGATCCAGCAACCGTCTTCGCCCAGTACGCAGCCGCTTCGATGTTCCTCTGGCTCGGCGCCACTTGCGCTCCCGCGGTTGTCTCGGTCGTGTCGCGGGTTGGCGCCGCGCTCCCTGCGGGCCGAGACCTCGCCGCGTTCGCTATCTCGCTCGTGCTCCTCGTCGGGGTCATGCGCCCGGTAGCAGCCGACGCCACCGTCTGGCCCCCGAGCGTGCGGATGGCTGAGATGGCATCCCAGGTCCCCGAGACCCATGGAGTGACGGCGATCACTGTGCTGAGCCGCCCCTCTGTCGCATCTCCCGCCGACACCTACACCGTTGCGAGTGGCGACTCGCTCTGGCAGATCGCTCGCCATCTGCTGTCTTCGCGTGGAGTCGAGACGTCCGGCGTTGAGATCGCGGCGTCCTGGAACTCCCTCTATGAGCTGAACCGTGACGTGATCGGAGAAAATCCGCACCTGATCCATCCGGGTCAGGTCCTTCAACTACCCACGAGGTGACGATGGAATCCGAAGAGTTTGAGCAGATCCCGTGGGCGAACCTCGTCGCCCAGCAGACCGACGGGGTTGACCGGCGCCTGTACATAGCTGCCGGAGTCATCGGACTGATCGTGGTTGTCGCGTTTGGTGCGCGGTTCCTCGGGGGAGGAGCGCAACCGACTCCGCCTCCCGTCTCCGTGCTCGAGATGCCTGTCGCTCCGGTCGTCGGAACCCAGGCCAACTCCCCGACGCCAGCGACGTCGATGGTCATTGCTGAGGCAGATCTCCGCATCGACGAGCCTGTCGACGCGGATCTGCTTGACCGATTCGTCGAGGTGCGGGCGGAGTGGTTCGTGACGGACTGGTTCACGAGGGACGGATCTGACGAGACGATCCGTTCGATTGAGAGGGCTCTCGCTCCGGGCGTCGCGACAGGTGATCTCCCGCATACCACGACGCCACCTCCACCCGTGACATTCGTGGAGTGGGCCAGGGCGTACCGGACAGAGGCCGCCCCCGACGGTCGCCTTGACGTCACCGTCGCATATCGCGCGATTCGTGAGACCGGGGATGGGTTCGTGAGGGAGCCGGTGAGGATCGTGGTGGTCTCGCTGACGCGTGACGGCGACTTGGTCTTCGTCACCGCTCTCCCTATGGAGGTCGATGGGTGACGGGTAACGGCCTGTCAGCCGAAGGACGCCTCAAGGATCTCGACGACCTGCGGAGTGATCTCCTCCCAGGTCGCACCCTCGGTTCGTGTCACCGTCACGAAGTCTGCTGTCATGAAGACCGACATGACACCACCAACATCGAAGAGAGGAACGATCCGGGGATCCGCGTCCTCGGCAGAAGTGAACGTTGCCGCGCCGCCGACGGGCGACCCTACGTTGAACTTCATGGCTCTCGGATTCGGTGTCTCCTCGACGGTGATGCCCATTCGTGTCCTCCTGTGGTTCCCCCGGCATCGTAGCGGGGGCTCGCCGTGATGCTCGGCGCCGATGTCGGCGGAACCTTCACCGACCTCGTCTTCGTCTTAGACGGTGTCGTCACAACAGCGAAGATAGCGACGACGGATCATCAGGAAGAAGGGATCGCCGCAGGCATCGACGAGCTCGCAGCGGGGTCACCCGTCGACGTGTTCGTGCATGGAACCACCATTGCGACCAACGCCCTGCTCGAGAGGAAGGGCGCACAGGTCGTGCTCATCACAGACGCGGGGTTCGAGGACATCATCGAGATCGCTCGCCAGGACCGTCCGTCCCTCTATGACCCGTACGCGGATCGTCCCGAACCGCTCGTCGCCCGTTCGCTGCGCGTCGGCGTGGGGGGTGACGGCTCCTTCACCCTCCCCGAGGCTGAGGCCGTCGCGGTATCTCTCGTCAACGGGCACGTCGAACGCGAGAGGGAGCAGAATCTCGCCGCTGCGGTCGTCAGGCAGAGCCCGGGCATTCCGGTGAGTGTCTCCTCCGTCGTCGCGGGTGAGTTCCGTGAGTACGAACGAACGTCGACCACCGTGCTCAACGCCTACCTCACCCCGGTCACCGCGACCTATCTCCAGGCACTCAGTGCTCGCCTCCTCGATTCGGGGATCGTTGGGAGCCTCGGGGTGATGCGTTCCTCCGGCGGGCTCATGAGCGCGCAGGACGCTGCCGCGCTCCCTGCTGCTGTGCTCCTCTCGGGTCCCGCTGGTGGTGTTGTGGCCGCTGCTGCCTTCGCAGGTGAGCTCGGCTACGACCGTGTCGTGTCGTTTGATATGGGAGGGACATCGACCGACGTGTGCCGGATCGAGGGCGGCGACATCGAAGTCTCTCATGAGCGCAGCATCGACGGATACGCGTGCCGACTGCCGGCTGTGGGTGTGCACAGTGTCGGCGCAGGTGGCGGATCGATCGCGTGGATCGACCCGGGAGGGGCACTGCGCGTCGGCCCACAGAGCGCAGGGGCGCATCCAGGGCCGGCTTGTTACGGGAATGGCGGTACCGAGGCGACGGTGACCGACGCGAACGTCGTACTCGGCCGCATCGGTGCAGATACAAAGCTTGGTGGGCGACTGGCGCTCGATGCACCTGCTGCTCTCGCAGCTGTCAGCGTCGTTGCCGACCGGCTCGGCATGTCGGTCACCGACGCCGCTCTCGGGATTGTGCGGATCAGTGAGGAGGTCATGGCGGGGGCGATCCGAACGGTGTCGGTCGAGCAGGGGAGCGATCCTCGCGGTGCCCAGCTCATCGCGTTCGGCGGAGCGGGCGGCTTGCATGCAACCGCGCTCGCGCGCTCCCTCGGGATGCAGGGCGCCATAATCCCACCGTACGGCGGCGTGTTCGCGGCACTGGGACTGCTGCTTGCACCGCCGCGCACCGACGGCGCCAGAGCAGTGCTCATTCGGAGTGACGATCTCTCTCCGGTTGAGGGGGCGGCAGAGGAACTCCACGCGGAGATCGGGCGAACGTTGGGGAGGGCGGGGTTCCCCGACCCGCAGATCACTTTCGCGGTAGATGTGCGCTATCTCGGCCAAGCGCACGAGATATCGGTCCCGTGGTTGTGGGGCGACACCATCGGTGACGTCCGACGCAGATTCGACGTGCTCCATCGGGAACGCAACGGATTCGACCGGCCTGAGGACGCGATCGAGATCGTGACGGTACGCGGGGTCGGTGTGGCGCTCCCTGTGTTGAGCATCGAGGACGTCGCGACGTGGTCGCCGCGAGCGGCACGCGCAGACACGAGACGGCGAGTCATCGTTGACGGGGAGTGGTCCGAGGTACTCGTAGTCGATCGGGCCGGCCTTCGCGCCGGCGATGTCATCGAGGGGCCTGCGGTGATCGAGGAGGCCGAGTCGACCACGTACCTTTCACAAGGGGACCGGGCAGTCATCGGACGTTCGGGAGCGATCGAGGTGACGTGGTGATCCTTGACCAGATCGCCCTCGAAGTGGTGCGGAACCAACTGGAGCGTGTTGCACACGACATGGGTGTCGTGCTTCGAACCACAGCATTCTCCCCCAACATCAAGGAGCGAGCCGACTGCTCCGCTGCCGTCTTCACCCCCGAAGGCGAGATGCTCGCCCAGGCCGAGCACATCCCCGTCCACCTCGGATCGATGCCGGCATCGGTGAGGGCGGTCATCGACAGTTTCGGGGCCAGTCCAGATCCCGGATTCCAGTACGCGGTGAACGACCCGTTCCAGGGAGGAACCCACCTCAACGATCTCACCCTTGTTCGGCCCGTCCACTCGCAGGGACGCCTCGTCGCGTGGGTAGGCAACCGGGCCCATCACGCAGACGTCGGAGGTGAAGCGCCGGGATCGATGCCTGCCCACGCCACACGCGTGGAGCAGGAAGGCATCATCATCGCTCCGATGATCGCGGTCAGGGACGGCGCCTGGACGTCTGAGTTCCTTGAGCCGTTCCTCACTGCCACACGCACACCGACCGAGAGGCGCGGAGACCTCGCGGCGCAGCTCGGCGCGAACGAGGCCGGAGCGATGCGGCTCGGATCGCTCATCGAGAACTTCGGCGGTGACGCGTACCGCGCGATGGCCGTTGCACTCATGACGTACGGAGAGCGGCGCATGAGGGCAGCGATCTCTGCACTCCCGGATGGTGCCGCTTCGTTCACTGACCACATGGAGTGGCGCGGTGAGCTCATCCCGATCGTTGTGACCGTCACCGTGAGAGGGGACGAACTCGTTGCGGACTTCTCGGGATCTGCTCCCCAGGTTGAGGGCAACATCAACGCGGTTCGCGCAGTGACGGAGTCCTGTCTCTCCTACGCGGTACGTGTCGCCACCGATCCCACAATCCCCGCGACCGGTGGTGCACACCGTCCACTCAGCCTCGTCACGCCACTCGGGTCAATCGTCGACGCCCGGTTCCCTGCCGCTGTAGCCGCCGGCAACGTGGAGACCTCACAGCGCATCGCCGACACGATCCTGGGAGCGCTTGCGAACTTCGCACCGCAGCGTGTTCCTGCGGCCGGGCAGGGGACGATGAACAACGTTCTCATCGGGAATGACCGGTTCGCGTACTACGAGACGGTCGCCGGGGGGCAGGGAGCGCGGCCGCGAGCGGACGGCCAGTCAGGGATCCAGACGGGGATGACGAACACGAAGAACACGCCGATCACCTCCCTCACCATCCACTACCCGATCACCGTCACCCGATACCGACTGCGGCGGGGCAGCGGCGGGGCCGGGTCGTTCTCGGGAGGGGACGGCATCGAGCGCGCCATACGGTTCGACGAACCGGCGACCGTCTCGCTCATGGGCGAACGCAGACTGACGGCGCCGTGGGGCCTCGCGGGGGGAGAGCCGGGGGCTGTGGGCGAGGACTGGCTGATCAGGCGGGGCGGTGGCCGTGAGAGGTTGCCTTCGAAATGCACCTTCGAGGTGCGTAGGGGGGACGAACTCGTCGTCCTCACCCCCGGCGGCGGTGGCTGGGGGAGGCCTTCATAGCCACCGGCTTCGGGAGGTACCCGGGAATCGTGGTGCCGAGCCGAGCCGATCAAGGTGGTGAGCGGCGGCAGCCCGCAGGTCACAGCGACAGCTAGGTTTGGCGCCAGGTGGAGGTGACATATTGAGAGATCACAAGAATCGCGTCATCGATTTCGGCGGCACCGCTGACGACTATGACCGTTTCCGGCCAGGGTTCCCGGAGAGCTTCTTCGACAGGCTGGCCGAGGACGGATGGATCGGCGCGGGAGACCGCGCCCTTGACCTGGGAACCGGCACCGGCTCGCTCGCTCTGGGATTCGCCGCCCGCGGACTTGCAACCACGGGGCTGGACATCGCTCCTAGCTTGCTTGGGGTCGCACGGCGCGCCGCACAGGAGAGAGGTCTGTCTGTCCGCTTCGTCGAGGGGCGTGCGGAAGCCACTGATCAGGAGGACGCCAGCTTCGACCTCGTGAGTGCTGGCCAGTGCTGGTGGTGGTTCGATTCGGACGCCGCCATCAAGGAGACCATTCGGATACTCGCCCCGGGCGGACGTCTGCTCATCTGCAGCTTCACCTACGTGCCTCTCGCAGGCAGCGTCGCCGGTCGAACGGAGGAGATGGTCCTCGAGCACAACCCGGGTTGGAACATGGCAGCCTGGCGGGGTGTGTACCCCGAACATGTCGAGGCACTCGATCGCGATGGGTTCCAACAGGTCGAGAGCTACAGCTACGTGGTCGATGTCCCGTTCTCTCACGAGGCCTGGCGAGGTCGTGTGCGCGCGTCGAACGGTGTTGGGGCAACCATGAACGTCGCCGACGTCAGACGATTCGATGCTGATCTGGGCGACCTCCTCTCCAGGGAATTCCCGGGAGACCTCACCGTGCCGCATCGTGTCTTCGCTACAAGCGGAATCCGGCCGCGACGATCCGACCACCCGGCAACTGTCTAGCCTCCGCACATGACGTTCATCGAGGAACTTGTCGCTCTTCTCGGGCCCGAGCGCGTGCGACACCACCCCCTCGACCTCATCGTGTTCTCCAAGGACGCAGGAGTCACGAGCGGGAAAGTCATCGCCGCGGTACTCCCCGAGCACACCCAGGAAGTCGCGGCGATCGTCCGCATCGCCCGACGTCACGACACGCCGATCGTTCCCCGGGGCGCCGGCACGGGGCTCGCCGGCGGTGCCGTCCCTGTCGAGCCCGGGCTCATCGTCGTGCTGACACGACTCAACGAGATCCACGAGGTCGACGAGGTCGGGAGAACGGCGTGGGTCGGTCCGGGAGTCATCAACCTCGACCTCTCCCGATCTCTTGAGCCGGTAGGGCTCCACTTCGCCCCGGACCCCTCCTCCCAGCAGGCCTGCACCATCGGCGGCAACGTCGCGACGAATGCAGGCGGGCCACACTGCCTCGCTGACGGCACCACGATCGCCCACGTCCTCGCTGCCGAGCTCGTCACTGCTGACGGATCGGTCGTGGTCGTTGGCAGTGAAGCACCAGACCTGCCTGGCCTTGACCTACGAGCCGTCGTCGTGGGCTCGGAGGGAACACTGGGCATCATCACGAAGGTGCTCGTTCGCCTCACGGAGAACGCTCCAGATGTGGCGACGCTGCTGATCGGGTTCCCCACGATCGAAGCGGCAGCCGGGACGGTGTCCGGCATCATCGCGTCAGGTCTGATCCCCGCAGCACTCGAGATCATGGACCAGCCGATGGTCGTAGCCGTCGAGAACTTCGTTCACGCCGGCTACCCCACCGACGCGGGTGCCGTACTCCTTGCAGAGGTGACAGGAACCCGGGAAGGGGTGAAGTCCGGCGTTGCTGTGATCAGCGCAATCGCGTCGCGCAACGACGCGACCGAAGTGAGGGTCGCGACCGACTCCGCCGAACGGGCCATCCTCTGGAAGGGACGCAAATCCGCGTTCGGAGCTGTCGCCCAGGCAGCACCCGACTACTACCTCCATGACACCGTTGTACCCCGGACCGCGCTTGTCGAAGTACTCAGGAAGATCTACGAGATCGGTGACCGCTACGACCTCCACATGCTCAACGTCTTCCACGCCGGCGACGGCAACCTGCATCCCCTCGTCGCGTTCGACGCCAGGAAGCCGGGCATGCTTGAGCGGGTACAGGCCGCGGCCACCGAGATGGTTGAGGTCTCGATCGAAGCCGGCGGCTCTCTCTCAGGCGAGCACGGCATCGGACTCGAGAAACGCCACCTCATGCACCTCGTGTTCTCCGACGTCGACCTTGACGCACAGGCCAGGGTCAGAGAGGCGTTCGACGATGCGGGGATGATGAACCCTTCGAAGATCCTCCCGGAGGGATCCCGCTGCTTCGACGCGAGCGGTGTGCGCCTGTGAGCAACGTGCACACCCCCTCGAACGCCAGCGAGGCCGCGTCCATCATCAACGAAGCACGACGCGCGGGGGAGCCTCTCCACTTCATCGGCACCCGCGGGACTCAGGTCCCCGACTCGCACGATGGGCAGGTCCTCTCTTCGGAGTGTTGCACAGGGATCGTCGACTACCGGCCAGGTGACCTCACCGTCATGGTGCGGGCGGGGACAACCGTCGCCGAACTTGAAGAAGTCATCGGCGATCACCGCCACACGGCGGTCCTGCCTGAGACTGCGACCGACCGCACCATTGGCGGAGTCGTCGCTTCAGGCTCGTCAGGGTTTCGGCGCCTCCGCTACGGCCCGACCGGGGACCGCGTACTAGGAGTCACCCTTGTGACGGGCTACGGCGAGGTTGTGCACGCCGGGAGCCAACTCGTCAAGAACGTGACCGGCTACGACCTGCCGAGGCTCGTGACCGGCTCGCATGGCGCACTCGGGTTTATCGCTGAGGTCGCGTTGAAGCTCTGGCCCGTGGCGCCGGTGCAGGCAACAGTTGAGGTAGACGACGCCGGGTCGTGGAGATCGTTCTACAAGCTCGTCGCAGCGCTCGAGACCGAGCAGGGCGCCAGACTCTACGTGGAGGGCGACCGGGCGAGCGTCGACTCGCAGACCGCAGCGATGGAGGGGAGGGTCGTCGATGGTTTCGAGTGGCCAACGCCGCTGAGCACTCCGATCGCCGCGACGCTCAACGTTCCACCCAGGCTCGTCCCCGAGGCGGTTCAACGCGTACGGGCGTGCGGCGCTGATCGCTTCACTGCACAACATGGTGTCGGTGCCGTGGAGATCGGATGGGCCGACGTGGACGCCGGAACAGTCACCGGGCTGCGTACGTGGGCAGAGTCGGTGGGCGGCTCACTCGTGCTCACGCGTCGCGGTCCCCTGGACCCGGCAGTGCCGAGATGGGGGAGCATCCCCTCCACGATCAGTATTCAACGTCGCCTGAAGAGCCTCTTCGACCCGGACTCCGTCTGCAACCCTGGCTCGCTGCCGGGTGGCCTGTGATGAGCTGGGTCACGGAGCATCCACCCGCCCGCGTCGACCTGGACGCGTGCGTCACGTGCGGGCTCTGCCTCCCTGTCTGCCCAACGTTCCGGCTCACGGGGGATGAGACGGCTTCGCCACGGGGCCGTCTCGCCGCGATTAGCGCTGTTGACGCAGGGGTATTGGGAATCGACGAGCGGTTCAGCGACGTCATCGGTTTCTGCCTCCAGTGCCGGGCATGCGAGACGGCGTGCCCCTCCCTGGTCCCCTTCGGTGACATCATTGAGCGGGCGACGGCTGAGGTCGTGGCCCAGATGCCTTCGACCGTGTCCCGGGTGCGCCGATTCGCTGCGACGACCGGTGTCGGGACTCCCTGGATCATGCGTGGTGGCTCCATTCTGCTCGGCATCGCACAGAGACTCAGGCTCGCCGGAGCGCTCGAGCGTCTCGGCATCCCCGCCAGCGGGCTGAGGAGGATCCCGATCCCGCTTCCGACCGCTCGCGGCGGATCGTGGGGGGCCTCCGACGCTCCCACGGCGATGCTCTTCGTCGGATGCGTAGCTGACGTCTGGTTTGCAGAGATCCACCAGGCGACGATCGAGGTGCTGCTCGCCGCGGGGTACCGCGTCGAGTCTCCAAAGGCTCAGACGTGCTGCGGCGCGCTCGCAGCGCACGACGGCCTCACGGACAACGCAGAACGCATGTCGGCAGCAAACAGCTCTGCGTTCGCGTCGGCAGATTTGATCGTCGTGAACGTCGCGGGGTGCGGGTCGCATCTCAAGGCCGATCCCGAACTGGGATCCCGGGTGAGGGATATCACTGAGGTCGTGGCGGACGCGATCAGCGACGGGCGGCTTGAGACGCTCCCCGCGAACGGAACCAGCGTGGCGATCCAGGACCCATGCCACCTCGAGCACGGCCAGGGCATCGTTGACGCACCTCGGGCAGTCGTCGCGGCGGCGGGATACGAAGTCGTCGACGCCGACAGGGACGGTCTCTGCTGTGGAGCGGCAGGCACCTATCTGATCGACTATCCCGAGACGAGCACCGAACTCGGGGAGCGCAAGGCCGCAGCAGTACGAGCGGGCGGCACGAAGATTGTGGCGTCAGCGAACGTGGGCTGTGAGATGCAGCTTCGACGGTTCCTTGACGACAGCTACGACATCGCCCACCCCGTGGAGTTCTACGCGCGGGCCCGGCGCGGTAAGTGATCCCTCTCTCCTGTGGGCGGGGCCTCCGGCTGTGCGGAACGGGTTGAGAGGTCGTACACCCAGACGCCGCTTGGGGACAGCGTACAGCCAGCGGCTTCGGCTGCTCGTGTGAGCCACGCAAGGTCGGCGAGCCAGATCGAGACTCCCTGAGCGTCGCGTTCTCTCGCTACGTCGATGAGCGCACAGATTACCTCGAACGCCTCGGACGGGCCCGTGTCGAGGAGTGACACCTCAAAGGAGGTCCCGCTCGCGCGGGTCAGCGCCCACGAAGCACCAAGCTCCCACAGGCCGTCCGTGAGTGCGGCGCCGGCGACGTCCGAAGTAGTGAGGGTACGAAATTGCCAGCCGTTGGCAACGAGACCCCGGAGCGCGCGACCGCAGAGAGAGGACGGCCACTCGGACGCGACGACGCTCGCATCCAGTGGCTTCCCCGGCCGCGCCTCGATGGGTGGAGGGGGTCGGTGCTTACCGTCTCGCGCGGGACTCGACGTCTCTGCGCCGATCGTGAGCGACGCACGCACCACCGTCGCCATACGGCGGAAGCCGTTCTTCCTGACCTGCCGGATGGAGGATTCGTTGTCGTCTTCGATGAGGAGCCTCGCCACGAGTGCGCCACGTTCCTGCGCCCATCCGAGCAGGACACCGCCGACGTCCCCCGCGATCCCCTCTCCTCGACGGTCGCTCCTGACCCTCGCTGCGTGCATCCAGGCCTCGGACGGGGAGAGGAGGAGCGCCCGTCCCAGGGCGATGGGCTCGGCTTCCTCGACCGCGAGCATCACGACGCCTGAGGGATCATCGATCCACTCCTCGATCCTGTCGGGCACGTAGTCGCCCCACTCGAACGTGTCCGTCGTGAAGGACACGATCGCCGGGATGTCCGCGTGTGACGCAACCCGGATATCCATGAGAGCGACTACTACCAGCGGTGGAGGTCTCTGGCGTGTGTGACGATGCCATCGACGTCCGGCATGACCTGCTTCTCAAGGGAGCCAGCGAACGGGAAGCTCGGGATGTCGGGTGCCGTGTAACGCACGACCGGCGCGTCGAGCCACTCGAACGCTCTCTCCGAGATCTGGGCCGCTACCTCGGCTCCGTAACCGAGGAACCTGTTCGCCTCGTGGACGATGAGCACCTTCGATGTGCGTTGGACGGCTGCCTCGATCGAGGGCCAGTCGAGCGGCTTCAGCGATCGCAGGTCGAGCACGGTGGCATCGATGCCTTCGTCCGCGAGGAGGTTCGCTGCCTCAACAGCGAGATGCGCCATCGTGCCATAGGCGATGATCGTGAGGTCATCGCCTATCCGCCGCAACGCTGCCTTCCCGATCGGAACCGTGTGGCCCGAGGTTGGTATCGGGCCCTTCGCGAGGCGGTAGAGCTTCTTCGGCTCGAGGTACATCACCGGGTCGGGGTCCTCCATTGCACTCCGCAGCAGGCCGACGGCGTCGGCCGGCGTCGAGGGGACGACGATCTTGAGGCCGGGCACGTGGGCGTAGAACGTCTCGATCGATTGCGAGTGGTAGAGCGCACCATGGATGCCGCCACCGTAGGGAATCCGGATCGTCATGGGGACGTTCCACCGGCCGTTCGACCGGTAATGGATTCGGGCGAGTTCAGAGATGATCTGGTCGAAGCCGGGGTGGATGAAGTCCGCGAACTGGATCTCGGCGAGCGTCCTTGTGCCGGTTGCTGCGGTACCGATGCCCAGGCCGATTATGAGGGCCTCTGCGATTGGAGTGTTGAAGCAGCGATCCTCGCCGAAGGCCTCCGTGAGGCCCAGAGTCGCCTTGAAGACTCCTCCCTTGGGATCTGCAACGTCCTCTCCGAACACGATCATGTCATCAAATTCAGCCATGAGCTCATGCATAGCTCGGTTGATGGCTGTGATCATGTTGCCCTCTTCGCCCTCTGGCTCAGGTTCGATCGTCGTTACCGGCACGCTCGGGACGATCTCGTTCACGAACACGTGGCTGAACGGGTCCGACGGATCCGGTGCAGACTCGGTCTCTTTGACCGCAGCCGCGATCTCGTCCGTGACGGAAGTCTCTATCTCTCTTTCGAGCGCCTCGGTGAGGATGCGCTGCTCAACGAGGTACTGCCGGAAGTTCGGAATGGGGTCCTTCCGACGCCACAGCTCCACCTCCTCCCGGCTGCGATACAGCTTGTCGTCATCGTCAGACGTGTGGGCGTAGTAGCGGTACGTCTTAGATTCGATGAGCGTCGGACCCCCGCCGCTGCGGGCCCGTTCAACTGCTGCCAACGTTGCGCCGTACACCTCGAGCACGTTGTTGCCGTCCACTACGACACCCGGCATGCCGTACCCGATGGCGCGGTCTGCGATCTGGCCGGCGAGCTCCTCGGCCGCCGGGACAGAGATGGCGTACAGGTTGTTCTGGATGACGAAGATCACGGGGAGCTTGTGGATACCTGCGAAGTTCATCGCCTCGTGCCAGTCACCCTCAGAGGTCGACCCTTCGCCCCCGTCGACGACAACGACCGCGTCGCTCCCGCTCCGCTTGAGTTCGTACGCGACGCCGCATGCTTGGGGATACTGAACACCGATCACGGAGCCCTGGGTGAAGATGTTCAGGTCCGGGTCGGACCAGTGGTTCGGCATCTGCCTGCCGCCGCTCGAAGGGTCAGACTCCTTGGCGAACACCCCGGCGAACACGTCCCTCGGCGACATCCCGATGGCGAGGACGTAGGCGACATCGCGGTAGTACGGCATCGACCAGTCCTTCGAAGGGTCGATCGCTGCCGCGACCCCGACCTGGGTTGCCTCGTGGCCGGAGACCGAGACAACGAACGGAACCCTCCCCTGACGGTTCAGCGCCCACATTCGCTCATCGAGCTTTCGGGCGAGCAGCATCTTTCGGTAGAGGTCGACGAGGTCGTCTTCGTCAAGGCCGAGCGCGGTGTGATCAATCACAGAATCAAGTCCTAACGTCACGATTCGTCTCCTTGGCTCTTCGCCGCTTCGATGCGAGTCTCTGCGAAACGCTCAGCGGCCTCTTCCGTGCTGATTCCCAACTCGACTGATGTTCTGAAAATCTCTCTGAGGTTGTCGTGGATCCGGTCGACCATGATGTTGGACTTCTCGGGGGAGTAACCGCCGGCCTCAGCCGCGATGTTGATGATGCCTCCTGCGTTCACAACGAAATCAGGCGCGTAGAGAATTCCCCGCGCGGTGAGCCTCTGCGCGTCTGCAGGCTCGGCGAGTTGATTGTTGGCCGAACCGACGACTGCAGCGCACGCGAGCTGCGGGATCGCCTCTCCGTTGAGATCAGCTCCGAGTGCACAAGGCGAGTACACGTCGCACTCAACGCGGTGGATCTCCTCCACCGCCACTACCTCGGCTCCGAATTGGTCGGCGGCGGCCCCGGTCGCTTGCTCGTTGATATCGGCAACGACGAGTTCGACGCCGTGGTCGGCGAGCATGGCGGCGAGCGAGAAGCCGACCTTTCCGACGCCTTTGATGGCGACTCTTCTGCCTCTGAGATCGCTCGTTCCCCACAGGTGGCTGCTCACGGCCCGAAGTGACGCTACGACTCCTCGCGCCGTCGCGGGAGAGGGATCACCCGATCCGCCGTTCTCGACCGGGAGTCCGCGGACGAAGGGCGTCACGGTCCCGACGATCTCCATGTTGGGGACGGTCGTACCTACATCCTCCGCGGTGATGTAACGGCCGGCGAGACCGTCTATGAATCTTCCGTAGGCGCGGAAGAGCTCTTCTGAAGCGAGCTTGGCGGGGTCGCCGATGATGACTGCCTTCCCACCCCCCTGCGCGAGACCTGCGGCTGCCGCTTTGTACGTCATGCTCTTGGAGAGTCTGAGCACGTCAACGAGCGCTGCCCGGGTATCGGAGTAGGGATAGAAGCGTGTTCCGCCGAGTGCGGGACCTAGGGCGGTGCTGTGGATCGCGACGATGGCTTGGAGGCCTGTTGCTGCATCTACACCGAAATGCACGGACTCGTGGGTCTCCGTGCCGATGGTCTCGAATACTCCCAAGGCAGGCCTCCGGTGGGAATTGTGGGCGGCCGGGTAGGGCGCGCCCACATGTTAGTGACTCTGGACCTGGCTACTCCGCTCGACATCGCCGTAGCATCACCGGGGTGATCGACACCACCTACTTCCGTGCGTACCTGCCTGCCGACCGGGTCGGCGTCCTGCCGCCGTTCCGAGGGGACGGCACCGGACTCCCGGTGGTTCAGGACGGAACGTTCATCTGGACGGAGCCGACGTCGCACGACGCGCTCTTCACTACGTGGGAGGGTTCACAGTACGCCTGCCCTCGCAACGCGCGCATTCGGATGCTCGAGGCGGTTCTCGCGTTCACCAGGATGTACCCGTCGCTGCCTGTCGTCACCGAGGACCGGCGCCTGGAATTTGTTGGCGAACTCGCCGCGCTCCGAAGAGCGGGCCCGATCGCAAGGAGCTACATCCTCTCCTCCGCGTGGCATGTGCCCCTACGATGGTTCTCGGCGTTCGCTCCCTCTGAGCGCGAGCTGTACGACACCCCCGACGGATCCTCGATCCGGTATCGGGCGTCGATCGGAGAGGCGGTGGATCGTGTGCATTGGGCGTCGACTGTCCTCGCGTCTGCGGGGTTTGCGGAACACGTCGTTGAACGCGTGATCGACCTTGAACGGTGGCTCATGGAGTTCTCCGCAGACTCGATGGTCGAGCTTGACTATGCGACGGTCGCCCGAGTGTTCTCGACCTCAGATCTCGTGCTTGATGAGTCCGTCGACGACGTCAGGAACAGTCTGCTCGCTCTTGAGAGGGGCGACGCTGACGCGTCGCGAGGGCACTACGAGAGCGTCGCGTCACGTTGGTTCCCCGCGCAGTCCTTCACGTTCTCGAACTAGTTCCATAGCGACATCGAGGGCGGGGGCCGAGTGCGTGAGCCATCCGACCGAGATCACGTCGACACCGGCCTCGGCGACCTCTCTCACATTGTGGAGGGTGATCCCCCCTGAAGCCTCTGTCTGGAGCGCAGCTCCGACGATGCCGACCGCAGTTCTTAGATCTTCGGGACTCATGTTGTCGAGCAGAACGATATCTGCATCGGTTGCGAGGACCTGAGCGAGCTGGTCGAAGGTGTCGACCTCGACTTCGACAACGATGTCAGGCCCGACGAGCATCCGGGCCTTAGAGACGGCGTCAGCAATCGATTCTGTTGCAGCGAGGTGGTTGTCCTTGATGAGCACGGCGTCGTAGAGGCCCATCCGATGGTTCACTCCACCGCCCACTGCAACGGAGTACTTCTCCAAAGCTCGAAGCCCCGGCGTCGTCTTGCGAGTGTCGGAGATAGCGGCGCCGGTACCTGCGACGATGTCGACAAAGGCGCGGGTTGCTGTCGCGATACCTGAGAGCCTCCCGAGGAAGTTGAGCGCAACCCGCTCTGCGCTCAGGAGCGATCGCGTCGCGCCACTCGCTTCCAGAATCACAGTGCCCGCCTGCACGAGCTCGCCGTCTTGCGCCATCGGTCGACACACGATCTCGGGGTCGATGTATTCCAGGCAGAGCTCGATGAGGGGGATGCCCGCCATGCATCCCGATGAGCGAGCCACGAACTCGGCACGGGATCGGTGGCCCTCAGGGATCGTCGCGAGCGTCGTCAGATCTCCAATGTTCGCGAGATCCTCCGCGTAGGCGCGGGCGACCACATCTGGTGTAGATGAGGGGAGGGGGATCGTCACGGAGCGACGCTCGCGGTCGTCAGGGGCAGCCGTGCTGTTTCATGAGGTGCAGGTATCGTGTGCGACCGGGCCTGGAGGCCCGGGTTGCTCTGCGGATAGTCGACGCGGTAATGCGCTCCGCGCGACTCGGTCCGCTCGAGGGCGGCTGCTGCGATCAGCTTCGCGACGGTCGAGGAGTCTGAGGGTGGCCCGGCGACGTCGTCGAGGAGCTCGAGTGCTGTTGTCAACCCGGCCTCGTCTCTCACGATCCCGATGTGTTCCCACGCGATCTGCCTCACCTTGCGGGTGTCAGCCTCGAAGTACCGCTCTGCCCGGTCCAAGGCGTCGGAGGGAATCACGAGTGTCCCGCTCCGGGTGGGGTCGTAGCTGACGAGCGAGGCAGCGACCCTGTGCCCCATCACGGCAGCCTCGATCAGGGAGTTGCTCGCAAGCCGGTTCGCCCCGTGGAGGCCCGTGGACGCCACCTCCCCGCACGCCCAGAGTCCGGGAATCGTGGAACGTCCCTTGAGGTCGGTCGCGATGCCGCCCATGTGGTAGTGCTCGGCGGGTGCGATCTCGATCGGGTCAGTGCAAGGGTCGATGCCCGCCTCTCTGGCTGCGGCGTAGACAGTCGGGAACCGTTGGGGCATCGCGGGACCGATGGCGTCGAGCGTGTTGAGGAAGGTCCTGTGGCCCGCCTGGCGGTGTGCCCAGACCGCCCGAGCAACAACATCGCGTGGGGCAAGTTCCGCATCGGGGTGCAGATCGACCATGAATCGTGCCCCTGTCTCGTCGATGAGGGTGGCGCCTTCTCCTCTCAGCGCTTCCGTGACAAGCGGTGCCGGGTGGTCGAGGACGGTGAGGGCGGTTGGGTGAAACTGCACGAACTCGATGTCGGCGAGTTCGGCGCCCTGGCGAGCCGCGGCAGCCAGTCCCGCTCCCTGGATATCCCTCGGATTCGTCGAGCGGTCATACACCCCACCGATGCCGCCCGTTGCCAGGACGACTGCGGGAGCGAGATGGGCGACCAGCCGTCCGTCGTGGGAGAGTGTGAGGACGCCACTGATCCCTGCGTCGTCACGGATCAGATCGATGAGGCGGGTGCGTGTGACGAGCAAGATGTCGGTGCGTCTGAGTGTCGCAGCACGAAGTGCCCGCATGACCTCTGCTCCGGTGGCGTCTCCGCCGGCATGCACGATTCTTCGCGCAGTGTGGCCGGCTTCGCGTCCGAGAGAGAGGTCCCCCCCGGGTGTTCTGTCGAAGGCAGCTCCAATGTCGGCGAGCCATTTGATGAGGTCAGGCGCCGCGGCGGTGATTGCTCGCGCGACGTCTGGGTCTGCGATACCGCCTCCCACCGCGACGGTGTCGGCGACGTGCGCAGACGGAGTGTCGTCCTTACCGATCGCGGCAGCCATGCCACCCTGGGCGAGGATGCTGGACCCGTCTCCGACGGCGGCAGCGGTGACGATCACCGACCCGCTGAGGCTGAGAGCGGTCGCGAGCCCCGCTATTCCGGAGCCGACGACGAGAGGCTGGTCGTGGCGCACCACCTCGACCGGCGGGGAGTTCATCCCAGCGCCAGCATGCGGTTGACCGCCAGGCGGGCACCTTCGGCGATGTCGTCGGGGACGATGACTTCGTGCTTCATGTCGCGCAGAGCATCCCGAATGCCTTCGAGCGTGATGAGCTTCATGTAAGGGCACAGGTTGCATGGGCGTATGAACTCGGTCTCGGGGGAACCGACAGCGACGTTGTCGCTCATAGAACACTCGGTCACCATCACGACGCGCTCGGGTACTTCGGTGCGCACCCAGTTCAGCATCCCGGAGGTTGACCCGACGTAGTCTGCTTCTTCAAGGACGTCCGTCGGGCACTCGGGGTGGGCGATGATCTGGATTCCGGGATAGAGCTCGCGGTACTCGCGCAACTCGTCGCCTGTGAAGCGCTCGTGGACTTCGCACGAACCCTGCCACAGGATGATCTCCTTGTCGGTCTGGCCGGCGACCCAGCGACCGAGGTACTGGTCCGGGATGAAGATGACCCGGTCCGCGTCGAGCGACTCGACGACCTGGACGGCGTTCCCCGATGTGCAGGTGATGTCGGACGCCGCCTTTACCGCCGCAGATGTATTCACGTAGGTGACGACCGGGGCGCCCGGGTAGCGTTCACGCAGTGTCGCGATGTCCTCCGGTGTGATGGAGGCAGCAAGAGAGCACCCGGCCTCGAGGTTCGGGATGAGGACGGTCTTGTCCGGGCTGACGATCTTCGCCGTCTCTGCCATGAAGTGGACACCTGCCATCACGATGACATCGGCATCCGTCTCGGCTGCAAGCCTTGCGAGGGCGAGCGAGTCGCCTGTCAGGTCCGAGACGCCGTGGTAGATGTCAGGCGTCATGTAATTGTGGGCGAGCACGACAGCGTTACGTTGGCGCTTCAGGACTTCGATCTCTTCGATGAGCGGCGTGAGCGCCGCGACTTCGATATCCGGGAGGATCCCGGCGAGGCGGTCGGTGGTGGTCAGGGCCGTTGTCACTCGTATCCTTCCAAAGCTACTTGTGCTCGATCCGAGCATTACTAGAATGGTACACCCATGCGCGCCGAATCCGTCAATCTGGATCGATCCGAGGATTCGGTCAGAGCGCTTTCGGTCTCGGGAGAGGGAAACCTGGCTGTGGTCGCTCGGACGCGACTTCAGACCGGAACCGGTACAGCCCTGCGGGCCTCCCTCCCGTGGAGGATCGATGCTCGCCTGTCGCCTCGACCAGCTCACCGCGGTCAACGATCCGCCGGAAGTTCTGCTTGTGAAGCTCCATCCCCAGGAGTGCCTCAACAGAGCGCTGGAGCTCGGTGAGCGTGAAGGTGTCGGGCATCACCTCAAAGATCACCGGCCGGTACGTCAGCTTTCCACGGAGCCTCCCGAGTGCTGTGGCGACGATCCGCCTGTGGTCTACACCCAGGGGACGACCGAAGGATGTTTGGGGAGCCGGGCCCCCCTCGTCAGTGGACTGTTCCTCCACGAGCCCCGCCTCATAGAGAAGCTCATAGCGTTCGAGGACCCGAATCGGATCCCACGGCGCACCCAACCCGAAGGTGATCTGCACCCGTCCTTCGCGGAGAGCGTCTCCCCGCGCCCACTCGGTGAGTCTCGGGGCGAGGTCGTTGAGGAGCACATCGCGTCGTCCGAACCGGCGGTCCTCCCAGGGGAAGAGCTCGTACGTGCCGACCCACAGGGAACCCTCGGAGGGTGTCTCCTCAGGGACGAGGGCGATGTAGCCGACTGCGAGCTGGCGCTCACCGCCGCCGGCCGCGCCGCGTCTCCTATCGCCGAAGGTGTAGAGCTGCTCGACGTAGCTGACCGTGATCCCTGTCTGGAGACTCAGCCACCGCCGCACCGCGAGCTCGAGGGTCTCATCTTCGTCTGCGTCCAATGGGCCTGAGGGGAGTATCGGAGGCTGACCATCGGAGCGGTCGACGACGAGAATGTTCGGCTCGTTCGCGCTGACCGTGACGATGACGGCGTCGAGGGAGACGTATACCTGGTTTGTTGGCACACCCCGATGCTATCGCTTCGTCGCGTGGCGGGAGCTCTTGATCTCCGTCACGGTGCTCTCCAACCCGCAGAATGCGGTCGAATCCCGGTATCGTCACGCGGGAGGACGACGAGAGGCATCTGATGTCAACATGGAAGCTGGTAGCGCTACTGGTCGCTTGGACCTTCACCGCGCTCGCGATCGGTGTCGTCACCGCGATCGTCCTCACCGAGATGCTGAGGCTGGTCGGCGTGGTGCGGGTGGGTCACTCGAGTTACTCGATAGCGCTCAACACGATCGCTCTCGGCGTGTTCGTGGTCCTCGTTGCTGTCCCTCTCCTCTTCCGCGAGCGTTTCGCTAACCGTGAGGACCATCCCCAGAACGAAGTGGGCAGCCGTGGGTGACCTATCGATCGAACGCGACGAGGTCTTCCGGATGAAGACGGCCAAGACGCCGGGAACTCTGGCGCGGGTGCTCGCGGTTGCGGGGGAGTATGGCGCCCACATCGGCGAGATCGAGACCGTGTACATAGGAGCGGAGTACAACGTGCGCGACGTCGCGATCATCGCCCCCAACCAGGAGGCAGTCGATCTGATAGCCGAGGCGTTCTCGCGGATTGACGGCGTCGAGCTGGTGCCCGGGCGCATCGACAAGGTATTTCAGCAGCACGAGGGCGGGAAGATCAAGATCCGCTCGAACGCCACGGTGCGGACCCTTCAGGACATGCGCGAGGTGTACACGCCCGGCGTCGCGAGGGTTGTGCAAGCGATCGTGGAGGACGAGTCCGTTGCCAATCACTGGACGTGGCGGGGCAATACCGTGGCGATCGTGACCAACGGCACCCGAGTGCTCGGCCTCGGTGATGTCGGGCCGGTAGCGGCGCTCCCGGTCATGGAGGGAAAGGCGCTGTTCTACACAGAGATGGTGGGAGTGAACGCGGTGCCGATCGTCCTTGACACCAAGGACCCCGACGAGATCATCGAGACCGTGCTGAGGATCTCCCCGGGCTTCGGCGCGATTCACCTCGAGGACATCGCGTCGCCGGGTGTCTACCACGTGGAGCGGGAACTCGAGCGCCAACTCACGATCCCCGTGTTCCACGACGACCAGCATGGGACGGCGGTCGTCGTCGCGGGAGCGCTCATCTCCGCGGCGAGGTTGCTTGGCAGGAACCTCGATGACATGCAGTTCGGGCAGGTGGGTCTCGGCGCGGCGGGCAGCGCTATAGCGGGCCTCGTGTCAGGCCTCGGCTTCAAAGGAGTCTGGGGGTACGACCCGTCAGAGCGGAGCGTGGAGAGATTCCTGGAGGTGGCAGAGTCCGGGGTGACGGTCAGCACGGGCACCACCGACGACTACTTCGATGCGCTCGTCGAGAAGTGTGACGTGCTCGTGCTTGCTACAGGTCAGCCCGGGTTGTTCTCGCCGGATCGTGTGCGGAAGGGCCAGATCATCATGGCGCTGACGAACCCCGTGCCGGAGATCGAGTACGCCGACGCGCTCGCGGCCGGTGCTGCGGTGGCCGCGGACGGGAGCATTGTGAACAACGTGCTTGCCTATCCGGGACTCATGAAAGGTGCTCTCGACGCCAGAGCTGCTGCCGTGACGCCGAAGATGAAGCGCGCAGCCGCGTTCGCTATAGCTGACGGGGCACCCACAGGCATGCTGCTTCCTGACCCTCTCAACCGCTCCATGCACGAGGCGGTTGCTGAGGCGGTCGCCGAGGCGGTCCGCTGATCGCCCGACTGCCTTCGGCTGCGGTCTATTGAACAGACGCGAGAGCCGGGGAGTCAGATCGTGTCGTCGTGATTGTGTGAGCCGATATTGATCCAGATCAGCAGCATCAGGATCGCGGTGACGACGGTTACCCAGCTCAGAGGAGTTCCCGCTGCGAATAGCATCGAAGCGACGACGACAGCCGCGACGCTGCGGACACCCCTTCTGAATACGCGCCTGCCGACAGGTCGCTCAAAGCGCTCACCGTCTTCAACGAAACCCGGTGCGCTTCGATCAAGATACGGCTCATCTTCGTCAAAGGGCTGCATGTCCCTCACAAGCCTACGAGCCGTGACACTCTCTCTGTGCGACCTCCGCGAGAGCACACCAACGTGCAGCCGGCGTCTCACCGCCCGACCGGGGCGTGCAACACCACCCTGATCATCGCATACGACACACCCAGCCGGACATGTGCGGTGGGCTCTGCTCAATTCATCGGATCGGCCCGCCACCAATGTCAGGACAGCACGTACAAGCACCGAAGTTCGCGACGCTAAC
>JASJXX010000057.1 GCA_030123765.1 Actinomycetota bacterium | reverse complement strand
CCCGTATTCAGCTTGGGAAGCTGATGTTCTGCCATTGAACTACACCCGCGAGTACCCGGAAGTGTATCGTGGCGCCTGCCGGAATCCGTGGACGGCAAATACTCTCAGCCGGCGTGGAGCAGGTCGACCACCGGTTGCATCGCCTCTACAGCATCCGGTGTCTTCGGGTACAGATCACATCGCACCTCCTGAAAACCGAGTTCCGAGAGTCCGAGGATGTGCTCAGCGATCTGCTCGGAGCTCCCTGTGACGGCTTGTTCCAGGCCGCTGCCTTCGGTCGAGAACCCCTCAGGAACAACTGTGTAGAGATCGAACGTACGTACCAGCGACGCTGGATCCCTCCCGAGGTCTTCGCATGCTCGCTCGAGCTGAATTACGATCGGTCGCATTCGTTTGACGGTCTGGTCGAGCGTCTCGTCCCGTCCCCACCAGTTCCATCCATCCGCGTACTGCGCGGCGAGGCGCAGCATCTTTCGTCCCGCCGCGGCGATGATGATCGGCGGGCCTTGAGGTCGAGGACCGCGCAGCACCAGCTCGGTCTTGCTCGCTGAGTAGTACCGGCCCTCGAAGTCCACGCTCCCGGTCTTGAGGAGATTGAAGATGATGTGTATCGCCTCGGCGAACCTGGAGTACCGCACATCTTTCGGGAATCCGAACGCTTCGTAGTCCGAGTCAGGTGTATCGCCTGCACCGATTCCAAACAGGTACCGACCACCAGAGATCTCGTCGATCGTGTCCGCGATCTTCGCCATGAGAGCCGGGGAGCGATACGGGGAGTTGATGACCGACTGGCCGATGTTGATCCGCTGTGTTGTCGCAGCCAGAGCCGCGGCAATCGAAACCGATTCCCAACATCCGTTGGTCTCTGTCTCTCCGCGATAGAGCAGCGCGTCTTCGAACACGAAGCTGTCAAAGCCGGACCGCTCTACCGTTGCAGCTAGCGTACTGATGGAGTGCCAGGTCGGCGTACGACCACCAGGGCGTCCGTGGAGTTGAACGATCAGCCCGATCTTCATACAGCCGAGCTTACGCCATCGCACGGGACCAGCAACGGCCTTGGTCAGCTGATCAGGCTCACCGCGCCCCAGGTAGCGATGAGCGTGCCGACCGTCAGCAGCCAGTAGGCTCGCACCGTCCGGAAGGTGCCCGTAGAGCCCTTCGGCGTTGCTCCCCGCTTGTTCTGGATGATGGCGTACAGGTTCCCGACCAGCATCGCGAGGCCGAAAGCGAGCGCGATCTGTTTGATAAGCAGGTCGAGGCTGAGGATCTTCTCCATTGCGATGAAGTTACCCCGTTCGTGCGCACACCGATTCGCATGGGTCGGTAATTCATCCGTCGGATACGCTCCATTGTCATGAGCAGACACAGATCCGGCACCCAGGAAGAGACATGGAAGGAGCCAACGCGGCGAATCACGCTCTCCCTCGTCCTGTGGGCCTTCGGATTCGCCACAACGATGCTCCTCATTGGTCTCTGGGGGCGAGCCGTCACGCACGACGACGTGACGATGCAAGCGTCGGTACGGTCGGTCGTCGACGCGAGCGTCGCATCAGAACGCATCCACGCGTGGATCGAGACGGGTGTCATCGCATCAAGTGAGGCAGACCCCGAGCTGACGGAGCGGATACTCGCCGAGCTGCGCGATCACCCCGAAGTCGAGGCCGCCATCGGATCGGTGCTCGATCAGTTCGTGGCGGCCCTCTTCCTGCCTGAGGGTGAGGGCGCATCTATCGAGTTGGCTGCGACGCTGGAGCCTATCGTCCCGCTGGTGGCAGCGGGATTCCGGCAGCACGCGGTCCCCATCGATGAAGCCGCTCTCGTCGATGCGCTGAGAGGCGTCGCGGCAATCAATCTTGACACCCCTCAAGCAACGACTGTGGTTGGAGCGGTCAAGGACGCGAGGGCCTTCCTCTCGATGATTGTCGTGATTGCCGCAGCGACGATGATCCTCTCCGGGTGTGTAGCGATCTGGCTGACGGAGAACCGGCTCGCGATGGTACGCAATCTCGCCACTCGAATCTTGTTGTCTTCTCTCACGTTCGCGATTCTCTTCCGGGTCGGCTCCTGGGCGCTCGACCCGGATGGGGGGCGCAGTTCCGTCGCGGGAGGAGGCGCGATCCTTCTCAGAAGCAACGGAAGCCTCTTTCTCCTGGTCGCCCTCATCGCCGGAGTAGTTGCTGGAAGTGTCGGGTGGATCCTGTGGCGCCGACCTAAGCTGGCAGTGAACGATGCGTTGATCACCTGATCGACGGAGACCGACGCCGAGGTATTCGTCGCAACCCGGTAACGCGGAGAAGGCGACGCAGCAGGGAGCTGTGCGACCCGATACCATCGGTGTCCTATCTGCGCTGGAGGCGAGATCAAGACCTACACGACACCAGGCGCTACCACGGTTGGCCCCGAGATCAACGTGGTGCAGCAGTTACTTAAGCGGGTCGATGAAGCCCCAAACCACCCTGCTCTTGCGTATCGCGAAGGCGACGTCTTCGTCAACGTCTCGACCGCGGAGATGTGGGAGACTGTCCGTGAGCTCGCCGCCGGACTCATCGCGTCGGGGATTCAGCAGGGGGACCGTGTTGCACTCCACTGCGCGACACGGATCGAGTTCACCTATTTCGACTATGCGATATGGGCTGCCGGGGCGGCGACGACCACTATCTATGAGACCTCGTCATCCGAGCAGGTTCAGTGGATCCTGTCGGACTCCGGTTCGGTTGCGCTCATCTCGGAGAACGCGGACACGATGGCTGTCTACGAACCCATCGCAGATGGCGTTCCTGAATGCAGGACGGTGTTCGTCATCGAGGACGGAGCCATTGGTGAGCTGCGTGCGATGGCTACCGAGATCACGCGTGCCGAGGTGGACAGACGAGTGGCAGAGATTGGCCACGATGACCTCGCGACTCTGGTGTACACGTCGGGTACCACAGGCATGCCGAAGGGATGCGTCCTCACTCACTACAACTTCGCGTGGGAGGTGCACCAGCTCGGAGGCTCGATCGCAGAACTTGTCGGCGAGGGAGACCGAACGTTGATGTTCCTGCCCCTCGCACACATCTTCGCGAGGGCCGTCCAGGCAGTTGCTGTCTCGAGAGGCGTGACCATCGGATACTCGACCGGTATCCCGAACTTGCTTGAGGAGTTACCCATGTTCAAGCCAACATGGGTGTTCTCGGTTCCTCGTGTCTTCGAGAAGGTGTACAACGGAGCGAGGCAGAGAGCAGACGCCGACGGCAAGGGAAGGATCTTCGACAAGGCTGCCGACGTCGCGATCGCCTACTCTCAGGGCCTTCAGCGTGGGAAGACCAGGATCAGCACGAGGCTTGCACACCGCGTATTCGACAGGCTCGTCTATGCAAAGATCCGCGCTCTCTTTGGTGGGGATACTCAGTACGCGATCTCGGGCGGCGCGCCGCTCGGGGCACGCCTCGGGCACTTCTTCCGTGGTGCAGGCGTCACGATCCTCGAGGGGTACGGACTGACCGAGACGACCGCTGGCGCGACCCTGAACAAGCCTGATGCCATCAAAGTGGGTACCGTCGGCCGGCCGATCCAGGGCACATCGATCCGTATCGCAGAGGACGGTGAGATCCTCATCAAAGGTGGCCAGGTCTTCTCGGGTTATTGGAAGAACGAGACGGCGACCAGAGAGGTGCTTGCTGACGATGGATGGTTTTCTTCAGGTGATCTCGGTGTGCTTGACGATGAAGGGTTCCTCTCGATTACCGGCAGGAAGAAGGAGATCATCGTCACGGCGTCTGGCAAGAATGTGGCCCCTGCCGTCCTTGAGGATCGCATGCGGTCGAACGTCCTCGTCAGCCAGGTCATGGTGGTCGGCGATGCAAAGCCATTCATTGCGGCGCTCGTCACGCTCGACCAGGATGCACTCGGGCCGTGGGCCGCAGCCAGGGGGCTTGAGGGCGTGCCAGCCGACGAACTTCCTACGCACGACAAGGTTATTGCGGAAGTGCAGTCCTCGGTCGATTACGCGAACAAGGCTGTTTCGACGGCGGAGGCGATCAAGGCCTTCCGGGTTCTTCCCGAGGATCTCAGCATCGCGGGCGGTGAGCTGACGCCGACCCTCAAGGTGAAGCGATCCGTCGTCGCTGCGAAGTATGCTGATGTTATAGCCGAGATCTACGCAGAGGGCGGCTGACGCGATGTCGCGTTCTCCGCGACGTGACACAGAGGCATCGCGCGCTCGGCCATAGTGAGGCGAGCTCCCACCGGAGCGGTGAACGCAGGTCGCCTGGACGTGTTGTGCAGATGGCGCGTCTCGAGTCGAGTATTCACCTTATGCCGGCGGTATGTCGTCCCGACTACACACATAGAAACCCTGATCCCTACGGCCGGTGAACTGTGAAGGAACTACGCGATTTCTATCTTGAGAGTCTCGGGTCACGTATCGAGGCGTTAGAGGTCGCGCTCGCTGCCTTTGAACAGGGCGAATCCGGCGCTCGTGATTCGTTCGGTCGTGTCGCTCACCAGCTCAAAGGGTCGGGTGCGAGCTATGGACTTCCCGAGGTCACTGATCGTGCCGTCGAGGTTCTCGACGCCTCCGATGAGAACTTCCCCGTCACTGCTCGCTCCCTGATAGACCTACTGCGCGAGCTGTCGTCCGGAACGGAGGCCACAGCTCACACGATCCTCATCGTGGACGACGACCCCGTCATTCAGATGCTTCTGGAGAAGACGCTCGGTCAGGAGGGGAGAGACATCTGGTCTGCTTCGACGATGGCCGAGGGCCGCGAATATCTTCGGAAGTGTCCTGACCTGCTCATCCTCGACCTCTTTCTGCCCGACGGTGACGGGCGCGAATTGCTCACGGAGCTTCGCCGAGATCCTGCGTTCACAAATCTGACGATACTGGTCCTTTCTGGATCTCTTGGTGGGGTAGCGAAGTCGGAGTGTCTCGCCCTTGGAGCGGACGCCTTCCTCGTGAAGCCGTTCGATCCCGACGCTCTCAACTCGCTTGTGACGTCGCTCCTGCAGGCCGAGAGGGCCGCGGGCCGTCGAGCAGCATCTCTCGCGGCTCCGGTCCGGAAGGAACCAGCCGAGTCAACGCGTCCGAAGACGGTTTTGCTCGCCGAGGATGACGACCTGGTAGCTGCTCTCATCATTGATCGCTTGAGCCGGGACGGATTCGAGACGGTGCGATTCTCTGACGGCGAGTCTGCGCTCGACGAGGCACGGAGAAACCCACCGGATGTAGCGATCCTCGATGTCAAGATGCCGAAGATGGATGGCTTCGAGCTGCTGAGCCGTCTCCGAGAGATCGCCGAACTCGCCGACTTGCCGGTAATTATCCTGACCGCGATGGGGAGCGAGCATGACGTCGTACGCGGGTTCGCGCTCGGCGCCGATGATTACGTGCTCAAGCCTTTCTCGCCGACGGAGCTGGCTTCTCGAGTGCAGAGACTGGTTGCTCAGCAGTGAGGGTGCTTTTTGTGGACGACGACTCGCTGATGCGACGATTGGGGGAGTACGCGCTCGGTGATGTCGGCGGCATGACGGTCACCACGGTGTCGGACGGTGCAGCAGCGCTAGCGGCGGTTGAGGCGTCTGCACCAGACGCGATCCTTCTGGATCTCATGATGCCGGGGATGAATGGTGATGAGGTTCTCGAGGTCCTCCAGTCGTCGCCAGCCACACGAGATATCCCTGTTGTGTTTCTCACTGCTATCGATAGCGAAGCGGAGCGCCAGGCGTTGGTTGCCTCCGGTGCGGTCGGATGCCTCGCCAAACCCTTCGATCCGAAGACGCTCGCTGACGAGTTCAGGAGAGCGCTTCGTTCGTCGGAGGGCCAGGGCGTATCGGGGGTATGACGGGCCTGCTTGCCGTCGTCGGCGCGCTCGTGGCTATCAACGTTGCCTTCGCTGTCGTCGTCATCATGCTGCGCATTCGGAGCAACGTTCGCGCGCGGCGCTTCGGGCGGATCGAGGCACGCTGGGAGCCGGTGATCATCGGGTACATCGGTGGCGACGATGAAGTACCTCCGGTGCCCGAGAAAGAGGTGCGCCACGTGCTCGAGATAGCGGGCCGATTCGCGAGGCGACTGCGCGGTCCCGACCGCGAGCGGGTGCAGAAGTTCAGTGCTCCACTTGTGGGAGCGCTACTGGATGGTCTCACCGAGCGCTCACCCGAGAAGCGGTCAGCGGCCATCGAACTGCTCGGTGTGCTGGCTCTCGAACAGCATGGGGACCGGATCGTGCCGATACTCGATGATCCCGTCCCCCGTGTGTCACTCGTTGCTGCACGGGCCCTCTCGAATCCGGGCTATCCCCAGTACACCGCTGCAGTACTCGAACGGATGCACCGCTATTCGACGTGGAGCTCGTCGCTCATGTCGTCGATGCTGGCAGAGGCCGGGGCGGGAGCGCGTGCGGATCTGCGTCGCTACCTGGGAGACGAGACGCGGCCAGTATTCGGAAGGGTCGTAGTTGCAGGATCGCTGCGGCTCCTCAGCGATCCTGAGAGCGCGACCATCGCTGCCGATGCACTTGACTCCAACGACCCCGATCTGGTGCTCTCGTGCCTGCGACTGATTGACGTTGTTGGTAGCCAGACACACGCGAACGCGGTCCGTCCCCTCCTTGATCACTCCGCGTTCTTCGTCCGGGCGGAGACCGTCACGGTATTGAGCCACGTCGGTGCTCCATCGGACGTCCCTGCGATCGCCCGCATGATCCACGATGACTCACCATGGGTCGCTATCAGGTGCGCTCGGGCCCTCCTGACGTTAGGCCAGCGCCACATGCTCCAGGATCTCGCCGCAGGCGTGGGCCTCGCGGCCGACAGTGCTCGCGAGGTGTTGCATGGGGAGGAGCTGCGATGATGGCAGCCCTCGCGATCTTCAACGTCTTCGTTCTCGTCTACTTCGCCGTTCTCAACAGCTTCTATCTGGTCCTGAGTGTCATCGCCTTCCGACGCCTACGTATCTACGTGCGTGCCTTGAAATCGCTCGACATCGATGATCTCGTCTCCTCGAGCGGTGGCTTGCCCATGTCGCTCCTCGTCCCGGCCTACAACGAGGCCGCGACGATCGTCGACTCGGTACGGTCGCTGCTCACGCTGCGTTACGCGAATTACGAAGTCATCGTCATCAACGACGGATCGACTGACGCCACGCTGGTCCGGCTCGTAGCAGCGTTCGACCTCCGCCGGATCGAGCGTGTCGCAACATCCAACGTCGTCACTCAGGAGGTACGCCATGTGTACCAGAGCAGGCACCATCCCAACCTGCTGGTCGTGGATAAGGTCAACGGAGGAAAGGCCGACGCCCTCAACGCGGGACTCAACCACTCGAGGGGGGTGATCGTCGGCGCGATGGACGCTGACACGCTCCTCGAGCCGGATGCGCTTGCGCGTGTGGCCCGCCCGTTTCTCGAAGACACCTCGACGATCGCGGTCGGCGGGATCGTGCGTATAGCGAACGGCTGCCGGATCGAGGCAGGGTCTGTAGAGGACATTCGGCTGCCAACGCGAGCTCTCCCCCGCTTCCAGGTACTCGAGTATCTGCGGGCGTTCCTCGCCTCGCGCGTTGCCTGGGACGCGCTCGGTGCAACACTCATCATCTCGGGTGCGTTCGGCGCGTTCCGTCGCTCAACGGTCGAGGCCGTAGGCGGCTTCGATACACGATCGGTCGCGGAGGATATGGAGCTGGTCGTGCGGCTGCATCGCTACTGCCGCGACCGTGGGATCCCCTACAAGATCACGTTCATTCCCGATCCCGTGGCCTGGACGGAGGCCCCCGAGACACTGAGACAACTCGCGAGGCAGCGGAATCGATGGCAGCGGGGACTTGCCCAGGTGATCTTTCGCCACCGTGGCATGATCGGCAGGCCACGGTACGGGCTACCCGGCACGGTTGCTCTGCCGTACTTCGTCGTATTCGAGCTCCTCGGCCCGGTCGTGGAACTGCTCGGCTGGGCCGCCTTCATCCTGGCGGTGGCCCTCGGAGTCGTGTCGCCGACACACATCGTGCTCTTCCTCGCCCTCGCGGTGTTCCTCGGATCGGCGTTCTCCGTCGCCGCGGTCGTGCTTGAGGAGCTGTCGTTCCGCCGCTATCGGCGATTCAGCGATCTCGCTCTCCTCCTCGGAGTGGCCCTGGTGGAGAGCTTCGGGTATCGGCAGCTCACAACGTTCTGGCGCCTGCGCGGATTGATCTCTGCGATGCGCAAGGACGTGGCCTGGGGTGAGATGGAGCGCACCGGGTTCAGGGGAGCGACTTCCTAGATCCTGCGCTTTGGGGAGGGGAGCGGGATCGCGGCGGCGACTCGCAGAAGCTGACGGCCGATGGGCGACGAATGTGACACCATGTGTCCATGGACGTACCAGGCATCCTGCACGCTGATCTTGACGCTTTCTACGCAGCGGTCGCCGTCCTTGAGGACCCGTCGCTCGCGGGAAAGCCCGTCGCGGTCGGGGGTGGTGTCGTGCTGTCGTGCACCTACGAAGCTCGAGAGTTCGGCGTTCGGGGTGGGATGCGAGTTGTTGACGCCAGGGCCCGGTGCCCCCAGCTCATCCTCGTCGACGGCACCTTCGACGCGTACACGGAGTACTCCCGCAAGGTGTTCGAGATCTTTACTTCATTTACCCCTGTAGTCGAACCGATCTCGATTGATGAGGCCTTTCTCGATGTCACCGGGTCGATCCATCTGTTCGGTTCGCCCGAAGATATCGCTCGTCAACTCAGATCCGATGTGAGAGAGCAGACCGGGTTGGCCGTCTCTGTGGGCGCCACAACGCGCAAGTTCCTCTCCAAGATCGCGAGCCAGGTGGCGAAACCTGACGGCATGATCGTTGTCCAACCGGGTGGCGAGACGGCTTTCCTCCATCCGCTGCCTGTCTCCTACCTGTGGGGAGTCGGACCCGTGACGAAGCGAAAGCTCAACGAATTCGGGCTCGAGACGATCGGTGACATCGCTGAGATCTCCGTGCAATCGCTGTCGTCGATGGTTGGCCCAGGTGCTGCTCGCCACCTCCATGCCCTCGCGAACAATCGGGACGCACGCCCTGTTGAGTACTCGAGAGAGGCAAAGTCTGTCGGCGCGCAGAGCGCGATGCGGGCTCAGCGGCGCACGATGGAGGAATTGGCGCCGGTCCTTCAGCTGCTTACGGATCGAGTCGCTTCGCGTCTCCGAAAGAAGGCGCGGTCGGCTCGCACGGTGACCGTGCGAGTCAGGTTCGGCGATTTGTCCTCGGTCACCCGCTCGGCGACGGTCGCTACACCGACCGCCTCGACATCAGCCCTCGTCCACGTTGCCCGCAAGCTCCTCCAGAAGGTGCTCGACGAGTATCCGAAGCACGAGATCACCCTCCTCGGCATTGCAACGACGGGCCTCGGCGTCGACGAGCCGATCCAGCTTGCATTCGGAGTTGACGACGAAGCGCTCGGCGGCGGGACGCCCGAGGAGCTCGAAGCGCAGGCCCTCGACGCGTCGGTGGACGAGCTGCGGAGGCGGTTCGGAAGGGATGTGATCACCCACGGCAGTGACCTGCTCAGCGGAAGGACCGACCACACCGATGGGCTGTCCGACGTGATGACTCGCGACGACTGAGGTCACCCTACCCTCGGTGGGATGCGGGCCACTTACTGGATAATGATTGTTGTCGCCGCCCTTGGATGGGGCTGGGGCGGTATTGCCACACGCGCCGCGTTCGCCGAGGGCGTTGAGCCGTGGACGATGGTCGCCATGAGAGTCGTCATCGCGGCGCTCCTCGTCCTGGGTGTGCTCATCAGCCGCCGGTACACGTTTCCCTCTCGCGAAGTCGTGCGCCTCGGGCTCATCCAGTCGGTTTTCAATCTCATCGTGCCCTACCTTCTCTTCACCTTCGCCTACGCTGAGGCCTCCGCCGGATTCGTCGGTCTGCTCGCCGGGCTGATCCCTGTGTCGACCTCCGTATTCGCCCACTTCATGCTCCAGGGCGAGTCGCTCACAGCCGGAAAGCTCGTAGGCCTGTTCGTCGCGTTCTCCGGGGTTGCTGCACTGCTGGTGTCGGGTGACTCTGGCCTCGTCGAAGGTGGTCGACCGCTTCTGGCGATCGGTCTCGGTCTTGTGTCGGTGGCATCGATCGGCTTCGCGGGAGCGTACGCCAAGAAGCACGCCGGCACCTATGACCCGATCATGATGACAGGGCTCCAGTTCGGGTTGGCCGCATTCTGGCTAGTGGCCGCGATGCTCTTCATAGAGGGCGCTCCGACCGACATATCCGCCACCGGGTGGTGGCTGATTCTGAGCCTCGCGGTGCTAGCGACATTCATGCCTTTCCTTCTCTACTTCTGGCTGCTCCAGCACATCTCAGCCACAGAGGCTTCTCTCGTCGGATACCTCGTCCCGTTCGTCGCTCTCGTTGGAGGAATCGTTCTCCTCGATGAGCAGCTACAGGCCGGGATCATCGTCGGTGGGGCACTGGTATTCGTCGGGATGATCCTCAGCGACCGGGAGGGCCGTCGGGAATCGGCGAGGATGACCGTCTGACCCGACCGTCAGTTCCATAGCAAGAAGATCTCGGTTTAGGCGCGCCTCAACATTCGAGATAGTGAGACTCAGGCTCGGCTGAAGAGTGTGGCGAACTCAGATCTCTGGGTCACGTCCGAGTCGATGACAGCGGGGTGATCGAACGGTTCACGCGGTCCGCTCCGGCGAGACGATTCCTCGAGATGGGATTCGTACCCGGGACGACCGTGACTGCCGTGCGCCTTGCACCCCCTTGGTGACCCCATCGAGTTCGCTGTGATTGGGGGACGGGTCGCGATGCGCCGGTCCCACGCCGCAAGGATCCTGATCGAGGATTCCTTCTGATGGCAGGATGCGGCCACTGCGAAGTTGATGGGCAGGGTGGAGCGCGACCCGACGGTGACGGACTCGTCGTTGCCCTCGCAGGGAACCCGAACACGGGGAAGTCTTCGATCTTCAATATCTGACCGGGGCAAGGCAGCACGTCGGCAACTGGCCGGGGAAGACGGTATCAAGGGCCCACGG
>JASJXX010000111.1 GCA_030123765.1 Actinomycetota bacterium | reverse complement strand
CTCTCTATATCTGACGGCATCACTGTGATGCGAGGAGGTCGGACCGTGGCCTCGGTGCTCGCGACGAAAGTGACAGCTCGCGATCTCGCTGAACTCATGGTCGGATCGGAACTCCCGACTCCTGACACAACGGCGTCAACCGTCACAGACGTGGTGGAGCTCAGCGTCGATGGGCTGACGAGCCTCCATTCGGACGGCCGGATCGCCATCGAGGACATCACCTTCGACATCCACAAAGGTGAGATCGTCGGGATTGCCGGCGTCGAAGGGAACGGACAGGCTGAACTCGTCGACACGATCCTTGGGGTCAGAGAAGCAAGCGCAGGCACGATCACTCTCGGCGGGAGAGACATCTCGGACCGCCACACGAAAGACAGACGTGACGGCGGGATCGGGATCATCCCTGAGGATCGGCACCGCCAGGGCCTCCTCCTCGATGCGCCGCTGTGGGAGAACGCGATGCTCGGCCACCAGTCGAAGAAGCCGTTCGCCAGGGGCATATGGATCGACAAGGTCGGAGCGCGTGGGATCACTCAGGAACTCGTTGAGCGTTTCGACGTTCGGACGCCGAGTGTTGACGTGCACGCAGTGGCGCTCTCTGGAGGAAACCAGCAGAAGCTGATCGTCGGCAAGGAGATGATCCTCGACCCTTCCGTTCTCATCGCTGCTCACCCGACCAGGGGCATCGATGTCGGCGCCCAGGCGGCGGTTTGGAACGAACTAAGGCAAGCAAGGAAGAACGGCCTTGCCGTGTTGCTCATCTCAGCGGACCTCGAAGAGCTGATCGGCCTCTCGGACACACTGCTCGTACTGTTCGACGGGCGGATCGTCGCCAAACTCGATCCAGGCGATGTCACTCCCAAGATCCTCGGCTCGCACATGACGGGTGTTGCAGTGGAGGAGGCGTCGTGATCAAGAAGATCGGCTTCGCCCTTCTCGCTCCCGCGATCGCCCTCGCCTTCGCTATCGCGGTCGCGGCCGCCGCGCTGTTGGCAGTCGGAGTCAGCCCCGTTGTGGCGTTCGGGCTCATGTGGGAGTTCGGCACAACGCCCACATCTGTGGCGTCGATCATCAACAGAGCTGTCCCGCTCTATGTCTCCGCGGTCGCAGTCGCCATCGGGTTTCAGATGAAACTGTTCAACATCGGCGTCGAGGGGCAGTACCTCGTCGCGGCCCTCTTCGCAGCTTGGGTCGGCGGGAGCATCGCGGTGTGGGCGCCGCTCCACATCCTCATCATCATCCTCGTCGCTGCAGGCGTGGGCGCTCTCTGGGCAGGCATCGCGGGCCTCCTCAAGGTGACCCGGGGCGTCAACGAGGTCGTCGCAACGATCATGTTGAACTTCATCGGCTTCTCCGTGGTCGGCTTCTTCCTTGGGAACTTCTTCTCGGTCGACGCTCGCGCGCTCAACCAGTCGACCCCTCCGCTGCCTCCCTCCGGTCAGCTCCCGAATCTCAACTGGATATTCACGTTGCTCGGATTCTCAGAGCCCAGAGGGACCGAACTCCAGGGGTTCGTGATCTTTGCGATCCTCATCGGCGTTGGATATCACCTGTTGGTTTGGAAGACGAGATTCGGGTTCGATCTCAGGGCTTCCGGCATGAATCCGGGCGCCGCGCGGATGTCCGGCATCAATCCGAAGAGGATGATCCTCTACACGATGCTCATTTCGGGCGGGGTTGCAGGGATGGTCGGGCTTTCGACGATGTTCGGCAACCTGCACGCCTTCACCCAGGACTTCCCCCGGTTGCTTGGATTCACCGGTATCGCGGTCGCTCTGCTCGGTCGCAACAACGCGGTCGGGATGGCGTTCGGCGCTCTGCTGTTCGGATTCATGCAGCGATCCTCATTGATTCTCGACCTCAACGACATTCCGAAAGAGGTCGTCCAGATCATCCAGGGCGTCGTCGTGCTCGCTGTCGTTATTGCATACGAGGTAGTTGCGAGAGTCATGAAGAATCGACAGATCAGGGCCGCGAGCGAAGCGACGAAGTCCGTACCTGGTGGAGCGAAGGAGGCGCCTGCATGACCGCTGACGCCCCGGAGCGCCCTGTGGAGATCGCGGCGCCGAAGCGCACGATGTCTCGCGCCCGGAAGTATGCGCTGCTCCTCGTCGGCGGCCTATTCATGCTCTCGGTCGTCCAGGTGCTCGAAGGCACACATCAGCTGACGGCGCCGGGTACCTGGGGCGCTGCGCTCCGACTGATGATCCCCATCATGCTCGCTGCGCTCGGCGGCCTATACGCCGAGCGATCCGGGATCGTCAACATCGGCTTGGAAGGAATGATGATTGCGGGCACCTGGTTCGGAGCCTGGGCGGGTTGGCAGTACGGCCCGTGGGTAGGCGTCGCTCTGGGTATAGCGGGTGGCGCGCTGTTCGGACTGGTTCACGCGATCGCCACGGTCACCTTCGCTGTTGACCAGATTGTGTCAGGTGTCGCCATCAACATCCTCGCGGCTGGTTCGATGCGGTTTCTGTCCTCTGTGCTCTATACCGCGGACACCGGTGGGGGGGCGACCCAGAGTCCCCGTATCCAGGAATTTATCGGAACCTTCAGCGTGCCGTGGATATCGGGCTGGTTCAACGCGCTCGCAGACAAGGGGTGGTTCTTCTTGTCTGACGTCGCTGGAATCATCGCCGGTCTGACGACCGGTGTGTCCTGGCTGACGTTCTGGGCACTCATCTTGATCCCGGCGTCGTGGTGGCTGCTGTGGCGCACTGCCTGGGGCCTGAGACTCCGGTCGGCGGGCGAGAATCCGTGGGCCGCCGAATCGTTGGGTGTGCCGGTGCTCCGTATGAAGTATTGGGGCGTCCTGATATCGGGAGGCCTTGCAGGGATGGGTGGGTCGTACCTCGTCGTCGTGCAGGCAGGGATCTACAGGGAAGGTATGACCGCCGGCAGGGGTTTCATCGGGCTCGGTGCAATGATCTTCGGTAACTACAACCCGTTCGGCTTGCTTGCAGGTGCAGGGATATTCGGATACTCGGACGCCTTGCGCCTGAGGCAGGACTCGGTGCACGGCATTCTCCTGCTCATCGCCATAGGGCTTCTGGTGCTCGGTGTGTACTCGCTGTTGAAGAAGCAGGGAAGGCCTGCTGTCTTCCAAGCGGTCTTCGCCTTCGCTTTCTTCCTCTGGTGGTTCTTGACCGAAGACGTGCCGGGCCAGATCGTGACCGCGACGCCGTACATCATCACCCTCCTTGTGCTCGCTCTCGCCACCCAGCGCCTCAGGATGCCTGCCGCCGACGGAGTCAAGTACCG
>JASJXX010000056.1 GCA_030123765.1 Actinomycetota bacterium | reverse complement strand
GCCGGAGGAGCCGGAGGAGCCGGAGGAGCCGGAGGACGGGACGATTGCCTCGCAGGTTCCTCCACCCGGCACGACCGTATCTGAAGGGACAAACATCAACGTTGTCGTGTACGTTCTTGGTACATCGGCGACTACGACGACCACGACAGTGTCCGATACAACGACTACCACCCTCCCACGTCGAGGCGTCGAAGAACAGATCGCGATGCTGCTCCGGGACAACGTGATCCTCCCCGAGAGCACGATTGCTCAGTTCGTCGCCCTACACGAGAAGGACATAGAACGGGTGGCAGGTGGCGAGCTCTCGGTCTTCCCCGAGATGCAGGCGACGTCGATCCAGTGGGCCACCGACGAGCTCGTAGTGGGGATACGAAGCACGACCGACCTCAACGAGGTGCAGCAGAAGTACCTGAACCCGACGACGCGGCCGCCCGTCTCGATCGTGGGCCTCGACGAGGGGGATCTGGAAGAGACCCGCGAGGCGATCGCGAGTCTCGTTGCCCGCAGACTTCAGATCAATGAAACCATTGACGAGACGCAGCTGGCGTTCGACAGAGAGGCCGCCCGTGAAGCGGTGAGCCAACAGACGACGACCTACCGAATCGGTGACCTCATCGCGGACGACGGCCAGATGCTCACCTCAGTACAGATCGCGGCTATCCAGGAACTCGGATTGTACGACCCGGAGGTGAAGACAGCGGTCCCGCGCTCTGCGCTCATCATCGTTGGCATTATCAGCGTCCTCATCACGGCGTTCCTCCTTGCCAGAATCACTCCGAAGAATTTCGAGAGGCCACGCAGGGTCGCTCTGCTGGCGATCATCTTGATCCTGAGCGCAGGGGCGTCGCGAATCCCCGAGTTCGTTGCACGTTCCGAGCACGGGATTGGATACATCATCCCTGCAATCGCGATCGGAGTCATGGCTTCGATCCTGTTCGACCATCGCACCGCGCTGCTGCTCGCCATGCCCGTTGCGGGGTTCACAGCCGTCTCGACAGGTGACATCGCGTTCACCGTGTACGCGGGGATCGCCGCTGCCATTCCGGTGGCGTTCGTCTCCAGCGTCTCAACGAGAGCCCAGCTTCGCCTCTCCGTCCTCGGCTCTGCAGCAATCGCAGCCCCGGTCGCGGCAGGCCTTGAATTTCTCTTCACCCCTGACCACACCGGGGCCATCGCCCTCCAGGCAGGTGCGTGGGCTTTCGTAGGTGCCGTCATCGGCGGATTCATCGGCCAGGGTCTCGTCTCGTTCCTCGAGAGCGCATTCGGGGTCACGACCACGATGTCGCTGCTCGACCTGCTTGACCGTAACCATCCCGCACTCCAGCTCCTTGAGGAGAAGGCGCCCGGCACGTTCAATCATTCGATGCTCGTCGGATCTATTGCGGGTAGGGCTGCCAGGTCCATCGACGCTGATCCGCTTCTTGCTCAGGCTGCCGCGTGGTACCACGACCTCGGCAAGACGGAGTATCCCCAGTACTTTGTCGAGAACCAGCTCGGCTACAACCCGCACGACGATCTGACGCCTGAGGAGTCCGCCGAACTCATTCGTGCCCATGTAACGGCTGGACTCGAGCTTGCAAGCCAGTACCGGATACCCGAAGATGTAGCTGATGGCATACGGATGCACCACGGGACGAGCCTCATGCGATTCTTCTATCACAAGGCTCTTACAGCGAACCCCGATGCGGATGCTGAGACGTACCGGCATCACGGGGAGAAACCGACTCGTAAGGAGATGGCGATCGTGATGATCGCTGACGCGACCGAGGCAGCCGCCCGGGCCTATGCCCAGAGTGAGCAACCAACCGAAGAGGGACTCTCAAAGCTCGTTGACACCATCGTGTCTGAGAAGCTCGACGACGGTCAGTTCGACGAGTCGTCGCTGACGTTTGGTGAATTGACGACGATCAAGCGTGAGGTAGTCGCAGCCCTCTCGGCGTACTACCACGCACGGGTTGACTACCCGAACTTTCCCAAGCCCGCGCTCCAAGAGGGTTCATGAACGTCGATGTCTCCGGTGCGAGTCGTAGCGATATCGATGAAGCAGAGTTGGCACGGTTCGCCGCGACGATTCTCGAGCGAGAGTCCGTTGACGTCGAAACCGTGCTCTCCATCTCCTTTGTCGAGAGGGATGTGATCGCGGAGTTCAACACACGGCACATGGGCAGGAGAGAGCCGACGGATGTCTTGTCGTTCCCTATTGAGGATGCTTCACCGAACCGGCCTCCTGTGCGCATGGAAGGTGGACCTCCCCTCGATCTCGGCGATATCGTGATCTGCCCTGACGTGGTCGAGACACATGCCGACGAATTGGGTGTACCGTTTGAGAGTGAACTCAATCTCATGGTCGTGCACGGTATTCTGCATATCCTTGGATGGGACCACCAGACTGATGCCGAAGCGGAAGTGATGGAGACGAGAGAAGCCGAACATCTTGCTGTGATCGGGCAGGTGAGACGCTGATGCTCGTCGCCTGGATCGTCGCGTTTGCCCTCATGATCGTCGCAGCGATCCTTCGGGCAGGTGGGGCTAGCCTCATCCGGACTCCCCGCGCCGATGCGCTTCATGCTGCGAGCGAGGGCACACGTGGGGCAGAGACCATCGCCCGCGTGCTGGAGGAGCGGTCAGAGATCCAGCCCGCGCTCGGTACGGTGGTGATGCTGTTCGTCGTGCTCTCCGTGATCCTGATGACGTGGGCGCTCACAGAGGCCCTGAGCGGCATCGATGTCGGAGTAGCTCTCTTTATCATGGCCTTAGGACTGGTGCTGGTTGTGGACATCCTCCCCCGGTGGGTCGGAAGGAACCGGCCGGGGGCTCTCGCCTATCGCTCTGCTCTGGCACTCTCGATAGCTGTGCGGCTGGGTTCGGCTGTTGGCGATCTGATTGCCGACCCCGATACTGATGACTCTCAGGAGCATCAGGATGACTCGGATGCAGAGGAACGAGAGCTGATCCTCTCGGTGCTTGAATTCACCGACACCATCGTGCGTGAGGTGATGGTGCCTCGCACGGACATGGTCACCATAGATGCATCCGCTTCGACCGATGACGCGGTCGACCTCGTGCTCTCAAGTGGCCGATCCCGGATACCGGTGACCGACGGGGGCGTCGACCATGTGAAAGGCATCATCTACAGTCGTGATCTCCTTGAGCTCTTCGATCAAGAAGTGCCGGCGCGCTCGGTGGGCACCCTATCGCACGAGGCTTACTTCGTCCCGGAGACGAAGGCCATCTCCCACCTGCTACGTGAGATGCAGGCGAGCCAGCAGCATCTGGCGATCGTGATCGACGAATTCGGCGGGACGGCCGGCCTGGTCACCATCGAGGATCTGATCGAGGAGATCGTCGGAGAGATCGCAGATGAATACGACGATGAGGAACCGATGGTTGTCGAGATCGACGGCGCGTGGCTCGTCGATGCACGCCTCGACGTTGACGACCTTGCCGAGCTTGTCGGTGTGGATCTGCCTTCTGACGAGTGGGACACCGTTGGTGGACTCGTCCTCGAGCTTGCGGGGCGAGTGCCCAAGGAGGGTGAGACTTTCGACCATGATGGGCTCCAGTTCACGGCAGCTAAAGTTCAGGGAAGACGGGTAGCCAAGGTCAGAGTGAGCCGGATGTGACGCACTTCGACACCCGGTCGGGGTTCATCTCGATCGTGGGCAGGCCGAATGTCGGCAAGTCGACGCTCGTGAACATCCTTGTTGGAACGAAGGTCGCGATCACGTCTGACCGGCCTCAGACGACGCGTAACACGATCCGAGGGATCGTCACGGTGCTCGAGAAGAACACGCAACTCGTGCTCATCGACACGCCCGGGATCCATAAGCCGCGTACGGAGCTTGGTGAACGACTGAACAGGCTGGTGTACGGGTCGCTCGCGGAGGCCGATGCAGCGCTCTTCGTGCTCGACGCGACCCAACCGATCGGCCCCGGAGACCGGCGTATCGCTGAACGACTCTCTTCGTCCGGGGTGCCTGTCGTGGTCGCGGTGAACAAGGTCGACATCGCTGACAAGGAGGAGATCATCGGTCAGCTTGCTGTGGCGGGGGAGTGGAACTTCGCAGCGTACGTCCCCATCTCAGCGACGACCGCCGACGGGATCGAGCCGCTCCTCGATGAACTCGTAGCACTCTGCGAGCCCGGACCGTTCTTCTTCCCTCCCGATGCCACCTCCGACCAGCCGGACCAGTTGCTTGCCGGCGAGCTGATCAGGGAGAAATTCCTTGCACGGCTGAGGGAGGAGCTCCCGCACTCCCTTGCGGTGGTTGTCGATGAGATGGAGACCCAGGACAACGGAGTCGTACGCATCGAGGCGACGGCCTACGTCGAGAGGGACTCCCAGAAGGGGATGGTCATCGGCAAGGGTGGACGCATCGTTCGTGATGTCGGCACTGAGGCACGGGTCGATCTCGAGAAGCTCTTCGGGGCGCGGGTGTTCCTCGACCTCAGAGTCAAAGTCGAGAAGGATTGGCAGCGGAGATCCGACGGACTCGACCGCCTCGGGTTCTGACAAGCGTTCAGGCGAACCCATCGAAGCTGGCGGCTAAGGCGAGATCCTTCGACGTGAGGGCGCCCTGGGAGTGCGTCGAGAGGACACACTTCACCTTGTTCCAGCGGATGTCGATGTCGGGGTGGTGATCGGCGACTTCGGAAGCTGCCCCGACGCGCACCACGAATCCGAGCGCTTCGTTGAAGTCGCTGAAGACGAAGGTCCTTGTTATGGAGTCGGCTTCCCGTGTCCACTCGGGGTGGTCATGAAGGAACCGGAGTATCTGATCGGGGCTGATGTCTGTGGCCATACGATGAACCTAGTCCCGTTTGGGTCACGTCGGTGCGATGAATCGGCGGTACCCTAGTTTCTCTGGATCACGAAAGGTGTGCAGTGGCGATTCGTAACGACCAGGGCATCGTGTTGCGCGGCTACCCCTTTGGGGAGTCGCACCGCATCGTCGTGCTCGTGAGTCCCAACAGCGGCAAGATCCGTGCCGTCGCGAAAGGCGTCCGAAAGACGAAGAGCCGCTTTGGTGGTCGCCTCGAGCCTTTCACACACGTGGATCTCGTTCTCTATGAAGGCAGGAACCTCGACACGATCACACAGGTGTCGACTATCAGCGCCTTCGGTGAACTGCGGAACCACCTTGATCGTGTCCTTGCAGCCTCCACGATGCTTGAGGTCGTCGATGCCGTTGTGCAACAGGACGAGTCTGCGCATCGCATGTTCCTGCTCCTCCAGCGCGGGTTGACGGTGCTCGACCGTGAAGCGCCCCATCCAGACCTCGTCACGTCATTCCTCCTCAAGGCCGCGGTCGTCATCGGTGTTGGGCCCTCATTCGACTCATGCGCCGGTTGCGGCACGAAGGAAGACCTCAAGCGCTTCAGTTTCGCCGAGGGAGGCTCGTTGTGTGACTCGTGCAGAGTGCCGGGGTCCTATGCGCTAAGGGACGGGCTCATCGACTACCTCGCGATGGTGGGCGCAGCGGAGTTTCACGCTCTCGGGGAGCCAGACGAATCGTTGTCACGCGAGGCCCTCGGCGTCACGAGGCGATTCCTCGAATACCATCTCGATCGTCGTATCAAGAGCCTGGCGATGTTGGATGCCTGACAAGATCACCGTTGAGGTGGACCGCTCTGCCGTCCCCCGCCACGTTGCGATCATCATGGACGGAAACGGACGCTGGGCGAATGCCAGGGGCCTGCATAGGACTCAGGGCCACGCGCGGGGTGAGCCTGTCCTCTTCGACGTCGTGGAGGGAGCTCTCGAACTCGGTATCGAGTGGTTGACGGTCTTCACGTTCTCCACAGAGAACTGGGATCGCGACGAACACGAGGTTGCGTTCCTCATGCAGTTCAACGCGGACCTGCTTGAGCGGCGCAGGGACGAACTCAACGACCTGGGTGTTCGGGTGCTCTTTATGGGTGACATTGAAGACGACCGGGTGCCAGAGGTGCTGCGCGAGCGGATCCAGGCTGCGGAGGAGCTCACTGCTTCGAACACGACGATGACGATGGTGTTCGCGTTCAACTACGGCGGCCGTGCCGAGATCGCCGACGCCGTCAGGCGGATCGCTCGGAGTGTCCTTGCAGGTGAGCTCGCACCAGGTGAGATCGACGCTGACACGGTCCAGGCCTATCTCTACATCCCCGAGATGCCTGAGCCTGATCTCGTGATCCGGACGAGCGGGGAACAGCGCACGTCAAACTTCCTGTTGTGGGAGGCTGCCTACAGCGAGTACGTGTTCACCCCCGTTCTCTGGCCAGACTTCAACAGGGACGAACTCGCTAGATGCATCGCTGAATACCAGGAGAGAGATCGGCGGTATGGCGGTGCTATCGACGGGTCGTTGAGGGGCCCGTCCCTGTAGCATCGGGCACTGCCACCGCCCGCAACAACCAGGATCCAGTGATGCCTGCCGATTTCGACACCATTGTCAACCTCGCTAAGAAGCGCGGATTCATCTTTCAGTCGTCTGAGATTTACGGCGGCCTGCGATCGGCATATGACTATGGGCCGCTGGGCGTCGAACTGCTGCGCAACGTGAAGGATCAGTGGTGGCACTCGATGGTTCGCATGCGCGACGACGTCGTGGGTCTCGACTCTGCCATCCTCCAGTCTCCTGAGGTCTGGGTCGCGAGCGGGCACCTCGAGTCGTTCTCGGACCCACTCGTTGAATGCCGCGATTGCAATAGCCGCCACAGGCTCGACAAGCTCAAGGATCCGGACAAGTGCCCGACTTGTGGAAGTTCCGGGACGTTCACGGAGCCCCGCGAGTTCAACCTCATGTTCAAGACACACATGGGACCGGTGGAGTCTGATGACAACGTGGTGTACCTCAGGCCGGAGACGGCCCAAGGAATCTTCATCAATTTCGAGAACGTGCGGAGAACGGCCCGGATGAAGCTTCCCTTCGGCATCGCGCAGATCGGCAAGGCGTTCCGCAACGAGATCACCCCGGGCCAGTTCATATTCAGGACACGCGAATTCGAACAGATGGAGATGGAGTACTTCTGCCACCCCGACGACGCGGCGGACAAGTTTCAGGAGTGGGTTGGTCTACGCCACCGGTGGTACACGGATCTCGGTATCACTCCCGAGCATCTCCGTCTCCGTGAGCACGACGTTGACGAGCTCGCCCACTACGCCGCCGGGACCTTTGACGTCGAGTATCTCTTCCCCTGGGGGTGGGATGAACTTGAGGGAATCGCGAATCGGACGGACTTTGACCTCAGAGCCCACATCGAACGTTCGGGTGAGGATCTCACCTACTTCGACCAGGAGGCCAATGAGCGGTTCGTGCCCTACGTGATCGAACCTTCCGCAGGCGCGACGCGAGCGACCTTCGCTTTCCTGCTCGATGCTTACACAGAGGAGGAGGTCAAGGGCGAGAAGCGTGTCGTCCTCAAGCTCGACCCCCGCCTTGCACCGATCAAGGTGGCCGTCCTTCCCCTCTCGAGGAAGCCTGAACTCGTCGAGACGACCGGGAGGGTCGCTGACGCGCTGCGAAGCAGGTGGCCGATCGAGGTCGACGTCACCCAGTCGATCGGTCGTCGTTATCGCAGGCAGGACGAGATCGGCACACCGTACTGTGTCACGGTCGACTTCGACTCCCTCGATGACAACCAGGTGACCGTGCGTGACCGCGACACCATGGCGCAGGACCGCATCCCGATCGAGGGCGTCTCCACCTACCTCGCCGAGCGCCTCGTCACCTAACTCTGGGAACGCGTCCACGTGGCGCGTCACACGTGCAACCCGGTATCGTCGCTGTGTGGCCTACTCCCGTGATGACATCGACAGTGTCCGTGAAAAGACTGACCTCGTGGAGCTCGCCGCCGAGATAACGAAGGTGAAGCGCTCGGGGCGCTCCACGATGGCGGTGTGCCCCTTTCACTCGGAGAAGACGCCTTCACTCTCGATCGATGGAGCGAGAGGGTTGTACCACTGTTTTGGCTGTGGCAAGAGCGGAGACATCTATCGATGGGTGCAAGAGACCCAGGGCGTAGATTTCGCAGGTGCCGTCGAACTCCTTGCCCGCAGGGCAGGCGTGACCCTGACGGTCGACCCTGGCGCCGCGAAACGGCGCAGTAACCGAGAGCGGCTCGTCGAGGTGACCGCATTCGCTGTCGAGTTCTTCGCAGAGAGACTCACGTCGGCTCCTGATGGAGGGTCTGCGCGTAGTTATCTGCGCTCGCGAGGGTATGACGGGAGGGACGTTGCAGACTTCTCCCTCGGGTACTCACCCGACTCCTGGGACGAGCTCGTCAAGCATCTGCGCGATCTCGGTGTGCGTGACGACACCATGGAGAAGGCAGGTCTCGTGAGCCCGACGAAGCGGGGAGGCATCGTTGACCGTTTCCGCGGGCGGGTGATGTTCCCGATCTTCGACCTGCGAGGTGACCCCGTCGGATTTGGAGCCCGGATCCTCGATGGTGATGGGCCGAAGTACCTCAACACGCCTGAGACTGCGATCTACCACAAGTCGAGGTTGCTGTACGGGCTCAACTGGGCGAAGTCTGACATCGTGCGCAAGGACGCCTCTGTCGTCGTCGAGGGGTACACAGATGTGATTGCGATGCACCGGGCTGAGATGCGCAACGCTGTGGCGACGTGCGGCACGGCGCTCGGCGAGGATCATCTTGACCTTCTCCGACGGTTCTCCGAACGTGTCGTGCTCGCTTTCGATGCCGATGAGGCGGGCGCCGGCGCCGCGCTTCGCGGGTTCGACCGGTCTGTCCCCGGCGACCTCGATCTGAGGGTTGCCATACTGCCGCAGGGCAAAGATCCTGCTGACGTGGTAGCTGACGGTGAAATCGACTCCCTGCGAACTGCAGTAGCGTCGTCGATTCCGCTGATCCAGGTACGGATCGACGCCGAACTCGCGAAGTACAACCTCGATGAGCCGGAGGCTCGGGCGAGAGCGGTGAAATCTGCCGCATCTGTGATTTCTCTGCATCCCGACGTGATCACCCGCCACGAGTACGCGGTCGGGGTGGCCCGCAAGACCGGTGTCGACGTGGGACTCGTCGAACACGCGATCGGGGAGGCGATCCGAGGGAACAGCGCGAGGCGTCGCTCTGATACGCCCCCTCCTGTCTCTGAAGCTGACCCGGTGGAGCACGCAGACTCGTACAAGACCGAGCTTGAACTCCTTCGAGTGATGCTGGCGAACGATGCCAGGCTCGTCGATCTCGATATCGGCCCGGCTCTCTTCTATGATGCGGAGACGCTTGAGGTGCTCCCGGCGGTACAGGAGTTGCTCGATGGGCTCGAACCGGGAGAGACCCCTGATCTCGGCGCTGCGATCGGTTCCGAGGAGACGCCACAGGCGGGGCTTCTCAGACGCCTCGCTCTCGACGAGCGTCCTCTCGCGGATCCGGCTGAGCTTGTTGGCAGGCTCGAGGTAGTGCGTCTCGACGAAGAGATTGTTCAGATCAGACGAACCCTCCAGCGGATGGAGTCAGATGCCGATAATGAAGGGTCTTCGGAACTACTGAAGCGTTTGGTAGCGTTGGAACAGGACAAGAGGTCCAGGAGGGAGATCGAATGAGTGATGCAGTCGCCAACGTGGTCAAGCTCCTACGCGACCGCGGCAATCAGCGCGGCTTCATCATGGTGGGCGAGATCCAGCAGGAGCTCGAGGAGGCGAGCGCTCCTGCGGACTCTTTCGAACAGGTCACCCTGGAGCTGCTCGACGACGGGATGGATATCCGGGAGGAGTCCGAGGACGCGCTCTATGACACGGCGATGTCCCACGACGAGCTCGTCCACGTCTCTGATCCGGTTCGCATGTACCTCCAGGAGATCGGCCGGTTCCCCCTGCTCTCCACGCAGCAGGAAGTCGAGCTGTCGATGCAGGTCGAGGTCGGCGTCAAGGCGGAGGAGAGGCTCGACTCCAACGTCAGCCATGCAGCGGCCGAACGCGTCATCCTGGAGCGCCAGGCGCGGCTCGCCGATCGCGCGAGGAAACGACTCGTAGAGTCGAACCTTCGCCTCGTCGTCTCGATCGCGAAGAAGTACGTCGGACGTGGGATGGGCCTCCTCGATCTGATCCAGGAGGGCAACCTCGGCCTCATTCGGGCGGTGGAGAAATTCGACTACCGCAAGGGGTTCAAGTTCTCTACCTACGCCACGTGGTGGATCCGTCAGGCCGTCACGAGGGCGCTCGCGGACCAGGCGCGCACCATTCGCGTGCCGGTTCACATGGTCGAGACGATCAACAAACTGGCTATGGTGCAGCGCCTCTTGCAGCATGACCTCGGCCGTGAACCGACTATCGAGGAGATTGCGGCTGAGCTCGACATGGAGTCGGGCAAGGTGTCAGAGCTTCGCAGAATCGCTCTCGATCCGATCTCTCTCGAGACGCCGCTGGGTGACCAGGACGACGCAACCATTGGAGACATCGTCCCTGACGCCGGGGCGGATGTCCCGGTTGAGGAGGCGGCGTTCAGGTTGCTCCAGGAGTACCTCTCTCTTGCACTCGAGGCGCTGAACGACCGCGAACGTGAGGTGCTCATCATGCGCTTCGGCCTTGCCGATGGCCGTGTGCGCACTCTTGAACAGGTGGGGGCCCACTTCGAGGTGACTCGCGAGCGGGTTCGTCAGATTGAGAACAAGGCCCTTGCGAAGCTCAGGCAGCCCGCTCGCGCAAAGCAGCTCGACGGATACCTCGAGAGCGGTTGATCAGCGAGCGGCTCTGGTCCTCACGGCGTCTGCGACGGAGGCCATGCCTCTGCCCGCTGCGGCACGGCTATCACGTGTCGAGCGTTCGGCGAGGGAGGTGGCTTCGCGGATCTGCTCGTTTGTACGAACCTTGTTGAAGGCTGCCATGATCTGTTCATAGCGTTCATGGCCTGCCTTGGTTCCAAGGAGATACCCGACGCCGAGACCGATGATGAGACCGAATCGAAACTTCATTCTGCGATTCTCGCACATCCAGGCGCGCTACGAGATGGCGCGGTGAGCTGGGGCAGCGGCAGGGGAGTTGGGGCAGGCGCGCTGGTATCCTTCGGGCCGTTCACAACCGTGTTGAACGACCTTCCGGGGTAGCTCAGTTGGCAGAGCAGCGGACTGTTAATCCGC
>JASJXX010000055.1 GCA_030123765.1 Actinomycetota bacterium | reverse complement strand
ACGATGAGCAGCACATCAGAACACCCCGCAATGATCCGATTCCTCGTCGGAAACCTCCAGGCCTCCGGGGGCGTCCCCGGAGGATACTCTGAGCTGATCACGCCTCCTGTAGCGATGACCGCGTCGTAGAGGCGCCTGTGGGATGCGGGATAGACGACGTCGACGCCGGAGCCGAGCACCACATGACAGTGCCCGTGTGAGCCGGTAGCCCCGATGTGCGCTGCACCATCGATGCCGCGGGCGAGTCCGCTCACGACACTCCACCCGCGCTGGGCTGCGACCCGGCCGTACATCTCGGCGAGCTCAAGGCCGTAGGCCGTGCACGCCCGCGTACCGACAATTCCCACCGCCGGGTAGGTCACCGCACGGCCTTTGGTGAAGAGCCAGCGAGGATGCCCATCGTATCGCGTGAGCCGCTGCGGATAACCGACGGCACCTGCAAACCGCAGAGCGACGCCGAGCTCAGCGAGTTGCTCGATCCGTAGCTCTGCGTGCACACCGACGGCCTCGCGAATCTGATCCGAGACTGTGACCCGACGGCGCTCGATCGCGGAGACCGTGCGCTCTGGTGTCCCATAGCGCTCCAGGAGCCGATCAACGCGCGAAGGTGCGAGTCCTGTAAACGCGAGGCGGATCAGTGCGTCAGTGTTCATGTCTCACCCCTGAGCAGGAGCGCCTCGGCGATGTGCGATGCATCAACCGTGTCGACGCCTTCCAGGTCCGCAATCGTGCAAGCAACCCGTCTCACCCGGTCCCACCCCCTCGCGGTGAGCTTCGCCGACTCCGCGGCAGCGGCCAGAGCTTCACGTGCATCGGCGCCGGCGGTCATCTCGTCCAGGGAGGCCCCTGCAAGCGTCGAATTCAGCGATCCGCGTGCCCTCTGGCGGCGTCTGGCGGCGACAACCCGTTCGCGCACCGCGGCCGAAGGTTCCCCACGCCCGCCCACCAGGGCGGATGGTCGAAGCCGTACCAGATGAATTCGCATGTCGAAGCGGTCGAGGAGCGGACCCGAGAGCCTCGCCGTATATCGGTCCCGTCTGGCATCGGTACACACGCACGCCTTGATTCGATCACCGAGGTACCCACACGGGCACGGGTTCGAAGCGGCGATTAGCTGCAACCGCGCGGGGAATCGTACAGAAGCCGCCTGACGAGAGACCGTGAGATAACCGTCCTCGATCGGCTGGCGCAGCGCGTCGAGAATCGATGTGGGAAACTCCCCGAGCTCGTCGAGGAAGAGAACGCCGTGATGCGCCTTGGAGACCTCCCCCGGTGTAGGCAGGCCGGAACCTCCTCCCACAAGCGCCGCCAGCGACGAGGAGTGGTGCGGTGCCCGGAAAGGTGGCTCTGGTGATGGCGCGCGCTCAGCGCCCGCGGCCGCCCATACCAGAGCGACGTCGCGCTGACGCTCACCGTCGAGCGGCGGAAGGATCGAGGGGAGGCAGCGCGCAAGCATCGTCTTGCCTGCCCCAGGCGGGCCGATCAGGAGCAGGTGGTGAGCCCCGGCCGCAGCGACTTCAAGGGCTCGCCGCGCCAGATGCTGATCACGCACATCACCGAGATCCGGTGATTGGAGAACCCCCACTTCCGGTTCGCGGACGCTCTCGGGGACTCGCCTGCCCTGGGCAACCTCAACTGCCTCTCTCAGCGTCGCGACGCCGGCAACTTTACTGTCACCACACATAGCGACAACGGTGTCAGAGGAGAGAAGGCACGTCTTTCGCTCTTGCTGGGCCACAACAGTTGCTCCGAGGGCAGCTCTCACCGGGCGAACCCTGCCGTGGAGCGACAACTCGCCCACAGGCACGTACTCGTCGAATACGAGACTGCGATCACTCGCCGCTGCGAGCACACTGAGCGCGATCGGCAGATCGTACGTCGCACCGACCTTGGGGAGATCGGCAGGCGAGAGATTCACGACCACTTGCCCGCGAGGAAACCGGAACCCCGACTGGCGTATCGCAGCCTTGACACGTTCTCGCGACTCACGGATCGCCGTATCCGGGAGGCCAACGATGACGAAGCCAGCCCTCCCCCCGGAGACCGTCGTTTCGATTCGGACAGGCCTGGGTTCCACCCCGACCAGGGCGCATGAAGTCACTGATGAGTACATGGCAACACCGTAAGTCCTGGGTGTGACAAGACCGATAGTCGCGATCAAGTCCTTGTTATGGTGGCGCAAGATGCTTGAAAGTCCGTTTGTCCAGCTGGCATTGATCATGGTCGTGGCTGTTGCCATCGGCACCCTCGCCCTGGTACTTCGACAACCCCTCATCGTCGCATTTATCGCGGTTGGCGTATTGGTCGGCCCTGCTGGCCTGGGGTGGGTGACCGCGGGGACCGAACTCGAACTGTTGGCCAGCATGGGGATCTCCGTGCTCCTCTTCCTCGTCGGTCTCAAGCTCGACCCCAAGCTGATCCGCACCACAGGCAGAGTCGCCCTCGCCACCGGACTCGGTCAGGTGGCCTTCACGTCTGTCTTCGGTTTCGGCATTGCAATCGCCCTGGGCCTCGACGTGGTCTCGGCCATCTACGTGGCCGTGGCCCTGACTTTCTCCTCAACGATCATCATCGTCAAGCTCCTCTCCGACAAGCGAGAGGTCGACGACCTCCACGGCCGAATCGCCATCGGGTTCCTCATCATCCAAGACATCCTGGTGGTATTGGCTCTCATCGTGGTCACCGCGTTGGGTGATGTCGGCACCGGAGGTGTCGCTCCGCGCCTGATCCAGGTGCTCCTCCAGGGCGTCATGTTCCTTGCGGCACTTGCAGCCCTCATGCGCTGGGTGATCCCTCCGTTCGTCGGCCGCATCGCACAAAGCCGGGAGCTCCTCATCCTCTTCAGCCTCTCCTGGGCGATCGTCCTGGCAGCCGCGGGTGACCAGATCGGCCTCTCCGTCGAAGTGGGTGCCTTCCTCGCCGGTGTCTCCCTTGCCTCCACTCCCTATCGAGAGGCGATCGCTTCGCGACTCGTCAGCCTGCGGGACTTCCTGCTGCTCTTCTTCTTCATCGATCTCGGCGCCCAACTGCAACTCCACCTCATGGGAGAGCGGCTCGGCGAAGCAGTGGTGTTCTCCCTCTTCGTGCTGATCGGCAACCCTCTCATAGTGATCATCATCATGGGGGTGATGCGGTACCGCGTGAAGACCTCGTTCCTCGCAGGTCTGACGGTCGCCCAGATCTCGGAGTTCTCGCTGATCCTCGTCGCCCTCGGGCTGCGCGTCGGTCACATCGACGAGTCGATCCTCGGACTCGTGACAATGGTGGGACTCATCACTATCGGTCTCTCCACGTACCTGATCATGTACTCCCACCAGATCTTCGATCGGCTGGAACGGTACCTGGGCATTTTCGAACGGCGACACCTCGATCCGATGGAGGAGCACCACGGTCTGCACGAGGGGAACGTCGACGTGATCCTCTACGGGGGAGGGCGCCACGGGACACTCATCGCCAACTCCTTGACGGCGACGGGGTGGCGGGTGCTGGTAGTCGACATCGACCCCGACGCCCTCAAGCAGTGCCGTCGACAGGGCCTCGAGGTGATCTACGGGGATGCCGAAGATCCCGAGTTCCTGCTCTCACTCCCCCTAGAACACGCCCGCTGGATTGTGAGCACCGTCCGCGGGGCCGACATCAATCTGGCACTCGTCCACGGTCTGCGAGCAGCCTCTTACGCGGGGCAGATAGCGATCACCGCTCACGATCCGATCGAAGCCCAACGCCTTGAGAACGTCGAAGTCGACGTGGTGATCGCCCCCTTCGCCGTGGCAGCAGAACGTCTCGTGGACACTCTCGTCGTTGCACCGCCGGACACAGAGCCCGTCACCGAGGCTGAAGGCGCCAAGGATTGATGTAGCTCCACGCCTCACTCGTGCAACGTAGAGCTATCTCCCCTCGAAGCGGGCGTCGCGCTTCTCGATGAAAGCCGCGGCTCCCTCGATGACGTCCTCGGAACCGAGCAGGATCGCCTGTGCCTGCTCTTCAAATGCCACGGACTGTTCGAATGTCATGGAGGAGGAGCGATCGAGGGCTCGCTTGATGATCGACTGGGCGAGCGGAGCACCTGCGGCCAGCGTCGTTGCGATCTCGCGCACACGCTCCATGAGATCGCCGGCCGGCACCACATCGGCCACGAGTCCCATGTCGAGAGCCTCACGAGCCCCAAAGATCCGTCCCGTGAGTGCAAGCTCACGCGCACGTGCCAGACCGACGAGTCGGGGCAGGAGCCAGGTTCCCGCCAGGTCCAGGGTCAGTCCACGTCGGACGAAGATCTCCGAGAACCGGGCTCGATCTGTAGCAATGGCGATATCACAGCCGAGAGCGAGGTTCATCCCGGCCCCCACGGCAACACCGTCGATCGCTGCCATCGTCGGCTTCGAGATCCGGTGCAATGCCGTTGCGGCCGCGTTCGTGCGTCGCATCCGCTTCGCGTTGTCCGCCGCACTCGGCCGGGACACAGACTCTGCGTTCAGATCTGCCCCGGCGCAGAAGTCACCATCCGCGCCCGCGAGGATCAGGACTCGTTCCGGGGACGTTTCAAAGTCGCGGAACGCTTCGGCGAGCTCCCTCCAACCCGATGGCGGAACCGCGTTCCTCCGGTCAGGGTTCGACATGGTCAGTGTCCTGAGGGGACCGCTATTGCTGATCGTGATGAAGGGTGTCATGGCGAGCCAGCGTACATGCATATCACGACGCTGTGGAGGTACTTCGATTCGCGACGCTCTCCCCTACCCTTGCGTTCATGACCGCCCCTGGCAATACCCGCGACAACAACACGACTGGTCTCCTCCGGGACTTCGACGATCATGTCGTACACGCGATTCAGCCCTATCAGGCGCGCAAGCCCTACGTCTGCCCCGGCTGTGACAGCCTGATCGACGTAGGTCTCGGCCATCTCGTCGTCATTCCCGAGCTGACACCGGATCTGCGGAGGCACTGGCATCGTGGATGCTGGTACAAGGAACGCAGTCGTCTCGGACACCACCGGTCACCCGATACCGCGTAACCACCGGACTTCGGCGCCCTCGGGCGAGAGTGTCACAGCAATTGCGTCGATCGCGAAGATCGGCAGCCGGTAGCCACTCGCCGCTCTCTGAACACGGCCCATCTTCACATCGTCGAATCCGTCGAGTGGATCGTCACCGTTGCTCGACGTCTTCACCTCAACAGCGATGCACTCACCTTCGCGTCGATAGACGATGTCGATCTCGTCTCCGTCGACATACACGTTGCGATCTACGATCTCGAGAGCGCGGTCTTCAAGAAACCGCACGGCGATCATCTCGCCGAGATCCCCGATCCGCTTCGATGCACCCGAAGTCATGTCCCAACGCTACATCGCGTCTACGACACGTCTCGACGCACCCTTAGAGCTGTCCGAAGCGATCCATCGGCCAGATGATGACGAACGCTTTCCCAACGACGTCGTCGACGGGGATAGCCCCGAAGAAGCGGGAGTCTTGGCTCGCTGAGCGATTGTCTCCCATCACGAACAGGAAACCGTCGGGAACCTCGACAGGGCCAAAGGTAGAGATCGCCATAGTGGGATTCTTCAGATATGGCTCAGTGAGTCTCTCGCCGTTGACGAAGACTCCCCCGTCGCTGCCCTCCACGACGTCACCTGGCAGCCCAATCACACGCTTGATGAACTCAGATTGAGGGGTTGCGAGACCAACCGACTCCTTGAGGTTACGCAGAGCACGCTCGATGGCGTTCTCCTCGGACGGTCTGAACCCGGGCCGCGGGTCGTCAAATACGATGACGTCGCCGCGCTCAATGTCGGAAAATTCGTACGTCACCTTGCTGACGAGGACACGATCGAAGACCTGGAGGGTGTCTTTCATCGACTCTGAAGGAATCCAGAATGCCTGAAACAAGAACGTCTTTATGAGTACGGCGATGACGAGTGCAGCACCGATCAGAAGTGGGAACTCGATCCAGAACGGAACTTGCTTCTTGCGTCTGCGCCCTGACGCGCCCCCCGGCGCTGGTTGAGATGCAGGTGCCTCGGTGTTGGGATCCGGTAAGGACACGGCGCTAGTCGCGCTTCTCCTTGATCCGGGTGGCCTTGCCAACCCGGTCACGGAGGTAGTAGAGCTTGGCTCGACGTACATCGCCTCGCCTGAGCACCTCGATCTTCTGAAGGATCGGGGAGTGCACCGGGAAGATGCGCTCGACGCCGACGCCGAAGCTGATCTTGCGGACGGTGAACGTTGCTCTCGCGCCGCTCCCGCCCTTGCGAGCAATGACAACACCTTCGTAGGCCTGAATCCGCTCACGACCACCCTCGATGACACGTACATTGACACGCACGGTGTCACCCGGGCCAAATTCCGGAATGTCGTCGCGCAGCTGCGCAGCCTCGATCTGTTCGATCGTGTTCACAGGATCCTCCGAACAAAGAATGGTGAGGTAGTTGAGCGGGTAATGCTACACGCACCCCAGATCTACCGGCCTTACTCCTCAGGCACCATATCGGGCCGGCGCTCGGCCGTCCGCATCCTCCGCTGGTCGTGTCGCCACGCTGCGATCCTGCCGTGGTCACCGGACAACAGCACCTCTGGCACCTTCCATCCCCGAAAATCTGCAGGTCTCGTGTACTGGGGCTCCTCTAGGAGATCGTCCCTGAAGCTCTCTGACTCCGTCGACGCCGGGTTCCCGATCACTCCGGGGAGGAGTCGCGCGACGCCCTCGATCACGACCGCGGCGGCAACCTCTCCGCCGAGCAGGACGTAATCCCCGAGGGAGGTCTCTTCGTCGATGAAATGGTCGGCAATCCGCTGGTCGACGCCTTCGTACCGGCCGCATACGAGCGTCAGGTGGCGCATGGTCGCGAACCGGTCGAGCGTGGCCTGGGTCAGTGGCGCGCCCGCAGGGGTGAAGAGCACACGGTGCGAGCCCTCAAGCGCCTCAAGGGTGATTGCGAGGGGCTCGGGCATCATCACCATCCCCGCTCCCCCCCCGAAGGGTGCGTCGTCGACCTGTCGGTGCGGGCCTCTCCCGTGATCTCTCGGATCGTGGAAGTCGATCTCGAGGCGACCGTTCTCGATGGCCGTGCCCACGAGGGAGACCTTGAGCGGCGAATCGAAGTATTCGCGAAACAGGGTGACGATGCTGATCCTCAAAACGTCGCTACGCCGGGTCGACGCGGAACGCAGCGACGACCATGTCCGCTGTGTGTCTTGCTACGTCGGCGACCGCTCTCACAGGGTCATCCGAGTCCATCACTGCCTGGCCACCGGTCATGATCATCTGTTCCATCATCCGTCCCGCGAGTCGACGTGGCACGGAGCGGAACACGCCGCTCTCGAGACCCTCCCTGTAGGTTGACGCGAACGCGAGAGCGAGGCTTGTATGAGCTTCGGCGATGGCTTCCTGCGCCTCCGGCGAGAGGTGGGGCACCTCGGTGTGCAGGATGAGTCCCATGTGGTCGGTCCCGACAAATTCGACCATCCTTCTGGCAAGCTCGTGCAGGCGCCCGTCGGGTGGAAGGGACGGATCGACGGATTCGACGATCTCCGTGACGATGGGGGGAAGGTCCCTGCGGACCATCTGGACCAGCAGGTCCTCTTTCGACGAGAAGTGCTCATAGAACGTGGTGCGGCCGATGCCTACCAGCGCGGTGAGGTCGGCGTGGGACATCTCGGAGTACCCCAACTGGCCGATGAGTTCCCTCGCGGCGTCGAAGAGCTTGTCACGCATGGCACCGTTCTCGGCTCTCGCTTCCATGGTCGGCAAGGATACCGCCTGGCGGCGGAAGAAGGGACAATCCCACCTTCAGGGTGAGACGGGGCAGCAGACCGACGCACAGGGAGCGCACGTACGCAGCGTCACAGGATGGTGAGGCCGGTCTCTATCGCTTCGTATGTGGTGGTGCGACGGACCGGATTCCGGTCAAGATCCGAGATGAGGTTCCGGAATTCTGCCGGCGTCGCCTCAGTGCCGTGGGAGGCACCGGCCGCCCGTGAGATCGACTCATCCATCAGCGTTCCACCGACGTCGTTGCACCCTGACCGAAGAAGCGCCTCCGCACCGTCGAGACCGATCTTCACCCACGAAGCCTGAATGTTGTCAATCAGGCCAATAAAAGCGATCCGGGCCACAGCGTGCATCAGGATGATCTCGTCCCACGTCGGCCCTGGCCGCGACCGTCCCCGGAGCCAGATCGGAGAACCCATGTGGACGAACGGGAGGGGCACAAACTCGGTGAACCCGCCTGTTCTCCGTTGAATCTGACGAATGACCTCGAGGTGGTTCGCCCACGAGCGCGGACCGTCGACGTGGCCGAACATGATCGTTGCGGTCGTCCTGATCCCGAGGTCGTGTGCGGTGAGCATCACCTCCGACCACTGGCTCGTGCGGATCTTGTCCGGGCACAGGGTCAGCCTCACGTCGTCGTCGAGGATCTCCGCTGCTGTACCCGGCAACGTCCCGAGACCTGCCTCCTTGAGTTCCATGAGCAGTGCGCGCACCGTGGTTCCGGCCGTCTCGGCACCCTGCCAGATCTCGAGCGGCGTGTAGGCGTGGATGTGCATGGCAGGGATCTGCGCCTTGATCGCCTTCACCACATCGACGTAGAACTTGCCGGTGAAATCCGGATGGATGCCCCCCTGAAGGCACACCTCGGTGGCTCCCCTCGCCCACGCTTCGACGGACCTCTCCACGATCTCTTCGACGGTCATGAGATAAGGTTCACCTCGCAGGTTCAGCGAGCGGGGACCCTTCGAGAACGCGCAGAATCCGCATTTGAAGTAGCACTGGTTCGTGTAGTTGATGTTGCGATTCACGACGAAGGTCACATCGTCGCCGACTATCTCGCTTCGGAGTCGATCCGCGACATCCGCAACCGCTTCAACATCTGCGCCGCGAGCACGGAACAGGGTCTCAACCTCGTCCCTCGTCGGAGCACGACCCTCGAGCGCCGCAGCGAGGATCTTCGCTACCTGCGTTCCCGCTTCCTCGAAGGTGCGGCGCGCTCCGTCTCTCCAGGCATTGTCAGGCCAGGCTGCTGAGATTCTCAGGTCAGGTTGAGGGATCACCATGTCTCTGCCGGGTGCCCAATCACTCCTGGGTCTCGCCCTCGCGCAACCGTCTACCTGGTTGAGGTACGCGGAGAGCGCTCCCGGCTCGAGCGCTTCAGCGGCGACGTCGTACTCAAGACCAAGCGGGAACGCGGTGCGTTCGACCAGCCGTCCCGGTTCGAGCGCGTCTCGGAGCTCGCCGATGCGTTCCGTGTCCCAGTCCCTCAGCAGCAGATCGGTCGCTCCGTCGGCGACAGCGACGAGGGCATCGGCGACCGAGTCGACGAACGTCGACACCTGAGCAGCGGCGCCCGGCAGAGAAGCCAGGTCGGCTGCGTCTGCCACGAGTGAGCGTGGCGCCCGTACGAACGCCGCACGCGTGAAAACCATGGCGTCGAGTACATCCATCCGAGTTCCGGCGTACACGACGGTGATTCGCCATCCCGGGAGTCTGCCTCTGCGGAATGCTTTGATCCGGGAGGGCTCAAGCACGTACGCAGGTGCCTCGATGGTCTCGGTGCCGCTTACGAGCAGCAGCCCTCCCTTCTGAGCTTCCAGGACATCGGCTGCACTCGGATCGGCCACTTCGACGGCGAGGGAGCCCTCCCTGCGGCGCGTCGACGCCCAGATCTCGTTGACCGTCTCAGAGGGTCGAAGCTGGAGGAAGGTTATTGAGCTCATCGTGCCTCAACAGGTTGACGGACGGTAGCGTAACCCTCCGATGTCGCCCGCTCGCGAGCCGCGACCAGGAGTTCCGCGTCGATCCATTCCTCGGTGAGATACTCCGGGTACACGGGCAGCCTCGCCTTGAGGTCGAACCCGGCTGAGCATGTGACTGCGCTAAGTTGCTCGAGGTGGGGCCAGGGCGCCTCCGGATTCACCCAGTCGATCGTCAGCGGGCTCACGCCACCCCAGTCGTTGATCCCGGCGTCGAGATAGACGCTGAAGTCCTCCGTCAGGTTGGGCGGCACCTGGATATTCGCCTCGGCTCCCAGGATCCACCTTGCAACGGCGACGACTCGAATGAAGTACGGGATCTCAGGTTCAGGGGAGAACCGCATGCGGGTGTTCGCCTTCGCCCGGAAGTTCTGGATGATGAATTCCTGGATGTGGCCACCTTCTGCCTGGAGGGCAGCGAGGGCGAAGAGGCTGTCGACGACCTCGCCGGGTGTCTCGCCGATCCCGACGAGGATCCCCGAGGTGAACGGCACCTTCTGTCTCCCGGCAGCGCGGATCGTCGCGACGCGGACCGCAGGTACCTTGTCAGGGCAGTCATGATGAGGCATCCCTGGTTCGGTGAGGCGGTCTGAGATGTTCTCAAGCATGAGGCCCATCGACACGTTCGTCGGGCGGAGCATCGCTATGGCGTCGTCGTCCATGATCCCCGGGTTCGCATGGGGGAAGAGGTTCGTCTCGCTTCTGATCAGCTCAGACATCTGCACGACGTACTCGAGCGTGGTCGAGCAGTTGTGCTGGTCGAGAAAGTCTCGAGCCTGGGGCCACTTCTCCTCAGGCTTGTCACCGAGGGTGAGCAGCGCCTCGGTGCACTCCATCTCATCTCCCGCCCTCGCTATCGCGAGTACATCGTCAGGAGTCAGGTACTCACCGCCTCCCCCCGGTGGTTTCACGAAGGTGCAGTACGTGCAGGTGTCGCGACAGAGCGTCGTGATCGGGATGAACACCTTGCGAGAGTATGTGATCGTCCGCCCGTGTCCATCGTCACGGAGACGCCGCGCTTCGGAGAGCAGGGAGTCGGCTGGCTCGTCACCGGTGAGGAACCTGACAGCGAGATCGGGATCAGGAGCGGTATGGGGCATCCCCGGACGCTATCACGCTCGTGACTCCACAGAAACGGTGTCGTCGCCTTCCGTCTCGATCTCGCTTGGCACACTGACGGCGTCTGGGATGTCGCGTTCGAGATGGCGGATCGGCCCGACGAGCCACGCGAACCCCGACAAAGTGACGACTGAGATTCCGACACCGACAAAGAACAAGCCATAAGCGTGCGTGACTCCGCTCCCAAAGACGCCCTGGAGCCAGAGGCCGAGCGACGAGGATCCGGTCATGAGTGGAACAAGGACACGGTCGGCGAGAGGCCCGACCGCAAGGAGGCTGAGAGGCACCGCCGCCTGACTCACCGCCATACGCACTGCGAACACCCGGCCCTGGACGTCCGGTTCCACCTTCGCCATCCAGATCGCCTGGCTGAAAGCGCCGATGAGCGGAAGCACAAACATCGCGACCCAGAAGGAGACCACGATGAG
>JASJXX010000110.1 GCA_030123765.1 Actinomycetota bacterium | reverse complement strand
GTCACCCCCACGGGTGTAGAGCAGTGTTCCCTCAGGGAAATACCGTTCCATCGTCGATGTCCGTGCGGCAAGCACCGGTAGCCCGATACTCACCGATTCGACGACCTTGTTCGAGAATGAGAGCTCACCGAGTCCGTCCGGCTTCGGAACGTTCACCGCCAACCACGCCCCGTCGAGATGTGCGCGGATTTCTGCGTATGGCACCCTGTCGACAAACTCGATGCGATCCTCGATGTCCAGGTGAGCCACGAGCGCTCGGAGGGACGCAAGATCCTCACCGTCACCAACGATCTTCAACCCGACCGCGGGGATGTGCACAGCCACGGCGCTCACAGCTCTGATGAGGTCGTCGAGTCCGTACCTGTTCGCAACGGTTCCTGTGTAGACCAGGAGTCGACTCGACGGGTCTCGTTCGAGCGTGGTCCAGCCCGCAGGGTCCGGAACGTTCATGACGATGTCGAACACGGCGCCCGGGATCCGGGTCTTGATGAGTTCGGCGAGCGGTTCATGGACGGTGATGAGCGCATCTGCGGCCGCCACACCAACACGCTCCTGGATCTTCAATGCTCTGTCCGCCAGGCCCGAGCTACTGCCTTTGGCGTTGAAGAGCTCCGGCATCGGGTCGTGGATGTCAAGGATCACCTTCGCCCCAAAAAGCTTGGCCGGCAGCGCTGCGAGCGCGAAAACATCAGGGGGCGAGTTGACATACACAACGGCTGGGCGGCTGCGGATCGATCGGATCACCACCCACGCGAACATCCAGACAAAGAACACGCCGTACTCGAACGCGTACCGCAGGATTCCGCCCTGCCTCCTGTTGATCGGGACACGCCACGTGCGGAGTCGTTCCTCTCTCACCGGATAGTCGAGGAAGAGCCCTTCGACATGCCAACCAGAGTCCGCAAGCGCATACACAGCACGGCGGACCCGTGGATCGTTCGCTAGGAACGAGTGGCTCACGACAAGGATCCGTTTCAACGACCGAACCCCAGATAGGTGGCGCCTGCCGCCTCGACCTTCTCACGTGACCAGGCGTTTCGGCCGTCCAAGACGACCACATCACCCATTGCGGCGACGATCGACTCGTCGAACTGCTCATGCGGGGTGATCAACACAAAAGCATCCGGCCTCGTGGCACCGTCCCACGCCGTGAACCCGGCTTCGCTCATCTCCGCTGCGGTGTACAGAGGGTCCGCGAGAAGAAAAGTCGCACCTCGCGCGACGACGCTGTCTCTCACGCCGAATGCCGGTGAGGACTCCATCTCACGCACACCTGGCCGGTACGCCAAGCCGAGGCCGACGATTGTCCTGCCCGCCAGGCCTCCAAGGGCCCGCTCAAGGCGATTAACGGCCCACTTCGGCATGCCTTCGTTGACCTTTCGGCCCAGCGAGATGAGCTCAGACGGCACTCCCGCGCTGAGCAGCAGGTGTGGGTAGTGGGGTATGCAGTGGCCTCCGACGCCGATTCCGGGGCTGTGGATGTGTGAGAAGGGCTGGCTGTTTGCACCTCGGATCACGTCGACGACGTCGAGGCCGAGTCCGTCGCAGATACGAGCCAGCTCGTTCGCATAGGCAATGTTGAGATCCCGGTACGTCGTCTCAGCGAGCTTGACCATCTCGGCCTCTTCGCTCGAAGCCACCGGCCACACCTCGGCGCTGAGCACAGACTCGTAGAACGCCACGGCTCGGACCGTGGAGCCTTCGTCAACTCCGCCGACGATCTTCGGATACGCTTCGAGGTCGGCGAACACTCGCCCTGAGAACACGCGTTCAGGAGAGAACGCGACGTACACATCCGGTGCGCTCTCCCTGAGGATCGGCGCGTACCGACCACTCGTTGTCCCGACTGGCAGCGTCGTCTCGAACACAACAAGAGTGTTCGTGCTGAGATGGTCCGCTATCGAGGCGACGCCCGCGTCGTGTGCGGAGAAATCAGGGTTACCTCGGTGGGAGAGAACCGGGATGAGTACAACGACGACATCGCTGTCGGCAATCGGCGCGAACGACGTGTGAGCGCTCAATGTTCCTGCAGCAACTGCGTCGGCCACGGCTGATTCGAGGCCGGCTTCGCCGTGCACGGTTGCGATACCCCGGTTGATCGAGTCGACAACGCTCGCGTCTACGTCGATCCCTGAAACCGATGCTCCATGGGTTGCGAGGTAGGCGGCGAACGGCAGGCCCATCTTCCCAAGGCCCACGACGGAGACGCGTTGCACGAGACTTCCTTAAAGGGAGGTGTGGCCGGGAGTGTAGGCCTCTCAACGGCCTGACGGTTGGGTCGGAACCTGCGCTGCGAGCTGCGCGACGGCCTCTGAGACCGCTGTGGAGTACTCGACAGGATCGAGCCGTCGCGGAGCGTCGAGGCCGGTCGGCTCTGTGTCGGTGTATCGGACTATCGGTGCTTCGAGTGCCAAGTCGAACTCACCGACGAACTCGAAAATCACGATCCACTGGGCTCGCCTCGAGTGATCAACGAACACCGGCTGCACACCTTCGGCGTCCTTGAGGAGGAGGAGCACGACCCCGCCATCCGCTGCACTGGTGGGGTATCGGGAATTTCCTGACACGACGATGTACCCGCTCGACGCCGACGCCGACACGAGATCCTCCTCGAAGACGGCAGAGACACCCAGGTCGTTGAACGAGTACGACAAAGCCTCTGCGCGCCTCGCATCGGTCGCGGTCTGGCCGAGCCAGTCGTATCTGAACTCGAAGGACCGGCCGCCTGTGTCCCACCGCGCGAGCGACATCGTGTACATCGGCAGGAGCGCGACGTTGCGGTTTCGCTCACCCCCCAGGCGCCAGACCGACTGGTAGTAGCTCGGTGTGCCTGTCGTGCGTGCGCCGGGCGCATGCATCGTCAGCCACTCGGCGGCGGCAACAGTCGCCCCTGCTTCAGCAGTCAGATGGTCCGAGTCGATGCTGTCCGAGAGGCGCACCATCCCGATCGTGCCCGCCGCGACAACAGCAACGACGCCTGCTCCTGTAGCGACCAACTTCCATCGACGGGTGCGGGCTCCCCCGAGCGTCACGCCTGCAAGTACGGCAAGGAGCATCGCCGGCAGCGCTCCGTTGCGGATGACGGCGCCCGTGAGGGCCATAAACAAGAGGAGTCCCAGCGTGCCCGATACGACAATCACGAGGAGGGAGGCGCTGTCTCTGTCCTCGATCATGCGCCAACCGAAGGCCGCCATAGCAACCAACACCACTGCACCCACGATCGTCGCACCGCGGTAGCCCTGGGTCGAGACGATTTCGAGCATCCCTCCGGGCGCGGCCAACATGGACTCGCCCGATATCCTGATTCCTGTGGTGATCGCCGTGACTGCGAGGAATGTCAATGCCGCGGCGAGACCTACTGG
>JASJXX010000054.1 GCA_030123765.1 Actinomycetota bacterium | reverse complement strand
CCACAGTGGCTCCCTTCCACGCCGATCGCAGAGCGAGGCCTACGCCCGCGACCACCCAGAGCACGAGCCACGGCTCGACACGGAAGAGCACGAGGGGGAGAAGGGGGAGCGAGAGCACGATGAAGCGCCGGCCGGAGCTGTAGCGCGTCGGATACTTCTCTGCGATCGTCACGGAGATGACGAAGACGATCCCCATAGCGAAGGGCCACAGCAATTCGAAGCGCGACCCGGTGACGCGCGCAATCGCCTCGACACCGACCATCGGGATGACCGAACCAGGGAGGTGCTCGATGCTGACATCCCGATACGGCATCGCACCATCGAAGACTGCCGTGGCGATGTCGTCGTACAGCGACGGATCTCCCGCGATCGGGGATTGGTCCCCCATAGCAGCGGTGACCTCGAGGATGATCAGCACAGCGACCATGGCGAGAAGCGCGGCTCCGACAGCCAGGGTGGTGGTGACCGTTGCTCTTCGCACTGACATGTTGCCCATGTATAGCCTCCGACTCGGACGCTGCCACGTTACAGAGCAGTGGACGAGTCAGGACGAGTCATGAGCCAGAACTGGGATGATCTTGCGGAGTGGTGGTCCGCCGAAGTCGTGAAGGACCAGGCGTACGCCACCGACGTGCACCCCATCCTCGGAGACCTCCTACCCGAGGAGCCTGGTGCCGCCATGGACCTGGGATGCGGAGAGGGTCAGGGCATGCGGATCACCGGCGCGTTCGGTTGTGATCTGAGCATCGATCTGCTGAGACGAGCGACGGCCTCCGGGTCCGTCGTCCAGACGAGACTCCCCGACCTCGGCTGGCTCCGCGACGCCTCACTCGACACGGCGTACGCCGTGTATCTGCTGGACCTCATCGAAGATGACGACGGGTTCTTTCGCGAGTCCGCACGCGTCGTGAGGCCTGGTGGCGCACTCGTGGTCGTCATGAACCATCCGGTGTACACGGCGCCAGGCTCGGCGCCGATCTCGGACACGGACGGCGAGATCCTTTGGAGGTGGGGTTCCTACTTCAAGAGAGGATCCTCCTCTGAGCCTGCGGGCGCAGGGGAGGTTGAGTTCTTCCACCGGCCGATCTCCGACCTGCTCACGACGGCCGCAGCCTCGGGCTGGCTTCTGACGCGGATCATCGAACGCGGTCTCAGCCGCGAGGTTGTTGAGAGTATCCCTTCCTACGTCGGTCAGGAAGACATACCACGGCTTCTCGGAGTGCGTTGGACGCGGGGGCGGTCGGCTCCGGGTCTGTAGTTCGGTAGCATCTCAGGCATGCTGAAGAGGCCCGCTCCTTCATCGATTCCGGATGGTTCAGGCGTGTATGTGTTTCGGGATGAGCACGGCAGGCCGCTCTACGTCGGGAAGGCGAAGTCGCTGCGTAAACGGACAGCGAGCTACTTCGCGTCGGAGCTCTCGCCGCGGACGCGGATGATGGTCGACGCCGCGGCGGATCTGGAGTGGATCGTCACCGAGAACGAGTTCGGCGCGCTCATGCTTGAGTACTCGCTCGTCCAGGAACTTCAACCGCTCTTCAATGTCCGGCTCAAGGACGATAAGTCATTCCCCTACCTCGCGATCACGCGGAACGAGGAGTGGCCTCGGGCGGTGGTGATGCGGGGGAAGCACAGGAAGGGGGTCGAATATTTCGGTCCCTACGCCAAGGCGTACTCGATCCGCCAGACGCTCGACGGGCTTCTTCGGCCCTACCCGGTCCGAACCTGCACGAATGCGAAGTTCGCCCGACATGAGGCCTCCGGCAGCCCGTGCCTCCTGTTCCACATCGAGAAGTGCTCCGGACCCTGTGTCGGGTCGGTCTCGGCCGGCGAGTATGCCGGCTACGTGGACGGGTTGGCTTCCTTCCTCAGCGGCAGGAGTGACGAGCTCATCCGGGACATCGAGAGCGAGATGCACCGCTGCGCGCAGGATCAGGAGTTCGAGCGTGCAGCGAGGCTAAGGGACCAGGTCTCGGCGATGCGACACACGCTCGAGCGCCAGGACTTCGTGACGGACCGCCGTGAGGACTTCGATGTTCTGGCATACGCCGAGGACGATCTCGAAGTGGTGCTCGTGGTGCTCAACATTCGAAACGGGAGAGTCACGGGGCGGAGATCCACCGTTGTCGATCGTATCGAGGAGATCTCGATCGAGGAGTTCCTTGCTCGCATGATCGGCCAGCTCTACGCACAGGAGGTTCCGCCGAAGCAGGTGCTCACCGAGGTTCTACCGCAAGACGCTGACATCGTTGCGGAGTGGCTCACTCTGAGGCGCGGGTCGAAGGTTGCGCTGCGGGTGCCCGAGCGTGGTTCGAAGCGCCGCATCATGGAGGCCGCTACCGCGAACGCCGATGCGGAATTCTCCCGGAATCGTCTCAGACGCCACACCGACCACGATGCGCGTGCGAGGGCACTGCGGAGCCTCCAGGAGACTCTCGGCCTGAAAGAACCCCCACTTCGGATCGAGTGCTACGACGTCTCGACGATCCAGGGCAAGCACACGGTTGCATCCATGGTTGTCTTTGAGGACGGGCTCCCGGTGAAGTCACAGTACCGGCGATTCAAGATCAGGACCGTCGACGGACAGGATGACTTCGCGGCGGTGGAGGAGGTCATCCGTAGGCGTTTTGAGGCCTACCTCGCGGAGAGGGAGCTCCCACTTGAGGAGCAGGGCCGGTTCTCCTACCCGCCGGGTCTCGTCGTGATCGATGGGGGGAGGGGCCAGCTCGGACGGGCGGTGCGTGTGCTCCGCGAAATGAATCTCGACATTCCCGCGATCGGCCTTGCGAAGAGACTTGAGGAGGTGTACCAGCCGGGGGTTGCAGACCCGATTATCATCCCCGGAGGTGAGGAGGCGCTCTACCTGCTGCAACGAGTCAGGGACGAAGCGCACCGATTTGCAGTCGCGTACCACCGAACGTTGCGAGGCAGGGCGATGGTCGATTCAATACTCGACGACGTACATGGAATCGGCGTCACGCGGAAGAAGGCGCTGATCCGGCACTTCGGGTCGGTGAAGCGCATGCGAGGAGCCTCCGTATCGGACCTTTCCGACGTTGTCCCCGATAGGGTGGCAGCGGAACTGTACGAAGCACTTCACCCGGCGTGAGCGAGCAATAGTGAACCAAGACACCCCGACCCATGTCACGATTATCACCGGCCTCTCTGGCGCCGGCCGGTCGCAGGCTGCGAAAATCCTTGAGGACATCGGCTACTTCGTAGTGGACAATCTTCCCACGTGGATGATCTCGGATCTGGCTACAACTGTGGGTGTGGCTGAAGGGGTGCGGTCGCGGATCGCCGTCGTGACGGATACGCGCACAGGCGTGAACAAGACCGACCTCGATTCGGCACTCATCGATCTGCATCGCGATGGAATCCGCACCACCGTCCTCTTCCTTGATGCAGAGGACCAGGTGCTCCTCCAACGCTTCGAAGAGTCCCGTCGTCCGCACCCCTCGGAGGGGACGTCGCTCGGGGAGGCGATCGCTTCGGAACGAGTCGCGTTCGAGTCGGTGAGAGAGCTTGCGGATGTGATCATCGATACCTCAGACCTGAACGTTCATCAGCTCCGTGATCGTCTTCACCAGGCGTTCCTCGATGTCAGCTCTGAGCCCCGCATGCGGGTCGACGTGACGTCCTTCGGTTTCAAGCGAGGCACCCCCCGGGTTGTGGATCTGATGTTCGACGTGCGATTTCTTCCGAACCCCCACTGGATTCCCGAGCTGAGGCTCCGGACGGGACTGGACGCCGAGGTCCGGGATTACGTCTTCCAGCACGTCGAAGCTGGGGAATTCCTTGCGAAGGCGACGGACATGCTCGACTTTCTGCTCCCGCACTACGAGGCCGAGGGGAAGTCCTATCTCACTATCGCGGTTGGATGCACGGGTGGCAGGCATCGCAGCGTCGCCCTCGCTGAGGCGATCAGCGCGCACCTCGTTGATTCGGGCGTGGACACCGCCGTGCACCACCGGGACATCGCGCGCTGATGCATCGGATCGACGTCGAACCTCAGACGCTGATGCAGGAGCTCGAGCACTCGTTCCAAGGCCCGCTTGTCGTTGCGATCGGTGGCGGTGAGGGCCTCTCCCGCGTGCTCGGGGCCGTGCTCGGTTACGCCGGGGACATCAAGGCGATCGTCACCGTCTCAGATGACGGAGGATCGAGCGGGAGGTTGGCGCCGCACCTCGACATCCCGCCGCCCGGGGATATCCGCAAGTGCCTCCTTGCTCTGACGTCGGGCGACTCAACGTGGCGGAGCCTCTTTGAGTACCGTTTCGAGAGCGCCGATGTGGCAGGGCACTCTCTGGGCAATCTCATCCTCGCAGGGCTCGCTGACATCGAGGGCTCCTTCGAGGAGGCCCTGGTCCGCGCCGAGCGCCTCCTTGGAGCTGGGGGGTCGGTCATCCCCGCATGCCGGGACCGTCTGGCGCTCGAGATAGAGTCTGCGGGTGCGGTCGTGCGTGGTCAGGTCGCCGTCTCGCTGCACCGGGGAACCGTCGACGCCATCCGGGTGCTTCCCGAGACCGCGGCGGGGACTCCGAGAGCAATCGAAGCCATCGAATCGGCTGACCAGATCATTCTGGGACCCGGCAGCCTCATGACATCGACCATCGCGGCGATGCGAGTACCCGGCATCACCGAGGCCATCAACAGATCGAGCGCGCAGCTCGTGTACGTTGCGAATATGGTGACCCAGGACGGTGAGACGCTCGGCATGGACGGCGTCGGCCACCTCAACGCGCTCCTGCGACTGACGGGAGTGCGCTCGCCGCATACTATCGTCGCGAACGACACGCCGATAGACGCTGTTTCACCCTTGCAGAGGATCGATTTCGACCCAGAACTCACCGCAACGTACGGCGCCGATCTCGCACTGTCGGATCTTGTCGATGCGCAGGCGGCCTGGCCGAGTCACGATCCGGTCAAGCTCGGGGCAGCACTGACGGCTATCACGCCATAACGATCAGGAGAGATGCATGCAGGTAGCGATCAACGGATTTGGGCGCATCGGCCGAAACTTCTTCCGCGCAGCGAAAGCGACAGAGAGCGGTATCGATATCGTGGCGATCAATGATCTTGGCGCGGTCGAAGCGAACGCCAACCTCCTCAAGTACGACTCGGTGCACGGCCGCTACCCCGGATCCGTCGAAGTTGTGGATGGAGACATCGTCGTTGACGGCGACCGATTCAAGGTCTTCGCCGAACGCGATCCCGGATCTCTTCCGTGGGGGGAGCTCGGCGTCGATGTAGTCATCGAAGCGACCGGCGTGTTCAACAGTCACGAGGGTGCGTCGAAGCATCTCGCTGCCGGAGCGAAGTATGTGCTCGTCACGGCACCCATGGGCGATCCGGACGTCTTGATCGTGCTCGGGGTCAATGACGAAGCGCTCGACATCGAGAACCATCGCATCATCTCGAACGCGTCGTGCACGACGAACTGCGTTGCACCGATGGCGAAAGTCCTCCACGACAGCTTCGGCATCGAACAGGGGATGTTCACGACGGTGCACGCGTACACGAACGACCAGAGCCTCTCCGACGTCATCCACTCAGATCCCAGACGAGCGCGCGCCGCAGCGCTGAACATCATCCCGACGTCAACGGGTGCGGGAGTCGCAGTCGGCAAGGTGATGCCTGAACTAGACGGTAAACTCGAGGCGACGGCGCTCAGGGTGCCTGTTGCGAACGGTTCGATCACGGATCTCGTCGTGACCCTCGCTCGGACTGTGACTCTCGAGGAAGTGAACGGTGCGCTCAAGGCCGCAGCGGAAGGCGCACTGGAGGGAATCATGCGGTACACGGAAGACCCGATCGTCTCAAGCGACATCGTCGGCGATCCGGCCTCGGTCATCATCGACGGGGCATCGACCATGGTGTCAGGGAGCATGGTGAAAGTGTTCGGCTGGTACGACAACGAGTGGGGCTACTCGAACCGGCTCGTCGACCTGGTGCGCAAGCTTGGCTAATGGTCGTCTCCCAACGATCGAGACACTTGACCTGTCGGGACGCACCGTTCTGGTGCGTTCCGATCTCAATGTGCCCCTGAACAATGGCAGGGTCAGCGACACGTTTCGGATCTCGTCGAGTCTCGCGACGATCCAGGATCTCAGGCAGCGCGCCGGACGCGTGGTCGTAGCGAGCCACCTCGGACGGCCTGAGGGTAGAGATCCGTCGCTCTCGATGCAGCCCGTAGCGGATGTGCTGGGAGAGCTCGGCGGATTTGAGACCGTGCTCGCACCGGGGGTAGTCGGGACCGACGTGGAGGCTGCGATCGACACTGCTCCCGCCGGAGCGGTCGTCGTTCTCGAGAATACGCGGTTCGAGGTCGGAGAGACCAAGAACTCTCCAGCCCTCGCGGAGGGGCTCGCCTCCCTTGCCGACGCGTTCGTGGACGACGCGTTCGGGACTGCCCACAGGGCACACGCGTCGAATGTCGGTGTCGCCCAACGGCTGCCGTCGGCGGCCGGCCTCCTCCTCCTTGCGGAGATCAGAGCTTTCACGCTCCTTCTCGAGGATCCGGCCAGACCATACGTCGTCGCGATGGGGGGAGCGAAAATCTCGGATAAGCTCGCCGTGATCGAGAGTCTCCTGCCCCGGGTTGACGTGATGGCGATCGGTGGGGGGATGTGCTTCACACTCTTACGGGCAGCGGGGCACGCAGTTGGCGGCTCACTCGTTGAGGAGTCCATGCTTGCCACGGCTGCCGAACTCCTCGCCTCGCGCCACGGTGGCAAGATCCTGCTGCCAGGCGACATCGTCGTCGCTGATGCTTTCGCACCCGACGCCGCCCGCAGAACGGTACCGGTCGCGGAGATCGAAGAGAATGTGATCGGTCTCGACATCGGTCCCGCGACCGTTGAACGGTTCTCGGCCGCGATCAGGGGCGCCGGGTCGGTGTTCTGGAACGGGCCGATGGGTGTGTTCGAGTGGGAGGCCTTCAGATCAGGCACGGAGGGTGTCGCAGATGCTGTTGCGTCCTGTGAGGGGTACACGGTCGTCGGTGGCGGTGACTCCGTCGCAGCGATCCGTCTCTTCGGACGCGAGGGCGATGTCTCCCACGTGTCGAGTGGTGGGGGAGCGGGCCTTGCAATGTTGGAGGGCGCGTCCCTCCCCGGGATCGACGTACTCATGAGAGAGGTGTGACATGCGAAAGAATCTGATCGCCGGTAACTGGAAGATGAACGTGAACCACCTGGAAGCGATCCAGATCGTTCAGAAGCTCAGCTATCGCCTGGATGTTGCCGACTACGAGCGAGTCGATGTCGTGGTCTGTCCGCCATTCACGGCGCTGCGCTCCGTCCAGACGGTTATCGAGGCCGACCGCCTCGCCATCAAGCTGGGTGCCCAGAACGTGGACTGGCACGACAGCGGCGCGTTCACCGGCGAGATCTCACCGCTGATGCTCCAGAAGCTGGGTGTCAGCTATGTGATTGTGGGGCACTCAGAGCGCCGCCAGCTCTTCGGCGAGACGGACGAGGTCGTCAACACGAAGGCGAGAGCGGTGCTTGGAGCAGGCATGACGCCGATCGTGTGTGTCGGGGAGACGGAGGAGGAGCGCGATGGGGGAGCAGCCGAGGCGAAGGTTGGATCTCAGATCAGGGAGTCGCTCGCTGGCTTCGACCCGGAGGCGATTGCTTCCCTCGTGGTCGCTTACGAGCCGATCTGGGCGATCGGCACAGGGAGAACAGCGAGCGCTGACGACGCGGGAGCGATGTGTGCCTTTGTGCGCGATCAGGTGAGGGAGATGTACGGTGAAGCGGCGGACTCCACCCGGGTGTTGTACGGAGGTTCGATGAATGCGGGGAACGTTGCCGGACTCATGGCGAAGAGGAATATCGACGGGGGGCTCGTCGGTGGCGCCTCACTTGATCCGGACACCTTCGCTTCGGTTATCAGATACTGGATCTGAGCATTCGCTGACTTCTTCCAACCTCGTGCGATAGGCTGGCTGGATGGGGAGATACACCCTCACATGTGAGTTCGACGTCACGCGGCGGATCGGGTGGACCGACGGGGATCTTGGCGGACACATCGACTCCGTATTCGAGCGGCTGCATCAGGCTGACATCGTCAAGGCGATCGATGCCGATGCGGATCTTGATTCAGGGAGGACCACGGTTCTGATGACGATCTCCACCTTCGAGAGTGATGTGAGGCATCTCGCATGTATCGTGCTGGGTGTCGCGATCAGGTCGTGTGGCGGGGTGCACATAGGTCTCCTCTCTCTTGGCGAGGAAGCGGGGACTCGTCCCACGGAGATCGCGTGGTCCGGCTTGCGGACGCCAACGTGGCAGGTTCGCCGGACTAGCTTCGTTGAGGAGGGGGAGGTCGATCCGCGCGACAGTACTCTGGGGCCATGACCGACACAGCTCACCTCGTCCTCCTCCGCCACGGCGAGAGCCTTTGGAACCTCGAGAACATCTTCACGGGGTGGACCGATATCGCCCTCTCCGAAGGGGGTGAGGCGGAAGCGAGAGACGCGGGCCGGGTCCTGCGCGACGAGGGCCTCTCCTTTGACGTTGTACACACGAGTGTGCTCGCGCGTGCGATCGAGACAGCGAACATCGTGCTCGGTGAGATGGGGCTCTCCTGGCTGCCCGTGCGACGCCACTGGCGCCTCAACGAGCGGCACTATGGAGCGCTCCAGGGTCTGAACAAGAAGGACACCTCCGACAAGTATGGCCTTGACCAGGTGCACCTGTGGCGGAGGTCCTACGCCACGCCGCCACCGACGCTCGAGATGACTGATGAGCGCCACCCTTCACGCGACGCAAGATACGCGTTACTCGCCCCCGAACAGCTCCCCGCCTCTGAGTGCCTCGCCGATGTTGTGGATCGTGTGCTGCCTTACTGGTACGACGCCATCGTCCCGGATCTCCGCGCCCACCGCACGACCCTGGTCGTCGCCCACGGCAACAGCCTGCGCGCCCTCGTCATGCATCTCGATCGCATTGCGGAGGAGGAGATCCCTGATCTCAACATCCCGACAGGGATCCCGCGTCGCTACGAACTGGACGATTCGCTCAATGTCGTCTCTGTGAGATATCTCGGGGATGAGGATGCGGTGCAAGCTGCCGCAGGCAGGGTCGCCCGCCAGGCAGGCTGAGCGCGGCGCGGTTTGCGGTAACGCTCCTTGCTCGCCATACTCCAATCGTTGAACCTGTCTTGTGCGCAGGTTCATTGCGAGAAAGGGTTCGTACATTGTTGGATGGAATCGTTTCGGTTCTCCATCTTCTTGTGTCTCTTAGCCTGATCTCCCTCATCCTGCTCCACGCGGGTAAGGGGGGCGGCATGTCCGATATGTTCGGCGGAGGTATGGGTGGTGGAAACGTAGGCGGGTCGACCGTCGTCGAGAAGAATCTGGATCGCCTCACGGTGATCCTGGCGATGCTATTCACCATCTCCACGTTTGGATTGACGTGGGTGCTGGCATCCTGAGCCGGAGGGCCGGGAGCAGTGCGCGGATCCACCGCTAATTAGGAGGCAAACCTTGATTCGATTATTGCATAGCCGCAGAGTCGCCTTCATGGTGCTTCTCATCGCTTTCGCTCTCGTAGCGGCAGCATGTGCGTCCGAACCGGACGCCGTCGAGGAGACCACGACGACGACAACCGCTGCTCCGGCAGCGACAACTACAACGGCAGCACCTGCGACCACTACCACTACCACGGAAGCTCCGCTTGTGCGGCCGTATGGTGGCGAGGTTATTGTTGCTGACGACCAGGAACCCCCAACCTTGAACGCTTTCGCTCCTGGTGGGAACAACTTCATTGTCGGCATCATTGGGCAGGCGTACAACGTGGGTGTTCAGGAGATCGACGGGTTCACGCTCGAACTCATCCCTGAGCTCGTCACGGAACTCCCGACGGTGACCAACGGTGGCGTCACCATCAACGATGATGGCACGATGACGGTGACATACCAGATTCGTGAAGAAGCTGTGTGGGAAGACGGGACGCCGATTTCGGGTCACGACTTCGAATTCACCTACGACATCATCATGAACCCGGACCTTCCGATCGGGAAGGCGACCTATGAGGACATCGACCCGGATTCGGTCATTGCAGGGGACAAGACCTTCGAGTACACCTTGACGGCTCCCACAGTCCTGTACGACCTCCTCTTTGGGCTCATCCTCCCGGCGCACGCGATCACGCCTGAAACGTTCATTGAAGACTGGAACGACAAGATGTGGCCATCGGCCGGTCCGTTCATCTTCGATGAGTGGGCTCAGGGCGAGTTCGTTAGGGTTGTGAGGAACCCGAACTACTGGAAGACGGATGCAGAGACTGGTCAGCAGCTGCCGTATCTCGACAGCGTGATCTTCAAGTTCATCCCAGAGACTGAGGCGATCATCACAGCCTTCAAGGCTCGCGAGATCGACATCATTCAGCCTCCGCCAAGCTCGGAGACGATCGAGACACTCCAGGCCCTTGAGGGTGAAGGTGCTCGCGTCGAGGTTCTCTCGGGTCCGGTATGGGAGCACCTGAACTTCCAGTTCGGTCCGAAGCGCTTCGACCGTAACCCGAACTCGTGTAACGAGAACTTCAACATGCGTGCTGCGATCGCTCACACGATCGACAAGACTCTCCTCACCGACGAGATTCTTGCTGGTCAGGTTGAGCCGCTGCAGTCCTACGTTGACGCGTTCTCGCCGCTACTCAGCCAGGCATCCTGGGCGCAGTACACGCATGACGTGGCGAAGGCCACCGAGTTCTACGCTGCTGCTGTTGCTGAGACCGGCAAAGAGTGCTCTGTCGTCTTCTCCACGACGTCGAACAACGACGCTCGTGTGAAGATGTCTGAGCTCTTCGTAGGCATGTTCGAAGCATCGGGCATTCCTTACGAGAACGAGCTCGTCGACTCTTCAGTGTTCTTCGGTGAGTGGCTTGACGCCGGCACCTGGGACCTTGGCGAGTGGGCGTGGGTTGGATCACCTGGCCTCTCCGGCCTCGTGTCAATCCACGACGTCTTCGATCCTGATCAGCCGCCACCGCTTGGCTCTAACTACTACCGTTGGGGTACGAGTGAGTTGTCGGACGAGGAGTACGAAGGTGACAACGCCGTCTATGCGGGGTCGAACGAGTCCTCCGTGAAGGACGCCGCAACCGCTCGGTACGCCGTGGTGCGCGACCTGATGAATGCGACGGTGGATGACGCTGAGCTTCTTGCTCTCATCAACGAGGCTGAGAACATCTTGGCCGACAACCTGGTCATCTTCCCGCTCTACGCCCGTCTCGTGACGGCCGCGGTCTGGGAGGACGAAGTCGGAGGCTTCAAGCACAATCCGACGACGGCCAGCCATACGTGGAACATCGAGAACTGGTGGAGGGTTGACCTCGAGAGTTAACTCGCACCAACCAGTGCACACGTGAGAGAGGGAGCCCTTTGGGGCTCCCTCTCTCCGTGGAGAACCCGTGGTCAAGGCTTCTCCACCCGGTGTCTGCGTTGCTTCGCGGCGT
>JASJXX010000023.1 GCA_030123765.1 Actinomycetota bacterium | reverse complement strand
TCCTCAAGAGATCGCGGCTGCGGGCACGGATGGCTCTGCTCGTCGCGGCCACCCTCGTCGTGGCCCTCGCCGGATACGTCGGGTTCCTGGTATTTCGTGAGTTCGACGTCGGTGCTGCCACAGGAACAGGGCTCATCATCGTTGCAGCGACGGTGGGGATCGCCGCTTTCTTCTCTCCGTGCTCGTTCCCTCTACTCCTCACAACGCTCACTCGCCAGAGCGCCTCGACTCCGGAACGCCGGATCCGCGAGGCGCTCCGTTTCGCCACGGGAGCTTCGATCGGCGCGGTCGCTTTCATCGCTACATTCGGTCTGCTTCTCTCGATCGGGGGTGGCGCGATCGCACGACAGTTCACATTTGACTCCCTCCAGGGGCGCACTCTTCGTGTGATCGTCGCGGTCGTCCTGATCCTCATGGGCCTCGTGCAACTGCGGATGATCCGGATTCCGTTTGCGAGCCTCTCCCGGCTCGCCGGGCCCATTCACCGTCGGCGCGCTGCCTCCACGGACGAGAGCCGGTTCTCCAACCACGTCCTCTACGGCTACGGCTACCTCGTCGCAGGCTTCGGCTGAACGGGTCCTCTGCTGGCCGGTCTGGCCGTGCAGTCACTCATTGCCGGGAGCATCGCGGGAGCCGTGTTCACCTTCGCCGTCGCGGCGTCGATGATCGTGGCGCTCCTCTTCGTCGCGGCCCTCGGAGCCGCCTTCGCGAAAGCATCGACCCTCAGCCGTTTCAGAACGTCTGGGCCTGCTGTCAAACGGTGGGGCGGACGCATCCTCGTCACCGTCGGCGCGTGGTTCCTCTTCCTCGCCGTCTTCTCCGACACCGCCAACCGCCTCCTCTTCTGACGCTAGGGGGAGGTGGTAGCCTCGGTTACTGGCGGAAGGAGGTGAGATGGGTAAAAGATATGAGCGGTTGACGACGCCGATGGTCCGGATCGATGGCGAGCTCAGGCCGACAGATTGGGATACCGCCCTGGCGGCGGCCGCGGCCGGGTTCAAGCGAAACCCGGGCGACGCGACCGGCTTGTTCTCGTGTTCCAAGGCAACCAACGAGTTGAACTTCCTTGCACAGAAGTTCGCTCGCACCGTCCTCGGCACTAACAACATCGATAGCTGCAACCGCACCTGACACGCTCCATCGGTCGCCGGTCTGGCGGCAGTATTCGGAGCGGGCGGCGGAACTTCCTCATATGAAGAGATCGAGACCACGGAACTGATCGTTCTCTGGGGTTCCAACGCGCGCAGCGCGCACCCCATCTTCTTCCATCATCTCGCCAAGGGCATCCGCAACGGCGCAAAGATGTACGCCATCGATCCGCGCCGCACCGAGACGGCCGAGTGGGCAGACGTCTGGCTCGGCATCGACGTCGGATCTGACATCGCTCTCGCGAATGCGGTCGGCCGCGAGATCATCGCAGCCGATCTCACCGATGCGGAGTTCATCAAGCACTCCACGTCGGGCTTCGACGCGTACGCCGAGGCTGTTGATTCCTGGACACTGCAACGAGCTGAGGAGATCACCGGCGTCCCTGCCCGAGCGATCCGCGGCTTCGCCCACGACTATGGCGAGGCGCGCACTGCGCAGCTCTGCTGGACGCTCGGGATCACCGAGCACACCAACGCCACAGACAACGTCCTCTCACTCATCAACCTGGCGCTCCTGACGGGCCATGTCGGCCGGTACGGGTCTGGCCTCGTGCCCATCCGGGGCCAGAACAACGTCCAGGGCGGCGGCGACATGGGGGCTCTTCCCAACAAGCTCCCCGGCTTCCAGGACGTCGCCGACCCCGACCTCCGCCTGAAGTTCGAGACGGCGTGGGGTACCTCGATACCTCCGGAGCCTGGTCTGCATGTCGCCCAGATGCTCGATGCGATCGGATCGGGTGACCTCACCTCCCTGTACGTCATCGGGGAGAACCCGGCACAGTCTGAGCCGGACGCCAAACGGGCCCGTCGCCTCCTGGAAGCCCTTGACCATCTGGTCGTCCAGGACATATTTCTCACCAAGACCGCCCAGCTCGCTCACGTCGTTCTCCCTGCCGCTGTCGGATGGGCCGAGTCGGAAGGCACAGTGACGTCGAGTGAACGCAGGGTCCAACGCGTGCACAAAGCGGTCGAACCTCCGGGAGAAGCGAAGGACGACCTCGAGATCCTCACGCTACTCGCCGACCGGCTCGGCCACAGTTGGGGGAGTCCTGACGCCGAAGCGCTCTGGAACGAGCTGCGGAGCCTGTCACCCATGCACGCCGGCATGTCCTATGAGCGCCTTGATGCCCTCGGGGGCTTGCAGTGGCCATGCCCCGACGAAGACCACCCCGGAACACTGTTCCTCCATGGATGGCTGTGGGAGGACACCCTGCCCCGCGAGCCCGCCCCCTTCTTCGTCGTTCACTGGGTGCCTCCGATCGATCCACTGGACGACGATTTCCCCATCAGGCTCACGACGGGACGCAGACTCGACTCCTACAACACGGGCGTGCAATCTGGCGGATACCGCTCCCCTCTCCGCACCGATGCTGTCCTTGACATGTCACCCGAGCAGGCATCCGACCTTGACCTCGTGGAGGGCGAGACCGTCACCGTGTCCTCCCGGCGGGGCTCCCTCGACGTCGCCGTGCGCGTGACGAACGGCCTTCGACGAGGCCTCGTGTTCATGGCGATCCACGCTCCCGACGAACTGGATGTGAACCTGCTCACGCTCGACGCGTGGGACCCGAAGTCAGGGACTGCCGAATTCAAGGCAACCGCCGTGCGCATCAGCAAGATCGCTGAGGACGAGGAAGTACCTCTCAACCGGCAAGGATCATCCGGCGAGGATCCACGTCGTGAAGCGCCACAGCCGCACGAGGTCGGGTAGCGCTTCACGCCAATCGGCGGCTGACGTCGGCTGAAAGTCGACGTGTCGGAGCAGGTGCACCGTCAATATCTCCGCGTCGGGCATCCCCCTCTCAAGCCTGGCTAACTCCGCGTAAGGAACGAGCGGGTCGTCGGTGGAGTGCATTGCCAACACCGGGACGTCGATCCGGTCGGCGACTTGCGCCGGAGAGAACTCCTTGATGACCGAACGCAATACTTCAGGCAGACCCTCCACCAGGGGACCGGTCTGACGCGGATCTTCGTTGACGAGCAGGTCGTAGAGCGCACGCTCCCCGGGTCCCAGGTCACGGGGATCGGCCCGACCCTCCAACGCGGCCATCAGTGATCTGCGCTGGTCTTCGGGCAGGAGTTGCGCGGTTCTGGCGGTGAGAAACTCCTTGGCGATCGGGTGCCCGTCCCAAGGAACGAAACGACCGTCAACGAGCGAGCCTCCCGTGGTTACCGCCTGAATCACGCCGACGAGATCGAAATAGGCGCCCAGCGTCGCCACACGAGACAGTCGACCCTCCATCCGGGGATCAGCTGCTGCCACAAGAGCGAACGACCCACCGTAGGAGAACCCGAGAATGGTCACGGGTTGGTTCGACCGTTCGGCGAGGCCACCCACCGCCGCCACTATCGACTCGATGTCCTCGACCGTGAACCGCTCACTGTATAGATCCAACTCCGGGATGAACACGGTCCGCCCGGAACGAGCGAGCGAGCGAGCGACATCGTTCACCCTCGCGTCCTCCACACCGTGGGGCGTGGCTCCCGGAACGATCAGAATCGCCCGGCTGTCGTCCACGGCGTAGAGGCGGCCGGCGACTCCCCCCACTACTGCCGTCTCATGAGTCACCTCCGGGGAGAAGGGACGTGGGACCGAGACTCCGAATGCCTCGAGAACGCTCGCTCCGGCCTTCATCCGGTCTTGCACACCAGGGAGCGCCACCAGGACGATGATCACAATTGCTGCGATCGCGAGTGTGCGCCGTCGAGTCGTCACGGTTTGATGTTATCCATCGACGACAAGAATCTCCTGGGCTCCCCGCCGCTCACACTCTGCCGACCGAGAGCAGATAGAGAGCAGCCTCCTTCTTCCCGTCTACCTCAAGCATGGAGTTGAGGCGACTATCGAGAAACGCACCCACAGCACAGGCACCCATACCCATGGAAGTCGCAGCGAGATACACATTCTGAGCCAGGTGACCCGCTTCAAGCAACGCGTACCGGTACGTGCGCTCCTTGTACCTCCAGCGCAAACGCTGGAAGATCGCCGTAAAGACGATCACCACGTTGGCCTCGCCCAGAAATCCCTGCATCAACCCGTTGCGGACGATCTCTCCGCGCAGGTCTCCGTCCCGGAGATGGTCCAGAGCGTGCTCGCGCACCGCGTAGTGATAGAGGCCACGCTCGACGCCCTCCACCTGATGCACCACCACATACATTTCGATGGGATAGAGCGCACCAGCCGAGGGGGCAGCCCGCAGAGGACGGCCCCAACGCTCGGCGTTGACACCACCCGTGTAGTAGAGCAACCGTGACAGCTCGTCAAGCGTCATCGGCTCACCCGTGTAATCGCGCAACGACCTGCGCTGCTCAATGGCGTCTTCCGTAGAGAGGCCGCGAAAGTCGCCCGGAGGGGGGAGCTCGACCCGCTCCACCCCCGCGTACACCTTGTACCGATCCGGCTCTTGACCCCAACTGGTCACCGCGCCCAGCAGGCTCAGCCACTTCGGCTTGCTCCACTCGTGATAGATCTCACCGACGTCCGACCCGTACGGCAGATCCACCGTCTTGAAGCCACGGCCCACGAAGAAACCCCCCAACCCGCCGAGGGCCACGCCGAAGAAGCCTCTCCGGGAGAATGGCGATCGCGACGCCGTCCGGCGTCCCGCCCCAGGTGACGCGACAGGGTCCGTGGTCGCGCTCGGTCCCTGCTGCGGATCGGATTCTTTCGCGCGCCGCGAAGGTGGCCGTGTGAAGCGCCTCCGGATGTATCCGGCCAGTCGGCTCCAGTGCAGGTAAACGTGAGCGGTCAGCAGGACCGCGAGCGTGTAGCCCGCGTACTTGTGGAAGATGAAGTCGTTCAGATCCCACACGTCGGCTATCAGCCCGGTAGTGACCGTGGTCACGGCGGCCATCAGGAGAATGGCGCTGATCAGGTATCTGACATCGTTCCGGGTCTTCCGCATCCTCACAACTCCTCATCCCTGCCGACAGCGGCAGGCGGGCAGTACCTGTCAGGGAGAGCGTCGCCCTCCCATCCGTCGACGGACATAACCCGTCATCCGGCCCCAGTGTTGAAATACGTGTACGACGGCGAACACCGCCATCGTCTAGCCGGCGAACTCGTAGATCTCCTCAAGCGTGTCCTCGATCACCTCTAGGCCAGAGGTCTCCGCCACAAGAGCGGTGAACACCGTGATAACGGTCGCCAGGACAAGGCCCGCACTGACCCGATATCTGAAGTCGTTTCGGAGCTGGCGCGTTCTCGGGCTCAGCTTCTGCTTCGTCCTGCCTTCGCTCATTGTTCTGCCTTGGCTCGTTCTTTCCTCGCCCAGGCCGTCGGCAGCCTGCCCGCACCTTCAGTGCTAATTGTTCTACATAGATACTAATAAATTCGTGCGGAAGAAGATCGTTTTCGGCTACATGAATCTCCCACATGCCTACCGTCGGAGCGACGAACGAACCAGACCCCAACCGTGTGGGAAGCTTTCCCCGAGGAAGTCGTCACGGAGACAGAAGCTCCTCGGCACGACCAAGAGAGACGGCCATCGACTACCGCGCAACCACCGACACCCCGACCGCTGCTGAAATGAAGTCTGTTGAGCGTGTCCTCGGTGAACCTGACTCGATGTGGTCCGGCGCCGGCGAGCGCTCCCCGGCGGACGATCACGTTGCCTACGGCGGGTTCCGTCACGCCACCGATCGGCGCCATCTCCTCCTCCCCGCGCTTCACGCCGTGCAGGACTCCATCGGTTGGGTAAGCCACGGTGCACTGAACTACATCGCTCAACGAATCCCTGTCTCACCAGCCGAGGCGTACGGCGTCGCGACGTTCTACGACCTCATCGCGACCGAGCAGATGCCGTCGCGGGTCGCTCGCGTCTGTGACGATATTGCGTGTATCTCCCAAGGAGCGAACCAACTCATCGAAGATCTCGAGGCCCGGATAGGCCCGTCCGGAGTCACCAATGGCGAGGAGGGTGCGTGGATTCGCTCGGCGTGTCTCGGACACTGCGAGAAGGGATCCGCCGCCTTCGTCCAACGTGCCGGCGACACTGCTGTCACGATCGCTCCAGCGACCGTAGGTGCCATCGTTGCCGCCCTCACAGGAGCGGCTCCCCACGCCGCGGCACCGGTTCGCCTCCAAGATCACGCACTCCCCGCGCTGGCAGAGGCGCGGGTCATGGGCTCAGCGGCCGTGCGCAGAGAGATCGCCACCTCCCGAATCCGGGGCAGGGGCGGTGCTGCCTTCCCTGTCGGGGTCAAATGGGAGGCTGTCGCGAGCGCGTCCGGGGACACCAAGTACGTGGTGTGCAACGCGGACGAGTCCGAGCCCGGCACCTTCAAGGATCGTCACCTCATCGAGACCGACCCCTTCGCTGTCATCGAAGGCCTCGCAATCGCAGGATTCGCCGTCGGGGCAACAAAGGGGTACGTCTACATTCGCGGCGAGTACCGCGAGGCGGAACAGCAGCTCGCCGCTGCCCTCGAGACGGCAGGCGACATTGGATTCGACATCGAGATCCGGCGCGGCGCGGGCGCCTACATCTGTGGGGAAGAGACCGCTCTCTTCAACTCGATCGAAGGCTTCCGGGGCGAGCCGCGACAGAAGCCGCCCTTCCCCACGGTGACCGGGCTCTTCGGTGCGCCAACGGTGGTCAACAACGTCGAGACACTCGCCGCGGTCCCGAAGATCGTTCTGGAGGGCGGCGCGGCGTTCGCTGCGCGCGGTACCGCGGAGTCGGCGGGGACCAAACTGTTCTGTATCTCGGGCAACGTCCGGTCCCCCGGGGTGCACGAGGTGGAGTTCGGGGCGACGGTGAGAGAGCTCATCGGCCTCGCGGGTGGCGTCGAAGGGCACCTCCAGGCAGTGCTCACCGGTGGCGCCGCCGGAACCTTCGTCACTGAATTGGCGCTCGACACTCCGCTCACTTTCGAAGACGCTCCCGCGGGGGGCGCCTCAGTCGGGTCGGGCGCGATCGTGGTGTTCAACAGTGACGTCGACCTGGGGGAGATCGTAAGCCGCATCGCCGAATTCTTCAGTCACGAGTCGTGCGGCCTCTGTGTGCCGTGCCGGGTGGGAACGGTCCGCCAGCATGAGGCTGTCCTGAGGCTGACAACGCGAGGCGGAGATGTCGTCTCGGACCTCGCGACCGTGAAGGAGCTCGGTGTAGTGATGCGGGACACTTCGATGTGCGGGCTCGGGCAGGCGGCATCTATTGCAGTCGAGTCCGCGATCGCTCTCGGATTGATCGGGGGTGATCGATGACCGACGCGCCACTCTCCAACCCTCGTCTCGCCGAAGTCACCATCAACGGACAGGCCGTCCACGCCCGGGCCGGCGCGACGATCCTCGAGGTGTGCCGGACGAACGATGTCGACATCCCGACGATGTGCTTCCTCAAGACGCTCACCCCGTTCAACTCCTGTCGACTCTGTGTCGTCGAGGTATCGGGATCACGCAACCTGGTCCCTTCCTGCTCGCGTACCGTCGAGAACACCATGGAGATCACCACGGAGTCCGATCGGATCGCAACAGCCCGTCGCACGCTGTACGAGCTGTACGCGTCGAGCGTGGACCTGAGCCTCGTCGACACCGAGACGCGGCGGTGGATGGGTGCCTACAACGTGAACCCGGACCGCTTCGGAAGCTACGTGCCGCACCGCGAGGTCATGGTCCAGGACGACCTCTACATCCGTGACTACGACAAATGCGTCCTCTGCTTCCGTTGCGTCGGGGCCTGCGGCCCTGACGCACAGAACACCTTCGCCATTGACGTCGCGGGACGCGGCCTCACGGCAACTATCTCGACCGAATTCGACATCACGCTGCCGGACTCTGCGTGCGTGTACTGCGGGAACTGCATCGCGGTATGCCCCACAGGCGCTCTCATGTTCAGATCCGAGTATGAGATGCGTAAGGAAGGCACGTGGGATGAGGATCGCCAATCAATCACCACCACGGTGTGTTCGTTCTGTGGCGTCGGATGCAATCTCGAACTCCACGTCCAGGACAACCGGATCGTGAAGGTGACCTCACCGATGGACCACGAAACGGCGAGCGGGCACCTCTGCATCAAGGGCCGGTTCGGATACTCCTACCTACAGAGCGAGACAGAGTGAGACGGATCATCCGCCACTCCGCGGCGGGCATCGAAGAAGTGACAGATGAACTCGTCGAAGAGGCGCCGGTGGAGTTCCGGCTCGGTGGTGTGCCCATCGCCGTGCTCATGCGCACCCCCGGGGACGACGAGCACCTGGGCCTCGGCTTCGCTCTCACCGAAGGCATCGTGCTGGGCCCGCACGAGGTCGTCGCGGTAACGTCCGTTGCACAAGCCGAGGAGGGAGGCGACAGGTACGACATCGTCCTCGCCGAGGGAGTCCACGTCGACCCTGAGCAGTTTCGGAGGAACCTCTACACCTCGTCGTCGTGCGGCGTGTGCGGAAAGGCGTCCATCGACGCCGTGCGCGTGACGGCTCGCACTATCCCGGAAGGCCCGAAAGTCATGCCGGCGATGTTGACCGGTCTCCCTGCGGCGATGCGGTCCTCCCAGACGCTCTTCGACCGCACAGGGAGCATCCACGCAGCCGCTGCCTTCACGCCACAAGGCACGCTCCTCGTCCTGGCTGAGGACGTGGGGAGACACAACGCGGTCGACAAGGTCGTTGGCCGACTCTCTCGTGACCGCTGGCCCCTCAGCGACCTCGTACTGCTCGTCTCGGGACGACTCAGCTTCGAGATGGTGCAGAAGGCGGCCGTGGCAGGGATGCCGATCATTGCAGGAGTGTCGGGCGCGTCTTCGCTCGCGGTCGACCTCGGGGAGGAGCTCGGCATGACGGTGATCGGGTTCCTCCACAGCGCCGGGTTCAACGTGTACACCGGAGGGATCAGGGTGGGTTAGTTGCGCCCCGCTCTCGGGCGTCGATGCCGATCAAGTTCCACACGCACCCTGGGATTGCCAGCGTCGCCACCCCATACGTGTGACTCGAATTCCTCTGGCACCTCGGGCAGCACACGCGGAGGTATCGTGACATCGATTCCGTCGCTGCTGAAAGTTACTTCCGATCGCTCATGCGCCGAAGTGGTGATACGCGCAACGTACCGTCCCGGCATGACGACGCACACGACAGTCCCGCCGTCGAGCAGCACCGCGACGTCCCTCGCGACAAGACGGATGCGGACCTCTCCCTCAGAGAGCCTCACTTTCACAGGCCATACCTCTCGATCAGTTCCTCATAGTCTTGCGTGGTATTGACATTGATGAGGGAATCTCGATCCGTCGCCACCCTCGTCACATCGCCCACATCGTCGACCACCCCGAGCATCGACCTCCTGCCTGCCTCGAGCCTTGCTCTCGCAACCGGGGCAACGCCCGGGCCGTACACACCAACAAGTGGCTGGTCCTCTCCGGCCACCGCTGCGATCCGAACCGCGCAGCCTTCTGCCTGCGGCTCAACTATGGATCGAATGATCTCGACGGTGACGAGCGGGGTATCGAGCGCTATGACGAAAACCGGCCTGCCGCCCGCAACGCGTAGCGCTGAGAGCAGTCCGCCCACCGGCCCCTCGCCCGGGCGGGCATCGGGGATCAGCACGCCACCGGGGGGAACCGTGGATCCTCCACAGACGATCACCTCGCCGAAGACCTGGGTCATCGTCTCGTGGATCCGGTTGAGGAAGGACGTGCCACGGAGCGTGAGAGCACCCTTCTCTCGCCCCATGCGTGTCGAAGACCCGCCGGCAAGAATCGCGCCGAGTGTGTGGGTGATCATGGCTCCATTATGCGGCAAGTGTTGTAGCGTGACGCTATGCGTACTGATCTTGAAATTGCCAGAAAAACGAAATTGCGACCTATTGAGGACGTTGCTGCTGAGATGGGAGTCCCCCCCGACTGTGTGGAACATCGGGGACACGGCCTCGCGAAGATCTCCCTGGCCGCCCTCGACGAGATGGGCCCGCCGCGAGCGAAATACATTCTCGTCACCGCGGTAAACCCGACACCGCTCGGCGAGGGGAAGACGACGGTCTCGATCGGCCTCGCCCAAGGATTCAAGCTTCTGAACGAGAAGGCGATCCTCACCCTCCGACAACCATCACTTGGACCGACCTTCGGCATCAAGGGAGGGGCCGCGGGTGGCGGCTACTCCCAGGTCGTGCCGATGGAGGAGATGAATCTTCACCTCACCGGCGACTTCCACGCCGTCACCGCAGCCAACAACATGCTCGCGGCACTGATCGACAACCACATCTATCAGAGCAACCAACTCTCGATCAACGTGAAGCGAGTCACCTGGCGGAGGGTGCTGGATGTCAACGACAGGGCCCTGCGCAACATCGTCGTCGGCCTCGGTACCACTCTCGACGGCATTCCAAGGGAGTCAGGTTTCGATATCACCGCAGGCTCGGAATTGATGGCGGTTCTCGGCCTTGCGACGAGCCTCGCCGATCTGCGTGCACGGCTCGGACGGATCGTCATCGGTTACGACCGCCATAAGGAACCTGTCACCGCCGAAGACATCAAGGGCGCCGGCGCTATGGCTGTGCTGTTGAAGGACGCGCTCAACCCGAATCTCCTGCAGACCCTTGAAGGAACACCTGCATTGATCCACACCGGACCGTTCGCGAACATCGCGCACGGAAACTCCTCGATCGTCGCCGACCAGATCGGCATCCGAAGCGGTGACTACCTCATCACTGAAGCAGGCTTCGGTTCGGACGTCGGCGCGGAGAAGTTCTTCAACCTCAAGTCGCGCGCGTCGGGCCTCAAGGCTGATGTCGCAGTCATCGTTGCGACCGTACGAGCCCTGAAGCTCCACTCGGGGAAGTTCACAGTCCGCCCGGGCAAACCGCTTCCGTCCGAGATGATTGCCGAGAGCCCCGACGACGTGATGGCCGGAGCGGACAATCTACGGAAGCACATCGCCAACATGCGCCTCCACGGGGTCACCCCGGTAGTCGCGGTGAACGCCTTCCCAACAGACCATCCCTCAGAACACCGAGCGATCGGTTCCATCGCCGAGGATGAGGGCATCACCTGGGCGATTGCCGAGCCGTACTCCAAGGGGGCAGAAGGCATGGTGAGCCTCGCTGAGGCCGTCAGAGACGCTGCCGCTGACGGATCCGAGTTCCGATTTCTGTACCCCGACGATATTCCGCTGCGCGACAAGATCGAACGCATCGCGACCGAGGTGTATGGAGCAGACGGCGTCGAGTACGACATAAAGGCCCGCAGGCAGCTCGAGAGCTACGAAGCGCACGGTTACGGGCACCTGCCGATCTGCATGGCGAAGACTCAGTACTCCTTCAGCCATGATCCTGCTCTTCTCGGAGCACCGACGGGCTGGACTCTCCCTATTCGTGAGGTACAGCTCGCCGCCGGCGCAGGATTCGTCCTGCCGCTCACCGGGTCAATCAATCGGATGCCAGGACTGGGCGTCGATCCCGCAGCACACTCAATCGATATCGACGAAGACGGGAACATAGTGGGACTGAGCTGATCGCCAGTTCCCGGGACCCGGGCACGGGAGGGCGAGACCGGACGTCTCGTCGTTGAGCGCTGCAACCGAAGTTCCGCTACCTCACCTCTCAGCGCCGCGCCCGGGTAGACTGATATATCGAATCGATATAAATGGAGCGTACTCTGCTTGACTTCGCCATCCTCGGACTCCTGCGTGAGCGTGCCCGCCACGGGTACGAACTTCGACGCGCCCTGGGCGAGCTTGGATTCTGGAAGGTCTCCTTCGGCTCGCTCTACCCCGCGCTGCGCCGCCTCGAGAAACGCGGCGCAATCGAAGTCCCCGAAAGATCCGGGCGGCGCAAGGCGTACCAGGTCACCGAGGCCGGGCAGATCGTCTTCGACACCCTGATCCAGGCCGACCCTCAAGCAACCGAGACGGTCCGGGCGTTTCAGGTGCGCCTCGCGTTCCTCAGTCACCTCCCCTCTGACCGACGCATCGAGGTACTCGACCACAGACGCAGCGAGCTCTCGACCCGGCTCAAGGCGACACGGGACATCCTTGTCGACGCCCGCTCAACGACCAAGAACCAGGACCGTTATCGCGCCGCCCTCATGGAACACGCGCTGCAGTCCACAGAAGCAGACATTGCATGGCTCGACGGACTTATCGCCGCCGAGCGCGGTGCGGCTTCGCCACACCCGAACGACAGGAGACCTCCATGTCCAGAGTCAAAGTAGCCATCGCAGGGCTAGGAAACTGCGCCAACTCCCTCATTCAGGGTGTCGAGTACTACCGGAGCGCCGACCCGGACGTCAGAGTCCCGGGACTCATGCACGTCCAACTCGGCGACTATCACATCGGTGACGTCGAATTCGTCGCCGCGTTCGACGTAGACGCGTCGAAGGTCGGCCAGGACGTCGCGAAGGCGATGTGGGCAGGAGAGAACAACACGATCCAGTTCGCCGAAGTCGGCGATCTCGGTTTCGACGTCCTTCGCGGCCCGACCCTCGACGGTCTCGGCAAGTATTACGTCAAGATGGTCGATGAATCGACCGCGGATCTCGTCGACGTTGTCCGGACACTCAAGGACTCTGACGCCGATGTCCTCGTGTCGTATCTTCCCGTCGGCTCCCAGGAAGCGACCGAGTTCTACGCAAACGCCGCTCTCGAGGCCGGCGTCGGATTCGTGAACGCGATCCCCGTCTTCATCGCGTCCGATCAGAGATGGGCACAGAGGTTTCTTGACGCCGGCGTGCCGATCATCGGTGATGACATCAAGTCCCAGGTCGGTGCGACGATCGTCCACCGCCAGCTCGCTCGCCTCTTCGAGGATCGTGGCGTCAAGATAGACAACACGTACCAGCTCAACTTCGGTGGAAACATGGACTTCATGAACATGCTCGAGCGCGAGCGCCTCATCTCGAAGAAGATCTCCAAGACCCAGTCCGTGACGAGCCAGATCGAACGCAAGATCAACTCGGAGTCCATTCACATCGGACCTTCAGACCACGTGCCGTGGCTCACCGACCGCAAGTGGGCCTACATCCGCCTCGAGGGAACGTCCTTCGGTGACGTCCCCCTCAACATCGAGATGAAGCTTGAGGTGTGGGACTCACCGAACTCAGCCGGCGTGATCATCGACGCGGTCCGTTGCGTGAAGATCGCTCTAGACCGCGGTGTCGGCGGTCCACTGCTCGCACCGTCCTCGTACTTCATGAAATCACCCTCGGTCCAGTATCACGACAGCGTCGCGCACGACAACGTCGAGGCGTTCATCGCTGGCGACGACCCCACGGTGGAGGACCTCGCGATCTTCCTCGGTCGCTGACCGCGACACCGACGCGCGCCGGGGGGTCCTAAAGCCTCTCGCGGAGCCACGCAATATCCGCTGCCTGGCCCTCGGCGAGGCCCGGAGTCTCGACGATCACCGGTGCGTTCGCTGCCTTGATGACACCGACGATGAGCCCCTCCGGGATCTGCCCGTCCCCGAAATTAGCGTGCCTGTCGCGGTGCGAAGCAGCCTCGTCGCGGGAGTCGTTCGCGTGCACAAGTGCGATCCCGCCGGTGTGCGACGACACAAGCTCGACAGCCGTCTCGAGATCCGCGCCTGCAGCCCACGCGTGACAGGTGTCGAGGCACGCCCCCACATTGAGATCGCCGATCGCCTCCCAGAGCGGGCCGTAGTTCTCGAGGTCGTGCATGACAGAGTTGCCTCTGCCCGCGGTGTTCTCGATGAGCACCGGGACGGTCACGTCGAAGGATTCCAACGCCTTGCGCCACCGTTCAAACCCGACGGATTCGTCCTCGTCCGGTCCGACGCTGCCGCCGTGCACGATCACGCCTCTCGCCCCGATCGTGGCTGCCGCCTCGACCTGCTGGGCGAGCGCCTTGCGAGAGGGGATTCGCACCCGGTTGTTGGGGGAGGCAAGATTCAGCACGTAAGGGGCGTGCACGTAGAACTCGATGGGGGACGCTCTCAGCTTCTCGGCATCGTCGCGTGGGAGAGGTGCCTTCCACTGCTGTGGATTCGACATGAATATCTGCACCGCGTCCGCGCTGCGAGTTGCTGCCTCAGCGAGAGGATCATTGGGGCTGACGTGGGAACCAACGATCACGGGTCACCCCCGCCGTCGACAGTCTCCGGCTTGGGAACGGGCTGACGCACCGTCGTCTCCCACACCATGGAAGGTGGCTGATAGGTCCGCATCGCTTGGATGCGGGTGAAGTGGTCGTGGGCGCCTTGTGCCGCAAGTGCGACATCGGTGACCTGGATCGCCCAATCGTGCGCGTCTATGTACAGGGCGCGCCTCCCGATGGTTGTCCCTGCGAGACCCAACGGGATTGACACATCCGACCTAAACTCCACGATCAAGTGTTCGCGGCTGCTCCCGTCGTAGGGGTCGCGCAGAACACTGCTCGAGACAGAGGCTACGTCCCGCCACGGGACGCACGAAGGCGAATCTCCACCTACGGCTACCTCAAGACCCTCTTCAGCGATTCGCAGGACCGGCCTACGCCTGATGAGCCCGGCGACCGAGGCCCCGAATACCAGCACGCCGGCCGCCGCCATCGTCCCTCCCCACAACGAGTCCCCCCGCTGCTGAGCGTGTCCTCTCGTCGTGAGCACACCATCGTTGGCCTCAGGCGGCGTGGCTAGCCAGTGTCCGATGCCAACGTCGAGGGCTCCCGCGACAAGGATGACCCCGACGGCACCGAATAGGAACATCTTGAGAGGTGATCGATAGACACGCATCAGTCAGGTCTCGACTCCGAGGTCTCGCGGGGTGATGATCCCAACATAGGGGATACCGAGTGCTTCTACCCGCTCTTGTGCCACTCCATTAGATCTGTCTACGAGGGCGATCGCTCTCACCACCTCAACTCCCTCCTCCTGCAGAACTGCGATGGCTTCAAGGAGAGCTGAGCCCGTCGTCGTGGTGTCCTCAAGTGCAACCACCTTTGCACCCGCCGCGATGGGACCAACGAGTCGCCCACCCGCGCCGTGACCCTTCGCTTCCTTACGAATGGAGAACGACGCGAGACTCGAGCCCGACTCGGCTGCGACCATCGCCGTCGCGACGGCGATCGGATCTGCTCCCATCGTCATCCCTCCGACCGCGTCGACGCCCTGGGGAATCTCCTCAAGAACGGCGAGTGCGCACAGCCTTGCACCGACGCCGGAGAACGTCGTCTGTCGTGCATCGATGTACCAGGTCGACACCTCCCCGGAACGAAGCGTGAACGGTCCGTCTCTTCGAACGGCGTGCTGGGCGAGATGTGCCACAAGTTTCATTTTCGGGCTCGTGGAAGATTTCAAGAAAACCTCTCAAGCATTCGCTTGCATCGGTCGATACGGTAGCCAGACAGGATGCCTTCCTAAACTTCCCGTCTATGCCCGAACCGAGGCCGCCGACAGGCGGCCTCTGGTTCGTCCCCAGCCGGAGCACCTCCGGGCCAGACACTCACTACGCTGCCGCCCATGGACATTCTCTTTGTGCGACATGGCCAACCGCAGTGGGCCGTAGATGGCCTCTCTCAGGTCGACCCGCACCTCACGGAACTAGGCCAGCTCCAGGCCGACCTCGCCGCAGAGAGAATCGCAGGCGAGAACGGGACTGCGTGCGAGCTGATCGTCTCTCCCGCGATCCGCGCCCAGGAGACTGCCCTCCCGATCAGCAGATCCACAAGTCTCGCCATCAACACCATCGACGACCTGCTCGAGATCCAGATGCCTGACTGGCGGGGCGTCACTGAAGAAGCTGTGATCAAGATCTTCAGGACGACTCGTCACCGCGCTCCCGACGAGTGGTGGGAGGGGCTTCCGGGGGGCGAGTCGTTCCGGGACTTCCACAATCGCGTGACCTCCGCCCTCGACGGCCTTCTCGCGGAACGGGGCATCACTCGAAGTGCGGGGGACCCCCGGCTGTGGGAGGTTCCGCAGGATCCAGGGCGGATATTGATCATTGCCCATGGTGGGACGAACTCGGTGTGTCTGGCACACCTCATGGGAACCCCCCCATCTCCGTGGGAGTGGGAGAAGTTTGTGCTGTTCCACGCTTCCTTCGCTCGGGTGAAGTTCATCCCTCTTGCCGGGGCCCATGTGCCGAGTCTTCGCACGTTCAACGACCAGGACCACATCCCGCGCTCCCAGCGGAGTAGGTGAGGAAGCCCGCGCCCTGCTCGGCGGTCACTCGAAGGAGTGGTCCGCTATCTCCCGAAACGCCGTTCGCGACTCGCGTATTCGCGCATCGCGCGAAGAAAGTCGACGTGGCGGAAAGCTGGCCAATACACGTCGACGAACAGATACTCGGCGTATGCCGCCTGCCAGAGCAGGAACCCCGACAGCCTCGCCTCACCCGAAGTTCTCAGCACGAGATCTGGATCGGGGATATCTGATGCGTACATGCGGGCTGAGATCTCGTCGCGATTGATTCGCGCTGCGATCTCGTCTGCCGGCACACCGTCGGCAGCCAGCTTCCCGATGAGCTCTCTCACCGCGTCAACGATCTCCTGCCTGCCGCCATAGGCGAGCGCGATTGTGACCCTTCGACTCCCCGTCGAGCATCGTTCCTGGAGCCGTTTCGCCTCTTCAACGAGATCCGACGGAAGCAGATCGAGGCTGCCGATGAACCGGACGGTCACGTCACGGCCTGCGGATGTCTCGGGAATTCGGTCGAAGAGCTCGATGAGGACCTCGTAGTACGGCGCGAGTTCCGCTTCGGGCCTCTCCAGGTTCTCTGTCGATAAGAGCCAGCAGGTAACTGCAGGGATCTCGAGTTCGGCCGTCCAACCAAGGAACTCGACGAATTTCGCCATGCCGACGCGGTACGACGCTGCATAGTCGGGGAGACGCTCGGCTCGTGCGTACCTCCTGTGGCCGTCGTGAATGACGCCGATATGGCGCGGGAGTGCACCTCGATCAAGGGAGGCGAGAAGTCGCTGCTCGTAAATACGGTACAGCGGCTTCTTCAAAGGCTTGGGAATTACCAAACGCCACTCCTTGCTGAGATCCAACACAGAGAGCCTAGATCGAATTTGTTTATGGAGGGGATAGCCCGGTCACGGTTAGCCTCCCGCCCATGGACGCGCCTCGCTGGACGATCGGCAAGATGCAGAACCCCGTCCGCGGATTTCTGCACGGCGGCGCCGCGGTCGCCGCAATCTTCGGCACTGTCTTCCTCGGGTGGATCACACCGAACTGGGGGGCCAGAGCCGGTGCCATCGTGTTCGGACTCGCAATGGTTGCGCTGTACACGACCAGTTCGCTCTACCACTCGATCCCCTGGCGTCGGGTCTGGAAAAAGCGCATGCAACGCATTGACCACATGATGATCCTCGTGCTCATCGCAGGGACCTACACCCCTGTTGCGATCAGCGCGCTGCACGGTGCGCTCCAGTGGGTTGTCCTCGGGACCGCCTGGGGTCTTGTCGCTCTCGGTATCGTCCAGCACATTCTCTTCCCCCGAGACCGCCAGACTTTCTCCATGATTCTTGCACTCACGATGGGGTGGCTCGGGACCGTGATCGCGTGGAAGTTCGTACAGGAACTCGGATGGGCAGGTATCGCGTTCGCTGTCGCGGGCGGAGCGGTCTACTCCCTCGGAATGCTGCTGCTGATCACGAACCGGCCACGTCTGTGGCCTCGGGTGTTCTCCTACCACGAGGTGTTCCACGTCATGGTTGTCGCGGGAAACGCCCTGCACTTCGTGATGATCTGGAGGTACGTCCTCCCGCGCGGGGTCTGACAGCTCCATCAACCAGGCCGGGGACGGTCAGAGCTGAACGGATCCGGGGAGGGAGGGACCCGGGACCCTGATGAGAAGCAGGCGACCTTCCTCATAGCCTCCGTTGTGGAAACCGTACATCTCACCATTGGCGATGTGGAGAACGTCTCCCGGGGTGAGATGGAACGTCTCGCCGTTCACCTCGAACCTGATGTCCCCTACAAGGCAGACATACATCCGATGGTCCTTCGTTGACTCCCTCGGCGTGCGGTCTGCACCTACCGGGACGATGATCTCAGCGAAAGAAGCAAGGTCGAAGGCATCGGGAGTGAGCTCTCTCAACTCGAAGTCACCGAAGATGAATGGTGTGGCGTCGACGTATCGTTTCAGTTCCATATCCGGATCGTACCCTGATCCTGCTTCCAGGTCGCTGCGGCCTCTGCCCGGCGTCCGGAGCTCTTTTCTGTCACAGCCTCAAGATACGTTACGGGTATGGAAACGATGACAATTACGCACAACGTCGACACGGTCGACGTCACGACGCTCGGCGGAGCCGAGCTCAAGGCCTTGTTCGCAGCCGGTGGGCTGATCGTTGAAGTCGTGGCGAACTGCGGCGACGCTGCCTGCCCGAACTGCTCAACCATCGAGCCCGCTCATGCAGCCTGACGTCGAACGTTCTATTCGAGAAATCTCTTGAGTGCAGCGATCTGAGAATCGACCGATTCCATGGATCCTCCCCCAGGAGTGACACGGGCTTCGACCGAGGCGACTGGATCGACGACCCCGATGTCTGCCGCTTCGAATCGGGCGTCGAAAGCAGTGAGCTGATCCCCTGTGAGGTCCACGAACGAGCGGCCCCCCGCGGTGAGATCAGCGATGAGGGCGCCGACGACGCGATGTGCTTCCCGAAACGGCACGCCGCGGAGCACAAGCACTTCGGCGAGGTCGAGCGCTGTCACCCAGCCTGATGGCGCGGCCCCATGGAACTCGGCCGTTGCCAGCATGCCGCTGAGCGCGTCGAGGGATCCGGCGAGCGTGTCGTCTGCGTGGAAGACGATCCGCTTGTCCTCTTGAAGGTCCCTGTTGTACGTCATGGGAAGACCCTTCTGAAGGGCTGCTACCGCGGTGAGGTCACCGATGACCGTCGCAGCCTTGCCACGGACCAGCTCGGCGATGTCCGCGTTCTTCTTGTGTGGCATGGCCGAGGATCCGGTGGTGTACGCGTCGGAGAACGTGACCCAGCCGAACTCGCTCGAGGACCACAGCAGAAGCTCCTCGGAGAGCCGTGAGAGATGCAGCATCGTCTGGGTGACACACCACACGAACTCGCTTGCCACATCTCGAGATCCGACAGCGTCCATGGAGTTGTCGAAGACGCCCTCCATGCCGAGCAGATCGGCAGACACTCGTGGGTCGAGAGGGAGGGAGGAGCCTCCCGACGCTCCTGCTCCGAGCGGGGAGACGTCGATGCGCTTACGTGCGTCGGAGAAGCGCTCCACGTCGCGCTTCAGCATCCACGCGTACGCGAGAAGATGGTGCGCGAGCGGAACCGCCTGGGCCTGCTGAAGATGTGTATAACTCGCCACGACGGCATCTTCCACGGAGATGGCAAGATCAACGAGCACCCCCATGAAGTGCCTCAGCTGCGCACTCCGTTCGTCGACAGATCGACGCAAGTAAAGCCGCAGGTCGAGCGCGACCTGGTCGTTGCGCGAGCGGCCCGTGTGGAGCTTGCCCGCAAGGGCGCCGATGCAGTCGCTGAGTCTCCGCTCCACAGCGCTGTGGACGTCCTCATCGGTGTCGAGAAACTCGAATGTACCCGCCAGAGCCTCGTCCTTGATCTCTCCAAGGCCGCTCAGAATCGCCTCCGACTCCTCCGCGGTGAGGAGGCCGACCACCCCGAGCATCGCTGTATGGGCGATAGATCCGGTGATGTCGTCGACGAGCAACCTGCGGTCTGAGGTGTCGACCGTGAACCGCCACAGCGACTCGGCGGGTCCCTCGTCGAACCGGCCACCCGACCACAGGGTCATACGCTCCCTCCCTTGAGGAAGGACTGATGGTGCGAACTACTCACCTTCACCCAGCCGTTTCTCTGCGAACATACGCAGTCGGAGTGACTGGATCCGGATGAACCCTTCGGCGTCCGACTGGTCGTACACGTCGTCTGCCTCGAACGTAGCCGTCGCCTCGTCGTACAACCCGTGGGTGTCAGAGCGTCGTCCGTCGACGCTGACCTGTCCCTTGTACAGCATCATTCTCGCTTCACCCGTCACGGGTTTCTGGACGACGTCCATGAAGGACTGCAGTGCTTCTCGTTCAGGTGCGAACCAGAAGCCGTTGTACACCATCTCTGCGTACCTGTTCGAGAGCTCATCGCGCAGGTGCATCACCTCGCGGTCAAGGGTGAGTGACTCGACAGCCCGATGGGCATGGTAGAGAATCGTGCCGCCGGGCGTCTCATACACTCCGCGACTCTTCATCCCGACGAAGCGGTTCTCGACCATGTCGACCCGGCCCACTCCGTGCCTCCCCCCGATCTCGTTGAGTCTCGTGAGGAGCGCTACAGGCGCCAACCGGTCGCCGTTGATGGAGACCGGATCTCCCTGCTCGTATCCGACGATCACGAACTCCGGCTCGTCGGGGGCGTCCTGGGGATTCACCGTCATCTGGAACATGTCCTGGGGTGCGCTCCTCCACGGATCCTCAAGGACGCCTCCCTCATAAGAGATGTGCAGCAGGTTCGCATCCATCGAGTACGGCCGCCGGGGAGTCACAGGAATGGGGATCCCGTACTTCTCCGCATACGCGATGAGGTCGGCACGGCCCTTGAGATCCCACTCCCGCCAGGGAGCAATCACTCTGATATCGGGTTTGAGCGCGTATGCCGAGAGCTCGAAGCGGACCTGATCGTTCCCCTTCCCCGTTGCACCATGCGCAATCGCGTCGGCCCCGGTCTCGAGCGCTGCACGCACGAGGCCCTTCGCGATCACGGGACGGGCGAGAGACGTTCCCATGTGGTAGTAGCCCTCATACAGGGCCGACGCCCGAAGGGCCGGGAACACGTAGTCGGCTACGAACTCCGTTGTGAGGTCTTCGCAGATCGCGAGGGAGGCCCCGGTCTTGAGCGCCTTGACGCGGGCCTCTTCGGTCTCCTCCCCCTGTCCGACGTCAGCGGTGTAGGTCACAACCTCAGCGCCATACTCCTCCTTGATCCACCTGAGGATAATTGATGTGTCAAGACCGCCGCTGTACGCGAGCACGACCTTCTTGATCTCTTTGGCCATCGAATGCCTCCGTTCCTCTCAATCGTTGCAATACCGTTGCTGGAGTGACTCGATCATCGGCGACGACAAGTATCGTGTCGTCGCCCGCGATCGTTCCGAGTACGCCGTCGAGTGTGGCGGCATCGATCCGGCTTGCCACGAACTGCGCGGCCCCAGGAGGTACCTTCAACACGATCAGGTTCCCCGACGTCTCCATTCTCTCTACAAACTCATCGACAGCGTCAGAGAGCGCCACAGTCGCAGGTCCCGCAACGCCCCGATCGTGTCCAATGCGGTACCGAACGTGCCCGTCCTGCCTAATCCTCTCAGCACCGACAGCGTCGAGGTCACGCGAGATGGTTGCCTGGGTCACGTCGAAGCCTCTCTCTGCGAGCAGATGCTGAAGAGCGTTCTGACTCGCGACGGTCGTTGCCGAGAGCAAGCTCCGAATCTCCCTCCTCCTCGCCGTCGTGTCTGCCCTCACAGGCTCTGACCGTTCGTGATCATCGTGCCGATGCCTTCGGGAGTGAAAATCTCGAGCAGCACAGCGTGCTGCATGCGCCCGTCAAGGATGTGGACCTGGCCCACTCCGGCATCGATCGCATCGATCGCAGACCGTAACTTCGGCAACATGCCGGCCGAGACCGAGTCGCTCTCGAGAAGATCCCTGAGATCCCTGGCCGAGATTCTCGAGATGAGGCTGTCCTGGTCACCGAGATCCCTATAGAGGCCTTCGACATCGGTGAGATACACGAGCTTGGACGCGCCGAGCGCCGACGCGAGCGCCGACGCCGCGCTGTCCGCATTGACGTTGTAAGTCTCCCCGTCCTCGCCGCGGGCAATCGGCGCCACCACAGGCACGTATCCCTGGGCTTGAAGGCCTTCAACAAGTCCCGTGTTGACTTCCGTGACCCTGCCGACGAAGCCGAGCTGCTCATCCTCTCGCTCTGCCATAAAGAGATTCGCGTCAAGGCCCGAGACCCCGGCTGCAACTGCGCCGTGTTTGTTGATCAATCGCACGATGTCAGGGTTGATCTCTCCAACGAGAGTCGCCTGGACGACACGCATCGTGTGCTCGTCTGTGACACGTAACCCCTCTCGCCACTGCGGTTCGATGCCCTGCTGTCCCAGGGCTTTCGAGATGTGGGGGCCACCGCCGTGGACGACGATCGGCTTGATGCCTACATAGTGAAGCATCGCGACGTCGTCCGCGAACGTCTCTCGGAGCGACTCGTCAACCATTGCGGAACCGCCGTACTTGATGACGACCGTAGTTCCGCGAAACTTGCGGATGAAGGGCAGGGCCTCTGAGAAGATGCCCGCCTTCCCCATCGTCGACGCTATTCGTGGTTTCGCGGGGTGCGGTGTCGAACGTCCACTCATGACCGCTCTCCATTGAAGATGACGTACTGCGGAGTCAGGTCTGTCGCAACGATACGGGCAGCCCCGGGGCCGCCACCAAGGCGGATGCCAACCTCGAGGTCGCCAGCCTCCATCTGCACGAGCAGCGCGGGCTCATCAAAGGCAGCCTCTACGCCGTTGGCGAAGACGTCAACACCTTGATAGGTGATCGTGATCGCACCGGGGTCGATCTCCACGCCGGCCGCGCCGAGAGCCCCTAGGATCCTCCCCCCGTTCGGATCACCCCCATAAAACGATGAACGGACGAGCGCTGAGTCCGTGACGAACCTGCCGAGCCGCCTCGCAGTGGCGTCGTCTGGCGCCCCGGACACATCGATCGTCACGACACGAGATGCCCCTTCGGCGTCCCGCGCCATCTGTTGCACAAGGTCGCGGCAGACTTGCTCCATCGCCGCTGCGAACTCCACGGGGTCGGGGCGAGTGCCGGAGGCTCCCGATGCCATGGCGATCACGGTGTCGTTCGTCGACTCGCAGCCGTCGATGTTCAACGAGTTGAACGTCGCGTCGACCGACGACCGTAGCGCAGCATCGAGCACGCTCTGGTGAACGTCGGCATCCGTCGTGAGAATCGCGAGCATTGTCGCCATGTTCGGGCGGATCATCCCTGCACCCTTGGCCATCCCACCGACGACCCAGCCACCCCCCTGTACGACGGACTCCTTCGGGACCGTGTCGGTCGTCATGATCGCTGTTGCAGCCCGGGTACCCGCAGAAGCAGAACCGTCGAGGCTCCCGGCAGCATCGCCGATCCCTGCGACGACTCTACCCATGGGGAGTTGTGGGCCGATAGTGCCTGTTGAGCAGATGAGCACTTCCTCGGATGAGACGTCGAGGACGGTCGCTGTTGCGTGCACCATCTTGTGGGCGTTCTCCGTACCGAGGCCACCCGTCGCTGCGTTGGCACAACCGGAATTCAGGACCACGCCTCGTTTCAGGCTGCTGCGCAGCAGGCTCTCGCGGCTCAGAAGCACCGGTGCAGCTGCAATCTGGTTCTGGGTGAACACGGCCCCGGTCACAGCAGGCTTCTCCGCTACGACAAGCGCTATGTCGAGGCCTTCGGCTTTGATCCCGCTCTCGACGCCCGCGGCCCTGAACCCTGCCGCTGCGGTGACGCTCACGGCATCCACCCGTCAGAGGGGAGCCCGGTGGCCTCATCGAACCCGAACATGAGGTTGGCGTTCTGGACGGCTTGGCCCGCGGCACCTTTCACGAGATTGTCGATGGCAGAGATGATGACGGCCATGCCGGTGCGTTCATCAAGATGGAAGGAGGCGAGGAGCTTGTTTGAACCGACAACCCAGCGCGTCTCGGGGGACCCTTCGATCCGTTCGACGAATGGCGAGCCTGAGTAGGCTGCGTCGAAAGCATCCCCCATGGTTCTCACGCTTGTTCCCCGGGCTACAGGAGCGTAGACCGTTGACAGGATGCCGCGCTGCATCGGCACCAGGTGGGGGGTGAAGAGGATCGATGTCGCGGTGCCTGCGAACGCATCCAGGGCACTCTCCATCTCCGGACGGTGTCGATGGTTCAGCACCTTATACGCCTTGACGGACTCGTCAACGGCACCGAAATGGAGGGCTTGCGATACGTCTCGTCCCGCGCCGGAGACGCCGGACAGGGAGTCCACGATGATCCCGGTGGGCTCGATGAGTCCCTCCCTGAGCAACGGAGCGAGAGGGATCACGACCGAAGTGGGGTAGCACCCCGGCGAGGCGACCCGGTCGGCTCCTGCGATGAGCCCGCTGTTGAGCTCCGGGATACCGTAGGTCCACTGGCCGAGCTGCTCTGGATATGGGTGCTCCTCCCCGTACGCCTCGCTGTAGCGCGCGGGCGTGTCGAGCCTGAAGTCACTTGAGAGGTCAACGATTTTCACCCCCCTCTCCATGAGGCCCATGGCGAGACCTGCCGAGGTGCCGTGGGGGAGCGCCATGAAGACAAGATCGGACCCTGCGACCCGGTCGTCGTCGTAGCCCTCGAGGAGACGGGCGCCTCCGTCGAGTTGGGGATGCACCACGCGTAGTCTCTCGCCAGCACGGCGGTTGGCACCAAGGAACACCACCTCGAAATGCGGGTGGGAGTCGACGAACCTGATCAGTTCTCCCCCGGCGTAGCCGGAGGCGCCGAGAATCGCTACAGAGTACATCGGCAGATTATACGCATATGCACGATTGTATGCGCACAGGTTTCTTGAGGCCACTGCGCCGCGTTACGGGTTCTCTCTCCGCCACCTGTCCAGCAGGGCGTACGCCTCTTCCTCTGTATAGGGCCCGGCCTCGATGCGGTGCTCAAGAAGCATGTGCATGATTTTGCCGACCTGTCGCGATGGCCCAATGTTGAGATGCCGCATGACGTCATTGCCGTCTATGGGGGGTCGCAGGCTGTCGAGTTCCTCCTGTTGGGCGAGTTCGCCGATGCGCTTCTCAAGGCTGTCGATCCGATTCGAGATCTTTCTCGCCCGGTGCTTGTTGCGTGTCGTGACGTCGCAACGCACAAGCTCGTTCAGGTCTTTGAGGAGGTGCCCTGCATCGCGGACGTATCTCCGAACGGCTGAGTCCGTCCAGCCCATCTTGTACGTGTGGGGCCTCATGTGCAAGAACACGAGCTGTGACGTCTCCTTGATCACGTCCTTTGGATAACGAAGATCCTGCATCCTCCTTCGCGTCATGCGCGCTCCGACAACTTCGTGGTGGTAGAAGGACACCCCGCCGTCTCTGAACTCTCTCGTCGCGGGCTTTCCTATGTCGTGGAAGAGCGCCGCGAGACGGAGCCTGAGTCTCGGACCCGTCTTGGCCACGACCGCAATCGTGTGTGCGAGAACATCCTTGTGCCTGTGGACAGGATCCTGTTCGACCGCGAGCGCGGGGATCTCGGGGATGAACTGCTCTGCAAGACCACTCTCGACAAGCAGGCGGAGGGCGTCAGCGACGTTGTCGCCAATCATCAGCTTGTCGAATTCTGACCGGATCCTCTCTGCCGACACGATCTCAAGCCTCGACCTCATCCTCGCCACCGCATCCACCGCCTTGGCGTCGGGGGTGAACCCGAGCATCGACACGAACCGGAAGAGCCGCAACATCCTCAGCGGGTCGTCGCCGAAGGACACCTCGGGGTCCATGGGTGTGCGGAGATACCTGGCGGAGAGATCCGTCAGGCCACCGAACGGGTCGATCATCTCGGGTGCGTCCCCCTCGGCGGTAGGTACCCGGATCGCCATCGTGTTGACCGTGAAGTCACGCCGCGAGAGGTCTTCGACGATGTCGTCGCTGAAGACGACGACCGGTTTACGGGAGTCGTCACGGTACATCTCGGAACGGAACGTGGTGATCTCGTAGATGGCCTGGTCCTTCACTAACCCGATCGTCCCGAATGCCTTACCCGCGAGATAACTCGAGTGCGCCCACTCCCCCCCTATCCGCTCGATGTCGTCCGGGCGCGCATCGGTAGTGAAGTCGAGATCTTCGCTCGTACGCCCCACCAGAGCATCTCGTACCGATCCACCAACGAGATACAAAGTGTGCCCCTCGGCGTCGAAGAGTGCGGCGAGTTCGCAGACGTCTCGAGTTATGATCGACTTGATGCGCGCGGGGATCATTCCGAGCCCTCCACCCGTCCCCGGTTCGCCAGCTCGTCGGCATATTCGTTCCACGTGACTCCCACGTGGGCCTTGATCCATCTGAGCTTGAGCTCAGGTCTGGCCCTGAATGCGGCATACGCTCGCTGTACGAGGTCGAGGTTCTCGACGGGTCCTGTCTTCCGCTTCCATCCACGCCGTTCCCAGCCTTCGGCCCACTCGTTGATCGTGCGCACCGCGAGATTCGAATCTGAGAAGACGAACGTCTCGACACCCGGCGGGACAAGATCGACGGCCTCGATCAAGGCGAGCAGCTCCATCCGGTTGTTCGTCGTATCCCCACCGTACCCGTATGCCTCAGCGATCACTTCGTTCTCGGTGACATAGACGGCGCCCCAGCCGCCGGGACCGGGGTTCGGCACGGAGCTTCCATCTGTGAATACTCCTGAAGTCGGGTTCTCCGTCCGACCTCCGTTCACCGCCCCGCTCGCTCTGGTTGGCTCTGAGCCTCTGCGGCAATCGAGGCACTGCTTCGGGCTCCACCCTGGAAAGCGGTCAAGCACCGCCTGGGAGAGGGAGAACGATGTGCCGCATTCACGGCATGCGAAGTCGGGCATGGACGAGAGAGTAGGGACGTCTCCGGTTCGACCGGTGAGTTCGCTCGCTATCGGGGCGCTTTCTGACCCATCCCTATCGCGAGCTTGAACTCGCGAGGTGCTGCGACATGCATCAGTGCGTCGTCGTAGGTGATCTCACCAGCTTCACACTTCTCCGTGATCGCTTGGTCCAGCGACTGCATGCCGTAGAAGGCTCCCTCCGCCACGATGTCAGGGACCCTCCCCGTCGCGTCAGGATCGACAAGCACCTCCCGGACGGCCTCCGTGTTGATGAGAACCTCCGCGACGAGCGTCCTTCCCTGCCCCTCTGCCTTTAGAATCAGCCGCTGCGAGACGATCGCACGAAGCGTTGTCCCGAGCATCTGGCGCACCCTGCGCTCGAGATAGGGGGGGAACGAATCGAGGATGCGATGCACCGTCTCGAGTGCGTCAAGGGTGTACATGGTTGAGATCACGAGATGTCCGGTCTCCGCAGCCACGAGCGCGGCCTCGATCGTCTCCTGGTCCCGCATCTCGCCGACGTAGATCACATCGGGGTCTTGCCGCATAGCGGAAGCCATTCCTTCTCGATACGAGGGGGTATCCACGCCTACCTCTCGCTGGCTGACGATCGCCATCTTGTCACGATGCAACACCTCGATCGGATCCTCGATCGTGATAATGCTCACCCGGCGTGACCGATTGATATGGTCGACCATACCCGCGCATGTTGTCGTCTTCCCTGACCCTGCGGGACCTGTCACGAGGATGAGCCCGTCGGACTCTTCGCATGGCCTCGCGACGACCGGGGGGAGCCCGAGTTCTCCAAGCGTCCTGGCCGTGGGCGCTACCGATCTCACAACGATGCTCACAGAGCCCCGTTGGCGATAGCTATTTACCCGGAAACGCCCCAGTTCAGCTCTCCCGTAGGCGAAGTCAAGATCAACTGTGTAGTCGGCTCCTGCCTTGAACCTACTGGGAAGAAGGTCGTTGAGGAGACGTTCCGTGTCCCCGGCTCCCAGCACCGGCATCTCTGCCGCGTGAAGCGCACCATCGACCCTGTATGAGGGAGGTGACCCGACCTTGAGATGGAGATCCGACCCACCGATCGTCACGAGCCTCTCGAGGAGCTCGTCGAGGGTGGGGCTCTGGTCAGTCACTGAGATCTCCGTCCGCATTGATGTTCCCCAGGGGTATCGGACAATCCTCCCGGTCCTTTACCAAAGATCCGTCCAAGTGCTGCTCGCGCCTCGAATCATGGGGTGCGAAGAGCGCAGACTCGTCGCGGAGCCTCGCACGCACCAGACCCTCCTGAATCGCGGTTAGCCTTATCTCTCAGTGGCGCGACCGTTGGAGAGGTCTTGGCCCTTGTAGATTCACCTCATCGAGTATTCCAGCGTGGCACCTGGCCTGGTTCCGTGTCGCTTCGTCGTGGCTGGGCTAGGGCCGAAGCCCGGCCATGGAACGACACGGTTGCGGATGCCTCGCTTCGCGTCGTCCGAGGCGGAAGCAGCTTCATCTCCGCGTGTGTCGAGAAGCTCTCTCTCGCTGGCGCCCCCGCGGTTCTCTCCTCCCCTCTCTCGCGCTCAGCACGCACGCCATGGGAGAGTGCCGGGTTCGTGGATTACATCGACCTGGCACTCATGCGTCTCTCCCTCGACGAGCCGATCCCCGCTCCCAACCATCTCGTCGCGCGAGTCGAGGAACCGGACTTCGACGCGATGCTCTCTATCGACAGGGTTGCTTTCTCCGAATTCTGGCGATACGACCGTCGGTCCTTCATCGAGTCAACCCAGGCCACATCCCGATCGAGCGTCTTCGTCATCCCGAATGGAAATCTTGGCATCACAGGCTTCGCTGTCGTGGGATACGGCCACGCTATCTCATATCTTCAGCGTGTTGCCATCGACCCCACCTGGCAGGGACAAGGCATGGGTCGGAGCCTCATTCGTGCTGCTGCGCGCAGCGCGCGACGCCACGGCTCTCGAGCCCTCCTCCTCAACACACAGTTCGAGAACATCTCAGCTATCGGCCTATACGAGACCGAGGGCTACACGCAGCTCCCTGAATCGCTTGCTGTTCTCAGATCTGGCTAAACGGCATGCCTCCCCGGCTCCCTGATCGTTATCGGCTCAACATCCGGCTCGGAAGCGATGGTGACATCGAAGAGTGGTTCGCTCAGGACGAGTCTCTGGACCGCCCTGTTCTCATCCGCTATCTCGCTCCCGAGTCCTCGAGCGCCCGTCACGAAACGTTCCTCGCGAATGTCCGCTCTGCGGCTGCGCTCAGCGAGATCCACCTTCAGAAGGTATTCGCCGCGGGTGAGACCTCCTCGTCTGCGTATTCGGTTTCGGAGTGGGACGGCGGAGTGACCATCGCAGACCGCCTCAAAGCCGGCGAGGCGCTCCCTGCAGCCGAGTTTCTTCCGAATGCTTCGGGGCTCTGCCTCGCACTCTCACGGTTCCATGCGCTCGGTGGTGTCCACGGTGCCATCGATTCTTCAGCCGTCCATTTCTCGGCTGCGCATCCGGTGAAGCTCGGAGGATTCGGAAGGGAGAGCCGCTGGACCGACCCGGAAGAGGACACGATGGCACTGGCCGAGGTACTCAGGGCCGCTATCACTGGAACGTATGAGTCCAGCGTCTTCCCCTCGGACATCATCGACGGTATCCACCCTTCTCTCGACGATGCCCTCCGTGGAGGGATTGATGGGACGCTCGACGCAGCAGCGCTCGCCCGCTCCCTCCAGGCCGTTCCGCGTGTGACGCAGAGCGAAGAGGGACCGGTTCAACCATGGAGAGCCCTTGCGTTGTTCGGGTTGATCGTGTTGTCCATCGCCGCCATCGCCGCCATCGGCCTCGCTACAGACTTCGATCCCGACTCGCCTGTCCTCTATCCGATCACTGCCCAACCGACGGCACCTGCGCCCACTGCACCCACTCAGACGCTCTCTCCGGTCGACGAATCGGAACGTCTCTCAGTCACCGTGACGGTGTACGACCCGCTCGGCGATGGCACCGAGAGCGACGACACCGTCGGGCACGTGCTCGACGGCGACCGCTCCACAAGCTGGTCAACCGAGTCCTACTCGCGTCCCCTCAAGGAGATCAAGGAAGGTGTCGGACTCGTCTTCGACATCGAGGGGACACCTCGTGCGATGTTCATCGCTGGATCACCCGGCACTACCTACACGATCAGATGGGCGAGCTCGTTGCCCGAGGATCCCCGTCAGTGGGAACATCTCTCGCGCGGAACCCTCCATCGTGCCCAGTCCCGTATCCAGTTGCCGCTTCGTGGCGGCGGGCTGTGGCTCCTCTGGATCACCGGGCTCCCCGAACAGGTGAACGGCACCTACCAGTCTCAAATCTCCGAGGCACGTTTCGTTCCGTAGAAACCCACCGCCACTTCCGTTCACCGTGCGTGGTGCGTCTACTGTCACCCGAGCAATGACAGACCGAGCAGATCGAGACATCGAACTCGTTACCCAGTACCTCCGGGGCGACCTCGCGGCGTTCAACGAACTCATGTCTGCCCACGAGGACCGCGTCTTCGCTGTCTGCTTGCGCATGCTGCACGACAGGGAAGCCGCTCTCGACGCCACCCAGGACACATTCCTCACCGTGTTCAGGAAAGCAGACAAGTACAAGGCTCGAGCGGCGTTCTCGACCTGGCTGTACCGTGTCGCGGTCAACACCTGCTACGACCATCTCAGGAGAGCGAAGCGGAGGAGAACGAACGAGCTGTCTGAGGCACACGATCCGGCTGATCCCCAAGCTGCCGATGCCTTCGACGCGATCGATGTTCGCCCGGACATCGAGGCGGCTCTCTCCCTGTTGAGTCCCGAGTTCCGCTCCGCCGTCATACTCGTCGATCTCGACGGCATGTCCCTCGAGCAGGCGAGCGATACCCTAGAAATACCGACGGGAACGATCAAGAGCAGATTGTTCCGAGCTCGCAGACAGCTCGCCCGAAGTCTCGGGAACCTAAACACCCCTTCAGAACATCCAAATGAAGACTGCGGAGAATCATGAACGAACAGAACCGCGACCTCGTCGCTGCGCACGCCCAGGGGCTCCTCACCGGAAGAGCTGCAGAGGATGCCGCCACGCGCATCGAAGCAGATCCCGAACTCGCTTCCGAATATGCGGCGCAGGTCACAGCACTTGCGTTCCTCCGCTCAAGCACGGCTCCACGCATGACCCTGCAGGAGCGGTCCGTGCTTCACCTGAAACTACAGGAGCAGCTCGGTCTCATGCCCTCCGCTGTGCCCAGACGCAGGATTCCCTGGCGACAATCAGTCTTCGGCCTTGCAACAGCTACGGCGATCATCGCAGCGATCGTCATTCTCCCGGGAACCGTCACCGAGGACTCGCTCGAGACAGCTCTCCAGCCAGCGCCGGTCGAGCTCGAGATGTCCGAGGTCACAGATCCGACGCTCGCCGCGACCTCTCTCGCGGGTCAGGAGACCGAACAGTTCGCTGACCCTCTGCGCGACGCAGAGGCGCCGGAGCCTGCAGCGATCTATGACACAGGGAGCGTCCCCGTTGAAGAGCTCCTCGAATACACCCGTGGGGCTTTGAGCCCTCAGACCGTGGATGAACGGCTCGCTTCCCTCGAATTCACCACGAAAGCATTCCTCGACATGGGGGCGCTCGCTGTCTGCATTGAAGCGATTGCCCTGGATCTCCCTCCCGGGACGCAGAGAGCCATTCCTATTGGATCCACGGAGATCGATGGAGTCACGATCGTCCACCTCGGCCTGGACTTCGGGTCTGGCATCGAAGCCGCCCTAAGCGTCGATCTCGCTGCCTGCGAGGTCGTCTCTCCCGGTTCTTAGGTCAGAGCGACCACCCACACGCGACTACTAGGCTTCGCCTGGTCATGCCTGACCAGAATGTACGCCTCTCATCCCGCGTCGCGGACGGCCTCGAACAATTCGCAACGAAGGTTCGGGAGCTCTCCGTCGACCGGGCGGCTACAGCAATTACCTGGGCAGCCGTCGGAGTAATCGTGCTCGTCACCGCGGTGATGGCGACCATCTGGCTACTCATCGGAATATTCCGGGCCCTCGGAACGCTGATCGGAGTAGAAGTCGCGTACGCCGCGGTGGGCCTGGTTCTGATCCTGGTGGGAGCCCTCGTCTGGTCACGGCGCTACCCCCAAGATCGATCCTCGTAGCAGGAGTGAACTATGGCCGAGAAGGTCCTCATCATCGGTTCCGGCCCCGCCGGTCTCACCGCAGCCATCTACGCGGCCCGCGGCGGCCTCAACCCCTTCATGGTCGAAGGGATGGAGCGGGGGGGTCAGCTGATGATCACGACCGATGTAGAGAACTATCCTGGATTCCCTGACGGCATCATGGGCCCCGATCTCATGGAACAGATGCGTAAGCAGGCCGAGCGATTTGGAACCCGGATCATCAGCTCCGATGTCACGGATGTTGATTTCTCCGTGAAGCCCTTCAAAGTCTTCGTCGGCCGGGACGTCTACACCGCCGAGAGCATCATCATCTCCACTGGTGCCTCCGCCCGCTGGCTTGGGGTTGAGGGTGAGGAACGGCTCAGAGGGTTTGGAGTCTCTGCATGTGCCACCTGCGACGGGTTCTTCTTCAAAGAGAAGGATCTCGTCATGGTTGGGGGGGGCGACTCGGCGATGGAGGAGGCACTCTTCCTCACCAAGTTCGCGTCCAAGGTGACCATTGTTCACAGGCGAGATGCGTTCCGCGCGTCGACAATCATGGCGAACCGGGTACTCAAGCATCCCAAAATCGATGTGATCTGGAACACCGTCATCGAAGAGATCCTCGGGGACCGGCTCGTGAGCGGTGTCCGCATGAGAAACGTCATGACCGACGAGGTAACGGACCGCTCCACCGACGGCGTCTTCGTAGCCATCGGCCACACCCCCAACACCAGAGTGTTCGAGGGGCAACTCGATCTTGACGATGCCGGGTACATCCTGACGGAACCCGGAGCGTCTCTGACCTCAGTCGAGGGCGTATTCGCAGCAGGGGACGTGACCGACAAGATCTACCGGCAAGCCGTCACCGCGGCAGGCATGGGGTGCCAGGCAGCGCTCGACGCCGAACGGTGGCTCGGCTAGCAACGCCTCCCCGAACATATTGAATTCTACGCGAAGCATCGCTTCGAGAGACAGGAGACACCATGGGCAAGAACACGACAACCGTCACCGACGCTGACTTCGCTTCTGTGATCGCTTCCGACACCCCGACGCTCGTCGACTTCTGGGCAGAGTGGTGTGGCCCCTGCAAGATGATGGACGGCCCCCTCGACGAGCTTGCCGCTGACAACGCGGGCAAACTCACAGTCGCGAAGCTGAACGTCGACGACAACCCTGCAACCATGAGTGCCCATGGCGTCATGAGTATTCCCACGCTCATCGTATTCCAGAACGGCGAGGAGAAGCGTCGCCTCGTCGGAGCGCGAAGCAAGGGACAGCTCACCTCAGAGCTCGCTGATTTCCTCCAGTGAGATAAACGTGCAACGCTCACACCCGTGAGGCTCTATCACACGGGAGATCGTGGAGAAGCGGTTCGAGACGTCCAGGACCGTCTCACCGCGCTCGGCCACTGCATTACGGACGATGAAACGGGTGTATTCGCGGACGCCACACACCGTGCGATCTCTGACTTCCAATCCCAGAGAGGGCTCCCCGTTGACGGCATCGTTGGACCCGAGACGTGGCGCGCCCTCGTCGATGCTGGATACGCCCTGGGAGACAGGTTGTTGTATCACCGCGTTCCCATGATGCGCGGCGATGATGTCGCCGATCTCCAGGCACGACTCAACTCGCTCGGTTTCGATGTCGGTAAGGTCGACGGGATCTTCGGCCCGGACACCCTCGATGGTCTTCTCGACTTCCAACACAACAGCGAACTGGCAGAAGATGGAATTTCGGGACAGGTCGTCTGCAACGAACTCCGCCTCGTTGAGATGGCCACACAGAAGCCCGGACGCGAAGCGGTGCGTGAACGGCAGTGGCTCGCAACGCTCCCACCGAGCATCTCGGGACAGCGCATCTACCTTGATCCCGAGTGCAGAGACGACCGGGAGAGCGCAGCGACGTGGCTCGCAGCCACCGAAGCTGCCTCCTCCCTGCAACTTCTTGGAGCCTCCCCGGCGATGAGTAGAAGTATGGACACGTCTCCTACCGCGCGCCTGCGCGCACAACGAGCAAATCGGACTGACGTTGACATAGTGGTCGGCTTCCTTGTCGCTACCAGCAGCGAAGAGGGCGTGTACTACTTCGGCTCAGCGCACTCTCGCTCGGAGGGAGGCAGGGCGATAGCTGACCGCGTCGCCGACCGATTGGGAGTTGACACCTACGAGAAGACCATCCCGATGCTCAAGGAGACCCGGTCTCCCTCGGTAGTCGTGGCCTTACGGTCGATGAACCGCCGAACGGGACGCGT
>JASJXX010000053.1 GCA_030123765.1 Actinomycetota bacterium | reverse complement strand
CGCGGCTGGCTCTCTCGGACGAGCGAGCCGAGATAGAACATCAGAACTTCGAAGAGCTGTTTCGTCAGGCCCCCGACGGGCTGCTGACCATCGGTGGGGACGGATTAATCTCGACCGTCAACGAAGCGCTGGAATCGATGTTCGGATACGAAGCGGACGAACTTGTTGGCCAGTCCGTTGAGATGTTGATGCCAGAACGGTTCAGGGTGCGCCACCACGACCTGCGCACAGCATGGATGTCAAACCCCACCAGACAGCCATTGGGCGCTGGAGGCGAATTCTGGGGACAGCACAAGGACGACACGGAGTTCCCCATCGACTGCGCTCTGAACCCCTGTCAGGTCGAGGGCATCGCCGCAATCGCCACCGTGCGTGATGTCACCGACCGCAGACAAGCCGAGGACGCCGTCGACGCTTACGCCAGACGATTCGAGCGAAGCAACGAAGAATTCGAAGGGTTCGCGTCCATTGCAGCGCACGACCTGCAAGAGCCCTTGCGAAAAGTGGAGATCTTCGCCGATCGTATCGTCGCCACATCCGCAGACAACCTCAGTGAGCGGAGCCGGCTCGATCTGGAACGCCTCGGAGGGTCTGTCCGGCGGATGCGCAAACTAATCGACGACCTGCATGCCTACTCCCAGGTATCGGCCCGAGGCAGAACTTTCACCTCCGTCGACCTGGGAGTTCTAACCGCGAAAGTCGTCTCCGAACTGCACGACCGCGTCGAGGAGACCGACGGCGAGGTCAACGTCGGACCGCTCCCTGTTATTGATGCAGATCCGACCCAGATGTCACAGCTCATCGGGAACCTGATCACGAACGCACTGAAGTTTCACCGGCCCGGTACAGCCCCACAGGTCACCGTGGAGGGCGAGATCGTCGACAACGAGCGTATCGGCGGACCCCCGATCTGCAGACTTACCGTACGCGACAACGGTATTGCGATCGAAGAGGCGTATGTGGACCGGATCTTCTCGATGTTTCAGCATCTCCACAGTCCGAGCGAATACTCTGGAACGGGTATCGGGTTAGCCGTGTGCCGAAGGATCGTGGAGCGCCACGGCGGGGAGATCACTGTAACCAGCACACCGGGCGAGGGCACGACATTCACTGTCGACCTACCCGTCAACCACAGTCCGCGCCACAAGTCCGAGAGTCCGAGTTAGCACCTCTGAGATGCGAAGTGTGCGTACGTTCACCTCGACTGCTTGATACCCCCAGGGGGTATCATTTTGATATGAATCTCCTTGAGGAAGACCGCAACGACATCATCAAGCGGCTGAAGCGCGCCGAGGGGCAACTCCGCGGCCTACAAGCAATGATCGAGACAGGGCGTGAGTGCAATGACGTGCTCACGCAGTTCGCCGCAGCGAATCGCGCATTGAGCCGGGCAGGCTTCCGCTTCTTCTCAGCAACCATGGAACAATGCCGGCTCAATCCAGACGTCGCAGAGGAGAGTGGGTACACACCCGAGGCACTAGAGACGATGTTTCTCCGCCTCCGCTGAGAGTCCGGGAGAAGCGATCAGGGTCGTTAAGCGGCGGGTGTGGCGAGTCTGCCGCCATAGTTCGCCAGAGTGTCGCGCACAACAATGGTCTTCCCCCCGGCAGCCTCAATGAAGCTCGCCGCGATCCCCGCTCGGTGACCACTCGCGCAGTAGACGATGACTGCACCACTCTCGGCGAATCGCGCTGGATCGGCCGCAACGTCCTGGAGGTGGGCAAGATCGGCGCCAGGTATGACTCCATCGAGCTGCTCGACGCGATCGCGCACGTCGAGCGTGAGTCCCAATACGTCGCCACCGAGTTCTGCAAACGTCGCGAACTCCGTCATGGCGAGTTCGCCGTCGACGAATTCGGAGAGACCCACCGGATCGATATGACCCGTGACGTTATCCCAGCCGATGCGTTGGAGTTGGACACGGACCTCTTGCGCGTTCCCTCGAGTACCAACGAGGACGATCGGAGAACCCCACTCCATCGTCCAGCCCATGTACGTCACACCATCATCGGACATCTCGAACGAGAGCGAGCCCGGTATGTGCCCCGCTGCGTAGTTGAGGAAGGGACGGATGTCCACGATCGTTGCGTCACCGACGGCGTCAGCCGATGTGATCGTCGGGAGCTCGGCGTCGGGGGGGGCCCCCATGGGTTCAAGGTTCAACGGCGCCATGTACTTGTAGTAGGCCGGGTACTGCTTGTACGCCATAACCTGCGACATGGCGAACGCCTCAAGCGACGGCGCGAGTAGCGCCGGATTACGGAGTCTCTCCTGTGCGATGGTGCTCGCGGAATCCGCTATGGCCGATACCGAGCAGAACGATCCGCTTCCGTGTGTCGGGGCGACGAGGGCTGGATCGGGGAGTTCGCGAACGATGCGGTGCATGGATTCGTACTGGGACTGCAACAGAGCCTCGGTGTGGTCAGGGCCCAACAGATCCGAACGGCCGACAGCGCCAACGAGCATCGATCCCCCCGAGAAGATCGCCACTGCACCGTCAGGGGACTCCAGAACATAGGATGTGTGATTCGGTGTGTGACCCGGCGTATGCATTGCGCGCATCACCCAGGCACCCACCGAGATCGTCTCGCCGTCGGCGAGCGGCGTGTGCTGATAAGGCGCCCCCGTATGGGCAGGGAGTACATATTGAGCACCGTGGAATTCGGCCAGACGCTTCCCTCCACTGATGTAGTCATTGTGGATGTGTGTCTCGAACACCGCGACAAGATCAGCGTCAATACCTAAGAGGACGTCCTGGAAACGATCGAGATCGCGCTGGATATCGACAGCAACAGCCTCGTCGCCTACGACCACGATGTATGAATGGTCGCCGAGGCTCGCTGTCGAGATCTGTGTCGCGTACGCGCGGGTGTCGGCAGACGAAAGGTCGAAGAGCATGTTGGGGATCCTCTCACTTGAAACGCTAGCAGAGTACTATACCCCCCTAGGTATTTGTCAAGGGAGAGGCACCATGATCGCGAAGGATGTCGCGTGATGTTCGGACGAAAAAGGAGTGCTGTAGACGCGGCAACGGCTCACCGCATGGCCTCGGAGGAGGGGTATGTGATCCTCGATGTGCGCACCGTGCTCGAGCGAATTCAAGGCCACCCCTCGGGCTCGATCTCGATCACCCTCGACTCGCTCTCGTGTCGCGTCGACGAGCTCAAGGGCATGAAGATCCTCGCGTTCTGCCACAGCGGAGACCGCTCGAACGCCGCTACTCGATTCCTCAACCACAACGGGATCGATGCCCTAAATGTGACGGGCGGCATGATCGCCTGGACACACGCAGACCTGCCCACAACGAGTGGTTCCTAGCCATGAAGCACGCGACAAAAGCGCTCATCACCGGCCTCGTGCTCGCCGCGATCACTCTCGCTGGTTGCTCCTCGGAGGGAGCGGTCCACGAGACGGTGAGCCCTGCGAGCGCTGCAGCCGTCATCGCGGCAGAGCCAAACGAAATCATCCTCGACATCCGAACCCAGGACGAGTTCGATGCCGGCGTCATCGAGGGCGCTATCAACATCGATTTCTACTCTCCGACATTTTCCGAGCAACTCGACGAACTCGACAAGGACGCGCATTACGTCGTCTACTGCCGCAGCGGAAACAGATCCGGCCAGGCGATGCGTACGTTCAAGGAACTCGGTTTCACGAACGTCACGGAGATCGACGGTGGCATCGTCAACTGGTACGCTTCGGGCCTCCCGGTCGTCCTTCCGTAATAGGCGATCCCTTACATTCTGGAGCTAATCCTCACCGGATGTGGTTCGCGAATCAGCGCCGGAGTTGCAGGCGCCACGGCTAGCATCGGCTGTCAATGATCTTCTCAGACATAAGCATCAAGGAAGCAGTCGCGAGCGGTCGGATCACCATCGATCCGTATGACGAATCGATGGTGCAACCGTCAAGCATCGATCTCCGATGCGACCCGAACTTCCGCGTCTTCGAGAACCACAGGTACGCCCTGATCGACCCGAAGGCACCCCAGGACGACTTGACCAAGGGTGTCACGGCCACCGAAGGCGACCCGTTCATCCTGCACCCGGGTGAGTTTGTGCTCGGCTCCACGCTCGAGACGATCGGACTCGCAGACGACGTAGTCGCACGGCTCGAAGGCAAATCCAGCCTCGGCAGGCTCGGGCTCCTCATCCATTCCACAGCCGGATTCATCGACCCCGGATTCAAGGGCCAGGTCACGCTCGAACTCTCGAATGTTGCGAATCTTCCGATCGCCATCTACCCGCGTATGAAGATCGGACAAGTCAGCTTCTATCAGATGACGACACCTGCTGAGTTCCCCTACGGGTCACCGAGACTCGGATCCAAGTATCAGGGCCAGACCGGGCCCACGCCTTCCCAAATGCACCAGGACTTCGACGACTGACACACGTCAGACGCTCTGTGACCCGCCGATCTCGACAGTGATGTCTCCTACTGATCCGCTCGTAGGAGTCTCGATTCCGCGCTTGAGATAGCCCAGTGCCACTCCGATCCCTGAAGATGTCACCGTCCCTACCTCGTCGCCTGCAACCACGATCGGCGCCCCTACGGGGAGTGAGGCACCTCCCTCATTCGCGATGCGCACAAGGCGCTTGGGCGGTTCAGCCCCCCGATAGTGCACCCTGGCGACGAACTCCTGGCCGGTGTAACACCCCTTGTCGAACGAGATCGTTCGGTCAACGAGCCCGGTCATCGCCGGGCGGATCGAAGATTCGAGATCGCTCCCCATGGCAGGCCATCCCGCTCTGATCCGCATCTCATCCAACGCCTCTCGGCTGACAAGCGCGACTCCCTCTGGTACCGCAACGTCGGGGCCGACGCTGTCGACTCCCTCTACTCCCTGCCACGGCGTCGTAGCGAAGATAGGAGCATCGACGGCGTCGGGACTGCCTCCGCGCCACGCGATACCTGGCCAGCAGCCCTGATCGAACGAGACATCCATGCGGAACAGGAGTCCGTCTATGCGATTTCTCACGGTGTCTCCCCAGCCGGGTTCGACATCGAGGAGGAACGTGTCGCTCTCCGACCGAGTCACTCTGAGCAGCGCCACGATCTCGCTCTTCGGACCGAGAAGGAACGACCAGGCTGAAGCACCCGGATCGAGGGCGAGCACGTCCTGGGTCAATTGTGTCTGGAGGTACTCACCTGCGTCCACCCCCGACACCATCACAACATCGCGTTCGATGAGCGTCGCGGTGAGAGTGGTCATTGCCCAATGGTACGACCGGTATTGCGCATCAAAGACGGCTTCGTGCCCGGGGAAGGGAGCCTTCGGACCCCGTCACCAGTTCGGCGAGGAGACGTGTGATCAGCCGTTGATACCAGGCAGGTCGAGTTCGGTGGCGTGATGGCACCGCACCTCCGCGGATCCGGCTACGGACAGCCCCGGAGCTTCAGATCTGCAGATCTCCGTTGCGTGCTCACAACGCGAAGCGAAGACACAGCGGTCTCGGTCGACGTCAACCAGCAGCGGAGCTTCCCCTTCGATGGGGCGCAGCCGTCCAGGGGTGACTCCGGGGATGGAGCCGAGGAGTCCGGCCGTGTACGGGTGTTTCGGACGGTGATAGATGTCGTCGACCGGCGCCTGCTCGACGATCTCTCCGCCGTAGACCACGGCCACCCGATCGGCGACTCGAGCGACCGCAGCCAGATCGTGTGTGACGAACAGCATCGCCATGCCGCGCCTGGCCCGCAGGTCAAGGATCAACTCCATGACTCCTCCTGCGACCAACGGATCAAGACCGGTAAGTGGCTCGTCAGCGATCAGTAGGTGTGGAGCCTTTGTGAGCGCAGCCGCAAGCATGGCTCGCTGCGCCATCCCGCGCGACAATTCGTGGCGGAACGCTCCGAAGAGTCGTCTGGATTTCGACAGATTCACTTCGCCGAGAGCGTCGAGGACTCTCTCTTCGATCTGCTCTGTCGTGAGGTCTGTGTGTTCGGCGAGGGCCTCGCCTGACTGCTCGCCGATGCCGACGTCCGGTGTCCACGCCGCCACGGGGTCCTGGAACAGGAATCCCACGTCGACACCAATGAGCTTCCGCCATGCGTCGTCTGCGCGACGAGCAGCACTGACGTCCGCAACACGGCGCTTCTCGCCCTCCATGCGGTACCGCTCGTCGTCCTTCCCCGACCAGCTTCGGGACGGCTGGTACGCGTGGTCCCGGTATCGGGTGATCCCTCCGATTACTTGAGCGCCCGATGACAGCAGCCCGAATGCCCCCATCAACATCAGGGACTTGCCCGATCCTGACTCGCCCACGATTCCAAGTACTTCCCCTTCATGCACCGCGTACGAGACGCCAGACAGGATCTCGACCCATCCTGATGCGAGCTGTTCACCGTCATCAGTCACGGGACCGAGCTCGTCTCTGGCAAGGCGGCGAGGGTCGACAACTGCTATCCGAAGGCCCTCCACCTCAAAGAGCGGCTGCGGCACCGATGGCCTCCTCGTCTGGCGCGGAAGTTGCTGCGACCATACCCCCGACAATCACGAGAGCCACGCCCGCCCACGCGATGACGTTCGGCATCTCAGCAAGGAACACGACTGCCCACACGACCGCCGAGGCCGGCTCCACGTACATCACGACGCTCGTGACAGCGACTGGGAGGCGACGCATCGTCTCCCAGTAGACGAATCCGGCGAACCCGGTGAACGCGGCTCCGAGGATGAGGAAGTTCACCATGTGGTCCGAGTGCTGGGTTAGGGCCACGTAGGTGGCCGGCGCGAGGAGAACGCTTGCGACGATGAGTTCCCCTATCGCCATGGTCAGCCCGCCGAGATCCTGGGCAACGGGCTTGCCCACAATCATGAGGGCGGCAAGGAACGCAGCCGAGAGCCCTGCCATGACAAGCCCTCTGCCGGTCACACCACCTACCGACCATGGCTGGACGACGAGGAGTGTGCCGACGGCAGCGATGCCGAGTGCCCACCAGAGACGCCGATCCACTCGCTCGCCGAGGATCGGACCCGACAGGATCGCTGCACCGATCGGGCCGAGATACAGGAGAGCAAGCGCGATGGCGATCGTGGTCAGCTTGATCGACTCGAAGAACGTGATCCAATGAAGCGTGAGGAGCACACCCGACAGGAAGAGCCTGCCTCTTCGGACCTTCGGGATCTCAAACCGACGCATGGCCACGGCGACGCCTATCAGCGCGAGGGCGCCGAAGGTGACGCGCACACCAACGAGAGCGACCGAAGGGACGTCGTTACGGACGAAGAGAGGGATGGCTCCCCACAGGATCGCGAGCGTCGCGAGCGTCGCGGCGGCGCCGACCTGCGTTCGTGGGGATGCGATCATCACGTGATGCTAAGGGCCGCGGTGGACGAGAGCATCGGTCTTCTTGAGGCAGACCCGACGTTCGTGCTGCGACGTCTGCCTACAGCGGCGGGTTGGAGCGTCCCATGTCTGCAAAGAGAGTGAACTCGGGAAGAAACGTCATGTCGACCTTCCCCACGCTGCCCTGGCGATGCTTGGCGATGACAATCTCGGCAATCCCCTTCGACTCCACCCTCTCGGGGTAGTAGTACTCGTCGCGGTAGATGAACATGACCACATCAGCATCCTGTTCGACAGCGCCGGATTCGCGCAGATCACCCAATCGGGGCCGCTTGTCCTCCCGGGCCTCGACACCGCGGTTCAGCTGCGACAGGGCAATGATCGGAACGTGAAGTTCACGCGCGAGATTCTTCAGCGACCGGGAAATTGATGCGATCTCCTGCTGACGGTTCTCCTCTCCGGATCCATTCATGAGTTGGAGGTAGTCGACAATGATGAGGTCAAGGCCGGGCCGCCTCCGCAATCTGCGGCTCTTCGCCCTGATCTCCGTCACGGTGAGGCCCGGTGAGTCGTCGACGAAGATGTTCTGCTTGTACAGGGCACCCGCGGCGTTTGAGAGCTTTGTGAAGTCAGCTTCTGAGAGGCGCCCCGTCCTCAGGCGCTGTGAATCGATTCGCCCATTCGCGCACAACATCCTCGTCACGACTTCTTCTCGGCTCATCTCAAGGCTGAAGATGGCGACCGTGTTCCCCGCGAGCGCCACGTTCTGCGCGATGTTGAGCGCCAGAGCTGTCTTCCCCATTCCGGGTCTCGAAGCGATGATGATGAGGTTCGTTGGGTGCAGGCCTGCAAGTTTGTGGTCGAGGTCACGAAAGCCGGTCGAAATTCCTGTGACCGCGGACCCGTTCCGTTGCAGCTCCTCTGCCTTCTCTATCGCGGGCCCCAGGAGGTCGTCGATAACCTGGAGGCCGTCTCCCACTCGACGGTCTGCAACCGCGAATACTGCCTGTTCGGCTCGGTCAACTACCTCAGCAATTGGCTGATTCGTCATCCCTGCGATGACGCCGATGTCTCCGCCGACCTTCATGAGCTGCCGGCGCAAGGAGTGTTCCTCGACGATGCTCGCGTAGTACTCGACGTTCGACGTGGAGGGAACCGAGTCGATGAGCTTCGTGAGAGTCTCGATGCCACCCATCCGGTCCAACGACCCGTCACGGCGCAAACCCTCCGACACAGTGACGGCGTCGATCGGTTCGTTCGCGTCAAAGAGCTGTTGGACGACTTCGAAGATCTGCTGGTGGGATGGCCTGTAGAAGTCCGCAGCGTGGAGTTTCTCGAGGGCCACGTTTGCGGCATCTCCAGAGAGCAACACTGCCCCGAGCACTGACTCCTCTGCATCGACGCTGTGCGGCGGTACCCGAGGTGAACGGGTGATCTGTGGTTCGATGACCGTTGTCACCGGTCCTCCTCGGTATCTCTCTTTAACGTAGCACTCACCATCATGCACCCCCGCTGTGACACTTTCGATGGTTCCACGCCGCGATAGCGAGCATACGGGACGCCGCGCCGCGTCGAAGCTGGATGTGCCTCAGCACTTTTCGCGGTCAAGCCAGTTCTTCGCGACTTGATCCCTCGCGGTGCGCCCTCTCTCGTCCGGTACCCGATCAGGCGGGAATCACATCCAACGTCACGGCGACCTGGATCTCGGCATGCGGCTTGAGTGCGATCTCGTGAAGACCGATCTCCCTGATCGGCCCGTCAATCTGGATGATCTTCCTGTCGATCTCAACACCGGTGAATTTCATGATCGCCGCTGCGATATCCCCGACGCCGATCGAACCGAATAGGTTCCCCGCGTCTCCAGCCCGTGCAGCGACAACGACCCGCGTACCAGCGAGCGCGTCCGCAAGTATCTGTGCTTCGTCGAAAGCTCGGCGCTTCGTATCTTCATGAGCAACACGCATGGCCTCAGCCTGCTTGAGGGCACCGTCCGACGCCTTCACCGCGAACTTCTTGGGAATGAGATAGTTGCGAGCGTATCCGGAAGCAACTTCGACCACGTCACCCTTGTCGCCGAGATCCGGTACCGATTTGGTGAGGATGATTTTCATCGTCAGGACCTCTGCTGGGTGTACGGAAGCAGCGCCATCTCGCGAGCGATCTTGATTGCGTGAGCAACCTCCCGCTGACGCTTCGGCGTGAGGCCTGTTACCCGCCTCGATCGGATCTTGCCCCGGTCGGACATGAACTTGCGCAGCAGGGCGATGTCCTTGTAATCGACGACATCGTGCTCAGCGAACTTGTGAGTGGAACGCTTCTTCTTCGGATTGATCTCGGGCCGGCGACGCCGCCTCTTCTGGTCTCTTGGATTAGCCATAGTTGTGTACTCCTTGGGAATCTCTAGAACGGTGCCTCATCGGGACCGAAATCTGTGCGAGCGACTGGAGCCGCCGGAGTTGTGTCTCCTCCGCCGTAACTGCCACCACTATCGGACCGGGGCGTCCTCGTCACGGTCGCCGTCGCCCATCGCAGGGAGGGACCGATCTCTTGGATTTCAAGCTCGACTACCGAGCGCTTCTCGCCCTCATTCGTCTCCCAGGTCCGCTGCTTGAGACGGCCCGAGATGATCACCCTGGCTCCCTTGGTGAGGGACTCAGAGACATTCTCTGCAAGGTCGCGCCAGCATGTGCCGCGGAAGAAGCTCGTGTCTTCCTGCCATTCGTTGTTGCGATCTTGATATCTGCGGCTCACAGCGATGCTGATGTTCGTCATGGCGACGCCGCTCGCGGTAAACCGGAGCTCTGGATCTGCTGTGAGGTTGCCGACAACGGTCACGTTATTGCTCATTGCTTCTCTCTTCTCTCGACTTGCTCACCAGTGTGAGCGGTCGCTGTGACACGTCCCTACTTACGCGGATTTCCGCAAGACCTTGTGACGTACCACGCCATCAAGCAATGCCAGGGAGCGATCGAGCGTCTTCTGCAACTCGACATCGCCGTCGAAGGTGATGACGGAGTAGTAACCCTCGGTCATGTGGTCTATCTGATATGCGAAGCGCCGCTTACCCCAGAAATCAGAGTCCTTGACGGACCCTTCACGGTCGGTAATGGCCTTCTCTATTTCGGCTACAGCGCTACGAACATCGCTCTCGGCCATGTCGTAACGATGAATCACCATCAGCTCATACGAGCGCATCAACTATTCCTCCTTCGGACATCCGCTCTGCGGATGGCTCTCACGACTGGCGAGAACAGGACGGGTTCCGTTGTGGCGGAGCGCCAGAACGGGTCGACGCCACCCGAGCGCCGACTGACCGCAAGTGTAACGGATCCTGGCCGCCTTCACCCCAAACTCCTGCGCTGACTCTCACCATATCAGGTGAGGATCAGCGCCAGAGCGTGATGTGAGCTACGACCGGGAGGCTTTCCACGCCTTCTTACGCGCTTTGAGCTCGACGAGGCCTTCAGGAGTCTTAATGTCGACGATCGAGGGCCAGTCCGGCAGGTGCTTCGTGTACCCCCTCGGCTTGACGCCGTAATGCTTTGCAAGCACGCCGATAGTGAGCCGGGCCTTGTACTCCCCGAATCCCGGAATGGCCACCAGCCGGGTTTGGAGTGCGTCGGCAGTCGAGACGTCGCTCCAAATCGCCGATGCATCTCCGCCATACTCATCGACAAGGAACTGCGACACGGATTGAACTCTCTTTGCCATGTTCGTCGGAAACCGATGGAGCGCAGGCTTCTCACGAAACACGGCGTCGAGTTCCTCGGGGTCCATTGCGGCCACGAGGCTGGCATCCAACGTGCCTCCAAGTCTCTCCTTGAGCACATACGGTCCAGCGAACGCCTTCTCCGTCGGCACCTGTTGGTAGAGCGTCAGACCAACCAACAGCGCGTAGGCGTCGTCGGCGAGAAGCGCGTTGGCTTCGGGAATGGCTGTGAAGTAGATGTCTTGCATACGATGACGATACAGCGGCGAATCAGCGTCGCCGCCGAGCGCCAAGTTGATACGCTGGACTGGGAGATCTCAGCATGAGCAACGATCGAGAGCTCCAGCAAGTCCCGCTCATCGACCGTGTGACGGGCACGCCAGCAGACTTCATCTTTGAGGGGCCTTCGGACGAGGACCTCGAACGAATTATCGAGCACGACAACGGAGACCTCACACTCCGAGGTCCGGGCGGCGAGCTTCGCCTCACAAAGGCCACGCCCACATGGAAGCGCCACCGCGGCTACCTCGACGACAGCAGGATCCGACCCGTCCCCGAGGTTGTCGTTCGCTACATCTACGCCGACCGGAGCACCCGAGAATTGCTCGACCTCCCTCCCCGCCCAGAGTCCAAGTACCGCGAGCAGGAACGTGCATACGCCGACAGTCCCCATCGACTCGACGACCCCGAGACGACTTGCGAGGGCTACCAACCATGGAGCACGCTCACCGAGGACGAGTGGAATCATCTTGAGGCGTTGTACGACAGCGGTCCATACCT
>JASJXX010000052.1 GCA_030123765.1 Actinomycetota bacterium | reverse complement strand
GCGGGCCCTCTTCGAGCAGGGCGCGGAATCCGGCTTCGTCGAGCACGGGGACTCCTAGAGACTCGGCCGTGGCGAGCTTCGCACCGGCGCTCTCCCCGGCTATGAGCGCCGTCGTCTTCGATGACACGGATCCTGTGACCCTGCCGCCCCGCTCCAGGACCGCTGCCTTCGCCGAGTCACGGCTGAAACCTTCGAGGGTGCCCGTGATCACGACCGTGACACGGGCGAGGGTCTGTGGAACGTCGCTCTCCTCCCTCTCGTCCACGAGGGAGACACCGGCGGCTTCTAGCCGCCCGATGAGGCGCCGGTTGGCGTCGTCACCTGCCCAGGCCACAACGGAACCCGCGATCTCAGGTCCGATGCCGTCGATCTCGGTGACCTCGTCGAGGGGGGCCGACAGCAACGCGTCGAGCGACCCGAAGCGCGTCGCGAGCTGATCGGCGACGGTCGCCCCGATGTGGTCGATGCCGAGTCCGAAGATGAGCCTCGCAAGGGGCTGAGCCTTCGACCCCTCGATAGCTGCCAGCAGATTCGCCGCGGAGATCTCCCCCCAACCACCCATCGAGAGCAGCTCGTCAGCCGTGAGGCGGTAGATGTCGGAAGGGTCGGCGATCAGGCCCAGGTCGAGGAGCGACTCAACGGTCTTGTAGCCGAGGCCTTCGATGTCCATCGCGCCACGCGACCCGAAGTGATACAGGTACTCGCGTAGCCGGCTCGGACAGCTGTAACCGCCGGTGCACCGGGCCTTGGCCTCCCCCTCAGGGAGGACGATCGGGTTGTCACACGAGGGGCAGCGCTCGGGCATCTCCCATCGCGGCAACCCCTCCGGCCTGAGCTCCAGGACAGGGCCGACGACCTCAGGTATCACGTCGCCGGCGCGCCGCACGACCACGGTGTCCCCCGGCCGCACATCCTTGCGGTGGATCTCCCCCTCGTTGTGAAGGGTCGCGTTGGTGACGGTCACACCACCGACGAAGACCGGGTCCATCACCGCGTAGGGAGTCACCGCTCCCGTGCGCCCCACGTTGATCTCGATGGACACAAGGAGCGTCGTCTTCTCCTCAGGCGGGAGTTTGAATGCGATCGCCCAGCGGGGCGACCTCGCGGTGAAACCCACTTCAGCCTGGTCGGCGAGTGAGTCGACTTTGATGACGATGCCGTCGGTCTCGTAGTCGCGGTCGTGCCTGCGAGCGGTGGTCTCCTCGATGAACGCCTTGACGTCGTTCAAGCTGACGACCGTGGTGTTCTCCGGGTTGACCCGCAGCCCGAGCCCCGCGAGCCACGTCATCTCATCGGTGTGGGTGGCGAGAGGAGGGCCCCCCTGGACGTGTCCGAGCTGGTAGATCCACACCGCGAGGTTGCGCCGGGCGGTCGCGGCGGGATCCTTCTGCCGCACCGAGCCCGCCGCGGTGTTCCTCGGATTGATGTACGGCTTCTCCCCCGCAGCGGCCTGCTTCTCGTTCAGCGCGGCGAACTCCGCAACAGGCATGTAGATCTCTCCCCTGACCTCCATGACCGCGGGGGCTTCACCTCGCAGAGTGAGCGGGACGGATCTGATCGTCCGAACGTTCGGGGTCACATCCTCGCCGGTCACCCCGTCACCCCGGGTGGAAGCTGTAGTGAGCACCCCATCTAGGTAGGTGAGGGAGACGGCGAGACCATCAATTTTGAGCTCGCACGAGTATCCCGACGGTTCCCTTCCGAGAGCCGCTACGACACGTTCGTGCCACGCGTCGAGCTCGTCGATATTCATGGCGTTGTCGAGTGAGAACATGCGTTCGCGATGGCGGACGACGCCGAACGCGTCCGTGACGGGGCCCCCGACGCGTGACGTCGGTGAATCCGGGTCGACGAGTTCGGGGTGCTTCTCCTCAATCTCGACGAGTTCGCGATACATCGCGTCGTACGCGGCGTCATCGATGAGCGCCGCGTCGAGCACGTGATAGCGGTAGTTGTGCTCGCCGAGCTCCGCGAGCAGTTCTCGGTATCGCTCTGGCACGGTCACGGAACCTCCTCGTGACGCGTCACGCTACAACACCGGTGCGACACGACGGCGGCCGTCAACGATGACGCCTCCTCCGAGCACGTACTCCCCTTCGTATAGGACGAGCGACTGGCCGGGAGCCGGACGGGGCTCCGGCTCGGCGAATGCAACCTCCCACCGAGCGCCCGTGGCAACGACTCGTGCTGGGACCGCCTCAGAGCGGTACCTCGTCTTGACACCCACCGTGTCGCCGAGCGCGGGGGGACGGTCTGTGAAACTCATCTGCGTCGCGACGCACCGCTCGGTGAGAAGGTCGTCGTACGTGCCGATCGTGATCGTCTGGGCGGCCGGCTCGATCTCCACGACGTAGCGGGCCTCTCCTACGGCGACGCCGATGCCTCTGCGCTGCCCGATCGTGAAACGGGCCGTCCCGAGGTGCTCCCCGACGACGTTCCCCTCCATGTCGAGGACGGCCCCGGGTGCCGCGACGCTTGGCTCCTGCTGCGCCAGGAAGTCGCGGTAGTCCCCCGACGTCACGAAACAGATGTCCTGGGAGTCCGGCTTCCCTGCGGTGCGCAGCCCGAGCTTCGCGGCGTACCCCCGCACCTCGGTCTTGGTCATCTCCCCGACCGGGAGACGGATCCGGGCCAACGCGCCCTGGTTGAGCATATGCAGAACATAGGACTGGTCCTTCTCCGGGTCTGTGGCCCTGCGCAGGCGGAAGACGCCGTCGTGGTTCTCGATTCGGGCGTGGTGCCCGGTGACGAGCACGTCGCATCCGAGTTCCTCGGTGCGTTCAAGGAGCGCGCTGAATCGGACGTTGCGGTTGCATTCGATGCACGGATTCGGGGTGAGCCCCTTCAGGTAGCTCGCTACGAAAGGCTCCACGACAGCTCTCGTGAATTCCTCGACGTAGTCCAACACGTAGTACGGGATGTCGAGCTGGGCAGCAACGCGGCGTGCATCCTCCGCGTCCGAGAGCGTACAGCACCCCGCGGTGGGCATCGCGCCGTCAGGCCCCTCCCACTGTTTGAGGGTCACACCGATAACGTCGTGCCCCTGCTCAAGCATGAGCGCCGCGGCGACCGAGCTGTCGACGCCTCCCGACATCGCGACGAGGGCACGCATCACAGGTCCCTCAGTACGTCGAGTACCACGCTCGCTGCCCGCAGGCCGTCACCCTCGGCCGAGTCCCAGCCGAAGCTGAAACGAACAAACTGGCCTGTTGCGACGTCGTCGTATCCCATTGCGGTGAGGACGTGGCTCGGCTCCACGGCACCCGACTGGCACGCTGACCCTGCCGCGGCCGCGATACCTGACATGTCGAGTCGGATCAGGAACGTCTCGGCGAGCACGCCGGGGAACCGCATGTGGCTGATGTGCGGGAGGCGGTGCGCTGTACCGGCGGTGACGACTGCCCCCCGATGCTGTGCAACGATGACTCCTTCGAACGCGTCCCTCTCCGCGCCGACGCGTGTCGTGAACCCCGCACGATCTTGTGCAGCGGCCTCCATCGCTGCGACCATCGCAACGATCCCTGCCACGTTCTGTGTGCCTGCTCTCCTCCCGGCTTCGTGACCTCCGCCGTGGATGAGCGGCTCGATCGTCACGCCCGGGGCCACGGCAAGCAGGCCGACGCCCTTGGGACCTCCGAACTTGTGCGCCGAGAGGGAGATCATGTCCACCCCGGTGCGGGGGAACGTCACCTCCTGAGAGCTAAATGCCTGCACGGCGTCGGTGTGGAGAACGATCTGCGGGTCCTGCTCCCTGAGCTGCTGCGCTATCTCGAGGAGGGGTTGGAGCGTGCCGACCTCGTTGTTCGCGAGCATCACCGAGACGAGCGCAGGTTCCCTGCCTGCGACGAGGCTGACCGCGTCACGGTCGATGACCCCGTCGGACGTGACGGGCAGGACGTGGAGGACGTAGCCGAAACGTTTGAGGCTTCCCGCAGCGTTGAGGACCGCTTTGTGTTCGATCCCGGAGAACGCCACGGTGCGCCGCTGCGAGGCGAGGGAAGCTCCGATGACGGCGAGGTTGTCCGCTTCGGTGCCCGACCCGGTGAACACGATGCCGTGGGGCTGGTCCATGCCGAGGAGGCCAGCCGCTCGCTCCCGTGCGTCCTCGAGCGCGTTCTTCGCGGCACGCGCGTCGCTGTGCTGGCCGGAGGCGTTCGCGTTGAACCGGTGGTGCGCCTCGTCGAGAGCTTCGAGTGCCTCGGGACGCATCGTGGTCGTCGCAGCATGATCGAGGTAGAGCATCACTCGGCGCCCACCACTTCGAGGAGGAAGTCGGCGACGGCCCCCTCGTAGCGTTCCGCATCGATGTTCCACAGGTTCGTGTGGCCACCCTGCTCGAACCGTTCGACCTGCACGAGGTCGGGGAGCAGCTCAGCGAACTGCACGAACTCGCTCGTCGGTGTCACGGGGTCCTCCGCTCCGAACATCATGAGGATCTGCACGTCGAACTGCTCCGATCTCTGAATCTGGTTCAGCAAGTCCCATTCAAGTGCGAACCGTACCGCGGCGAAACGTCTTCCGAGCCAAGCGACGACGCTCAGGACGTCGCTCTCGTGCGCCCAGCGGGTCACGACCCCTTCGAGGTTGAGCACGGGCGAGTCGAAGATCACGCCGCGTACCCCGGAGATGTCGCTCGCGTCGTGGAGGAACATCGACACGATGCTCGCACCGAAGCCCGATCCGATGATCACGAAATCTTTCGCTCCCTTCCTCTGCGCGAGGCTCAGTGCAGCCTCGAGGTCGCGCCACTCCTCAAGGCCCCACAGGCGCAGACCCGAGGGGCTTGGTGTCGCCCCGATGTCGTCGCGGTACGTCACAGCAAGCACGGGGAATCCCTGCTCGACGAGGCTCGGGAGAATCCTGAGCGACTCGGTGAGCCTGTCGTCGCCGCGTCCGTGCACGAACACGATCCACGTGGTGCGCCTGCCGTCGATGAACCACGTCGGGTGCGGGCCGACATCCGACGGTGTGCGCGGCTCCTCAAATCCGAGGCCGTACGCACTCTTCGGGTCACCGGTGAAGGCGTCTGCGTTGATGCGGACCATGTCACCTGCGACGAGCTCCCCGTCGAGCATCTCGATCCCCCGCTCAACCAACGTCTCCTCAATCCGGACGATGGTCGACATCTGGGCGTAGGCATCCTCGCTCTCGAGGCCCCACACCCCGTCAAGTTCCGACTCGCTCGTCCGGTCCACCACGACCCTGCCCGCTTCGTTCGAGTGCACCGTGAGGGGGTAGCCCTCCAGAGCAGGGCGGGCGGTCAGGAACACAGACCTGATCTCGTTCGAATGCATCCATCCGGCGACCGCCCACGCGAGCACGCTCACGCACACGCTCACGAACGCTATGCGCGCCACCCACGGGAGGAGTCGAGGAGCCATGGGGCTAAGGGTAGAGCGGTCGTTACCTGCGCATCAGGCTCACGAGCCAGTGAACTCGGGCTTCTCCTTCGCCAGGAACGCAGCGACACCGATCTGTGCGTCACGCGACGCGAATACCCTGGCGAACTGCTCGGCTTCGATCGAGAGCCCCTCCTCGAGCGGCCGGTCGAAACCTCGGCTCACGGCCCGTTTCGCTGCCGCGTACGCCTGGGTCGGTCCCGCAGCGAACCGCTCCGCGGCTTCGAGAGCGACATCGAGGAGCTCATCATCGGGCACAACCTTGTCCGCTATGCCAATCGAGAGCGCTTCGGTGGCCTCGACGTGGCGGCCGCTCAGGCAGAGCTCCTTGCACCGCTGCGGGCCCACAAGCCTCGCGAGACGCTGGGTACCTCCGGCTCCCGGGATGATCCCGAGCAGGATCTCGGGCTGCCCAACTTTCGCGCTCTGCGCGAGGTACCTGAAGTCGGCACCCATCGCGAGCTCGAGCCCGCCCCCAAGGGCGAACCCGTGAACGGCCGCGATCGTCGGCTTCTCGAGGTTCGCAAAGCGCGAGATCGCTTCGCCCAGCCCCGACGCCTGGCGTTCACTGCCACCCGTATCGAACGTTTTCTGGAATCCGACAATGTCGGCTCCCGCCGCGAAGTGGGGCGCCCCTGTGATCACTACGGCCCGAATCGCCTCGTCCTCGGCAAGGCCGACGGCCTCGTCGATCTCTGCAATCAGTTGACTGTTGATGGCATTCACCGGCGGCCGGGTAAGCGTGATGAGAGCAACTGCCCCCTTGACGGTGTATTCGACGAGTTCCACAAGCATCCTTCCTTCGGGGAGGACAGGCTACCGCGCTTGGAGCAGGCGGTCTGCTGCCGACCATGGGTCTGTGCGGCGGGTGACGATAGCGTCGAGCAGGTCAGAGGCCGGTTCCTCCGTGTTGAGGGAGTGCGCCAGGTTCGCTCTGAGAGCCGATCCGAGGTCGTGCGCGGCGCGCCTTCTGCGCTGACGTGCCCGTTCGTCGCCTGCCTCGAGGTACGCGCGGTGCTCACGGACCGCCTTCCACACCTCAGCAACTCCGGAACCTTTCGACGCAACGGTCTGGAGGACGGGTGGGCGCCAGTCGAGAACGGGGCCCACGTCGAGCATCGACTCGATGTCTCTCGAGGTTGCATCCGCCCCACCGCGGTCCGCCTTGTTGACCACGAAGATGTCGGCTACCTCGAGGAACCCTGCCTTCGCTGCCTGCACGGCGTCCCCCCATCCTGCGGTGACGAGGACGACGGTGGTGTCGGCGCTCGACGCTATCTCCACTTCGGCCTGCCCGACGCCGACGGTCTCGATGAGGACCTCAGGGAATCCGAGCCCGTCGAGGCACGCGGCCATGGCGGGTATCGCTATCGAGATCCCACCGAGATGCCCTCGGTTCGCGACGGAACGGATGAAGACGTGTTCGTTCCCCGCGTGAGCGCCCATGCGGATGCGGTCACCGAGGATCGCTCCGCCGCTCAGCGAACTCGACGGGTCGACCGCGAGGACAGCTACACGCTCTCCCTCCACGAGTGCTTCCTCGACGAGTCCTGAGGTGAGCGTCGACTTGCCTGCGCCGGGAGCGCCGGTGATCCCCGTGGTCCACGCCTTCCCGCCGAACGCGTAGAGCTTCGCTGTGAGGATGCGGGCCTGCGCGTCCCCACGCTCGACGACGGAGCAGAGTCTCCCGAGGGCTCGCGCGTCGCCCCTCGTGGCGGCTTCGATGAGAACGTTGATCTCCACGCACGCGACTTTACCTGCACAGCGCGGCCGGCGAGTATCCGCGCCTTTCACATCGCGCTCACCTCTCCGGGGAGTGCAGCCGACCGCGGATGTGGCGCAGAGACCCTGTGGGGGTCAGGTGACGGCCAGGACCCTGGTCACGCCCGGGACCCGGTCTTTGAGTATCCGTTCGATGCCTGCAGTGACGGTGGTCTCTGAGATCGGACAGCCGCCGCAAGCGCCGAGGAGCTCGAGGTTGACGGTGCCCCCCACGACGGAGGTCAGAATGACATCGCCTCCGTCTGCCTGGAGGGCGGGGCGGATGTAGTCCAGGGCGGCCTCGAGAAGCCCCTTATCGATGTCGGACTTCTCGTCCGAGGCGCGCAGCGATGGAGGCCCTATCTCGATAATGCTGCCTTCGACGCCGTCGGTCATTCTGCTCCTCTGTCCTGTCACGATGGTAGCCCACTACCTCACACAGTTTCCAACATGACGGTAGGTCGAAGTGTTCCGCCTAGCGGGGCCACCTGCGCTCCCCGATGAGGGAGAGGCCCGTCGTAGTGCCTGCGGGGACGAGGTCGAGGCCCGAAGGCGTCACGCGGATCACCCACTCGCCCTCCCCCACCGTCGCGAAGGGGAGCCCGTTCACGACCAGGCGCGCCGGCCCGGTCAGGGCAATGGGGATGGAAGACCTCCCCCAGGCGAGGCCGACGACGACATTCTGTGGCACCACCGAGGGAGCCTTCTGGGGGAGAAGACCCGAGTAGTAGTGCGACAGGATCTCGGCGTACGTAGCGCCACGGTCCGCCATGATCCTGGCGCCCCACTGGCTCATCCCGACTCCGTGCCCCCATCCCTCGCCCTCGATCCTCACGACGTCCCGTGATCGGCGGTCTCCCCTCGGCAGGAGAAGGTCGAGGGGGCCCGGGTCGACGCGGTCGTGGAATATCGCGAATGTGTCAGAGGGCATCGGCTGGGGAAGCATCCTCCCCCCGGCGATGCGCACCGGGAGCATGCCGGGGAAGAGGTTATCTCCGCTTCTGTTGAACGCGAGCTTGACCCTGCCGGCGAAGAGCGAAGCGGTCCCGCCGCTCGACCTGACAGTGATCGTCGTGCGCCCCTCCCCCTCAGGGGGGTCATCGACGTGGATCGCTATCAGGGAACCGTCGACGTTGTAACCGTCGGCGCGCAGGATCGCGACGAACTGGTCCCCCGTCATCTCGATCACCCATTCGGCGAACGGCGCGATGCCGATCTCAGGTGAGTCGACCGGTTGAAGATACGGGACCGGGGAGCTCGCCCAGACGTCCTGGTTCGCTCTCGTGCGTGACCCCATCATCGACGAGTAGACAGCGTCGATGGGTCGCCCGGAGTAGAGGAGCACTTCGCCCGCGGTGCTCTCAACGGCGGCCCTCCACCGCTCCCCTGCGTCCGACTCGACATTCTGGATACCGCGGTAGACCTGGCACAGGACCGTCGCGCAGATGTCGAAGCCGTAGCGCACCTCGTTGCCTCTGCGCCCGCCGAGCAGGCTGCGGGCAAGGTACGTGCGTGCAGCGACCGCTTGCGCTGCGAGCGCTTCGGCGTGCCACAGGAACGGCATCTCCGCTATCCCGAAAAGGTAGTGCTCGACGGGGAGAGATTCCGTGAACGCGATCCCGTCGGCCCGCGCGGTGAAGAGGACCGGGCCTGCGTATCTCCGGCCGTCTACCTCGAACCTTGTCGCGTGCGCACCGATCAATTCAATTGAGAGCACTTCGCCGGGCGTCTCTGATGCTGCGACGGGTGTGTGCGTCAACGCTGTCAGGAGCACGACGAGCGTGCCAACATGCACGAGGCGTCTCATACGCGGCGGATATCGGCCCCGAGGGAAGCCAGCTTCGGCACCCAACCGTCGTAGCCCCGATCGAGGTGATGGGCGTCGCGGATGACGGTCTCGCCCTCTGCTCGTAACGCTGCGATCGTCAGCGCAGCACCGGCGCGGATGTCGCACGCGTCAACTTCGCACCCTGAGAGCTGTGTGACGCCGCGGATGACGACGTGCTGACCGTCGGCGTGGATCTCTGCACCCATCCGGTTCAGCTCACCGAGGTAGCGGAACCTGCCTGCGTAGATGTTCTCGGTGACGAGTGACGTCCCCTCTGCCACGGAGAGGAGCGTCACCATCTGGGGATGCATGTCAGTGTGGAAACCCGGGTACGGGAGTGTGGAGATGTCGAGCGCCACCGGCCTCTCCGGACCGGTGAGAGTGACCGACGTTGCGCTCGTCGTGATCTCACAACCTGCCGCTGTCAGCTTGCGGAGTTCCATGCGCAGGTGCTCGGGACGGCAGTCCGAGACGGTGACCGTCCCGGCAGTCATGGCTGCCGCCACGAGGTAGGTGCCTGCCTCGAGGCGGTCAGGGACGGTGCGATGGGAAGCGGCGGTGAGCCCCTCGACGCCATGGATCTCGATCGTAGAAGTCCCCGCCCCATCGATCTTCGCCCCCATCGACCCCAGATACTGGGCGAGGTCGACGAGTTCCGGTTCTCGGGCAGCATTCCCGATGGTCGTGACACCTTTCGCGAGGACGGCGGCGAGGAGGAGGTTCTCTGTGGCGCCGACGGAAGGGAATTCGAGGAAGACGTCGGTGCCGACGAGGCCGTCGGGTGCTGCTCCGTACAGGACACCGTGTCTGAGGTCGAACGTTGCACCCATCGCCTCAAGCCCCTCGATGTGGAAATCGATCGGCCTCGAACCGAAGTCGTCGCCGCCAGGTAACGCAACGCGAGCCTCCCCTGTCCTGGCAAGGAGGGCACCCAGTACGAGGATCGACGCCCGCATCTGACGTACGAGTTCGAGAGGGGCCTCGGGTATGGGATGTTCCGGAACGTCGATCGTGAGCGTCTTGCCGTCTCGGCGACACAGAGCGCCGACGTGCTCAAGGACCCGGCCCATGATCTCGACGTCGAGGATCTCGGGCACATTCTCGATCTGGTGCCTCCCGGGCGCCATGAGCGCTGCGACCATGTGCTTGAGGGCCGCGTTCTTGGCGCCGCCCACAGCAACGGTTCCCGAGAGCGGCGTTCCACCTTGTACCACGAGCGAATCGGACATGGGGGCAAGGTTACGCCGCCAACTTGTATTTCTCCCTCATCGCGGCCCCCATCCGGGCACCCGCGCCGTGAAGCTGCCCACAGATATGGGGAGTCTGGCCGAGAGAGCGCGTGAGATCGAACTAGCCTGCCGCGCAACCGTCCCCAAGGAGTCACAGTGCGCGTGGTGATCGGATCGGATCACGCGGGTTTCGAGCTCAAGGAGCAGCTCGTCCGCCACCTGGAACAGGCCGGGCATCTCGTGGTAGATGTCGGCACGGACTCGACCGAACCGGTCGACTACCCCGACTACGCCGCGGCTGTAGGCCGGGGTGTCGTTGCCGGAGACGGGGAGCGCGGCATCTTCGTTTGCGGGTCGGGGGCGGGCGGTTCGATCGCAGCGAACAAGATCACGGGGGTTCGCTCCGCGGTCGTCCACGACCACTACACGGCGCATCAGGCCGTGGAGCACGACGACATGAACGTGCTCGCTCTCGGGGGACGCGTGATCGGTATCACCACCGCGACCGAGATCGTCGACACCTACCTCGCGGCGCGCTTCACCGGTGAGGAGCGACACGCCCGAAGGCTTCGTAAAGTCGTCGAACTCGACCGAAACCGCGGCTGAGATTGGCACCGTGACCGAGTACGAGCCACCCCCAAAGGCCTCCCAATGGGCGGCGGGATGCGTGGTGACGCGCAGAGGAGCAGACAACAGGCCCGAGTACCTGATCGTGCACCGGCCGCGCTACGCCGACTGGTCCCTCCCCAAAGGCAAGCTCGACCGTGACGAGACGTTCCTGGCTGCGGCTCTGCGCGAGCTGAAGGAGGAGACGGGGATCGTTGGGAAGAAGCCTCGACCCATCGGCTCCGTCGGGTACCTCACGAAGGCAACGAACCCGAAGGTGGTCCGCTGGTGGCTCGTCGACGTGAAGAAGGGGGAGTTCGAACCCAACACGGAGGTCGACAAGGTCAAGTGGGTCTCAATCAAGAAGGGGCTCTCCAAGCTCACGTACCGCAACGACCGCAGGGTGCTCCAGCGAGCACACGACGTGAACCTGGCGCGCTCTGCGGGCACGATCTACCTCCTGCGCCACGCGTGGGCGGGGATACGCGACGACTCGGACCCTGAGGACTCGTTCCGTAGGCTCGACAAGCGAGGGAAGCGCCAACGCGCCGAGATCAGCGACCTGCTGATGACGCACCCCATCACCCGGATCGGGTCCTCCAACTACCACAGGTGTGTCGAGACGGTAAGGCCGTTCGCGAAGAGGCTCGGTGTGCCCATCGAGATCGAACCGGCACTTGTCGAGGGGAGCCACCCGCACCGTCTCGTCGGCTTGATCGCGGAGCTTCAGGAGGAGGCTGCGGTGCTCTGCTCACACGGGGACGTCATCGGCGACTTCATCGGGCACCTCTTCGCGGAGCGGGTTCCGATGGAGGGACCGATGGAGTGGCGCAAAGGGAGCATCTGGGTGCTGCGCACCGTAAAAGGCCGCGTCGTCTCCGGCCGCTACCTCCCCCCACCCCCCTGACAACCCCCCGCCCCTGTTCTCCCTCAAGGAACGACGGGCGAGTCCTCGAGCCAGGAGGGTGCTCCTCGTTCTCCCTTGAGGGAGGAC
>JASJXX010000051.1 GCA_030123765.1 Actinomycetota bacterium | reverse complement strand
CGACTTACGAGGTAGAGGTCTCGGAGTGCCGCCACTCCGGCGGAGAGCCCGACCGTCGATGTGAAGTCGTAGTCGAGTATGACCGGACCCTCAACGATTCTCGCTCCGCGATCGTTGAGCCGGCACAGTAGTTCGAGATCGAAGGCGAAACCCTGTGAGTCGCATTGACTCGCAACGTCGGCCATGGCATCCCTGCGAAACGCCTTCAGTCCGGTCTGTGTATCTCCCAAGTTGAGCCCGATGAGCAGGCGCGTGAGGATGCGGAAGACTCGACTGAGCAGTCGCCTGGTCCACGGATAGTCGACGATCGAATCCGGGTGAACCTTCGAACCCACGACGCCGTCGGCCGCCCCCGATTCGATGAGGTCGAGATAATTCGGAATGACCGAAGGGTCGAGGTCAAGGTCGCCGTCCATGAAGAGCACAAGAGGGTGCCGGGTCTCTCGCACGCCGAGGGCCTGGGCGTACCCCTTTCCTCGGTTTGGTGAGTACTCGATCACGGAGACGTGTGGCCGCTTGACGCTGCGAGCAATGCGAGCGGTGTCGTCGGTGCTTCCGTCGGAGACAACGAGTACCTCGTAGGGACGATCCGTGCCGTCCAGCACGTCGAGCAATCGATGGAGCGCATCAGCGATCGCTGACTCCTCCTGATAGGCAGGAATGATTACGGAGACTGCGAGACGTTCGGTCGAGGAGGCCACAGCGCCGGAGTGTAGGAACACGGAACGCCCTGAGTTGAGGTGCACCACCCCGACCGTACACTCGGTGTCGTGGATCTATCGAACATCATCAAGGCGTATGACGTGCGCGGGGTCGTCCCCGATGAATTCGACGAGGAGATCGCGCAGCGCATAGGTGCTGCCTTCGGGGCCTTCGTCGACGCAGGCGAGGTACTCGTGGGCCACGACTGTCGGGTGTCATCTCCCGCTATCAGAGATGCCCTCATCGAAGGCATCACCAGCCAGGGCGTTGATGTTCGTCTCATAGGCGAGATCCCCACCGACATGCTCTACTACGCATCGGGAGCCCTCTCGCTCCCCGGTGTTGTGATCACGGCCTCTCACAATCCTGCGCAGTACAACGGCCTCAAGTTCTGCCAGCCGCAGGCCGCTCCGATCGGGGCAGACACCGGACTCCAGGAGATCCGGAGGATGGCTGAGGAGGGGTTGGATCCTGTCGACAGACCCGGTCAGGTGACCCTCGGCGATGTTGTTGCAGGGTACGTCGACCACGTCGTGGCTGCTACCGGTGCCGAAGGGATCTCCGGTCTCACGGTCGCGGCCGACGGGGGGAACGGCATGGCCGGTGTCGTGCTTCCACGCGTGTTCGATCGCATCGGGGCGGATCTCATCGGTCTCTACCTGGAACCTGACGGCACGTTCCCGAACCATCCCGCCGACCCGTTGCGGCCGGAGAACCTCGTGGATCTCATCGCCCTCGTCCATGAGAAGGAGCCTGACCTCGGCGTCGCGTTCGACGGGGATGCAGACCGTGCGTTCTTCATCGACGATGAGGGGGTCCCTCTCCCGGGTTCGACGACTACGGCGATCATCGCGGACTGGTTCCTCGCGAACCAGCCCGGCAGCGCGATCGTGTACAACCTCATCTGTTCTCGTGCGGTAGCCGAGACCGTTGAAGCAGCGGGCGGCCTCCCCGTGCGGACGAAGGTGGGGCACTCCTATATCAAGCAGGTCATGGCCGAATCGGACGCTGTGTTCGGCGGCGAACACTCAGGCCACTACTACTTCAAGGCAAATTACCGGGCCGACTCGGGGATCATGGCGATGCTCGTCCTCCTTCGCGTCCTCTCGGACGCGGGCGTGCCGCTCTCAGAATTGCGAACGCGTTACGAGCCGTACGCCCAGTCCGGCGAGATCAATTTCGAGGTTGCCGACAAAGCGTTGGCGGACGCCGCTGTTGAACGTGTGTTCACGGAGTACCCCATCGATCGGCTCGACGGGTTGACCGTTGATCTCGGCGATCGATGGTTCAATCTGCGGCCGTCCAACACCGAGCCGGTCCTACGTCTCAACGTCGAAGGACCTGATGCGGGGGCGGTTGCCGACCTTGTCGCTCAGGTAACGGCGATCATCAAGGAGGAACCGTGACGGACGAGACGCTCATCTCGCCAGACTTGCTCGCGATCATGCAGTGTCCTGCGTGTACAGGCGAACTCGCCGAACGGAGGGAACCGCCCGCGCTCGTATGTGGCTCGTGCGGCCACGCGTACCCTGTGCGTGACGGTATCCCCGTGATGCTCATCGAAGACCAGGGTGGCCCAGACAGCACGTAGCGCGTACGTCAGGTCCTGTGGTAGTCGTCCTCGAGTCGGATCACATCGTCGAGATGTGGAGTCGACACTTCGATGATCTCCACAGCGCCATCACCGGGAGCCTCGAAGCGGTGGATGTCACCTGCAGGGATGTCAGACGACTCCCCTGGTTGGAGCTCAATGACTCTTGCATCTTCACCCTGGCCCAGGTTGAGGAGCAGCGTGCCTGAGAGGACGAACACCGATTCGTGCTTCTCTTCGTGATACTGGAGACTCAGCCGCTCCCCGGCGTTGATGTGGATGAGCTTTCCTGCGTAGTGAGGTGTTGCGCTCCACAGGAGCTCGTATCCCCACGGTTTGTCTGTTCGCATTGGCATGGTCCTGAGCGTAGTGGCGACCGTCAGGAGAACAGTCCGGCTGGACGGCCCCCACCGGGGGGTCCCGCGAAGGCTTGCGCAAACGTCATCCACTCTCTGGCTACGTCGCCGGTGACGTCGAGCGAGGTGTCCGCGACGTTGCGGCGCTGGGTCACGACGAGGCAGAAGTCTTCCACATCACCCGACACGATGTTGCTCTCCACCTCCTTGTTCCAAACCCACCGATCGCCCGAAGGCCCGGTGAGATCGACACGCACGGTCTCGGCGGGGAGATCGAGGCCGTTGACCGTGAAGCTCCAACCCATGGTCTTCACGCCGAGAAAGGCGATGTGTCGAAGCCGGTCGGTCGGTTCCCGGCTGCAACCCAGGGCGTCCGTCACGTCCTGCGTGTGAGCCCAGGTCTCCATGAGTCGTGCCGTGGCGAAGCTTCGGGCCGACATCGACGGTCCGTACCAGGGCAGGCGCGTTGATGCGTCGAGTGCACCGAGCGCAGTGAGGAGTTCGCCCCGCGCCGAGCGCCACCTGGAGAGAAGATCGCCAGGCGAGAGGGCTCGCGTGCTCGCAAGGTGGCCGGCCATGTAGCTGCCGGCGTCGGCGGCCACCCTCATGACCTGCGCGGTGAAGGCATCCGGGTCCAGGACTGCCTCGGTCGCTCGTTCGTCGAAGAAGCAGAGATGCCCGACCTGGTCCTGAACATCCCACCCCTCGGCGGGAGTTGGAGTACTCCACGCGGCGGTCTCGATCGCGGAGACGATCTCGTCGAGCGCGTCCTGCTCCGCCCGAAGATCAGAGACGATCTCGTTCACTGCGCTGCTCGGCGCCACGACTTGTTCAACTCTCCTGCGATGATGAGTCGGCGGATCTCCTGGGTGCCGCCTCCGATCGCGTAGAGCTTCGCTGCGCGGTAGATGCGGTTCACCTCAGACTCCCACATGAGGCCGGAGCCCCCGTGGATCTGGAGAGCGTCGTCCACCACGCGTGAGAGCTGGTCACTCCCGAAGAGGACTGATGCGGCGGCGAGCTTGTGGATGTCGCCTCGCCCCCCTTCGCCGAGCTCCATGTCGCGAGCTGCCAGGAGCGCTCGATACGTGAACGTGCGCATCGCCTCCAACGAGGTGTACATGTCGGCGAGCTTGGATTGGATCATCTGGAAGTCAGCAATCGGCCCGCCAAACTGCTCACGGGTGTTCGCGTACTCGAGCGACAGTTCCAGACAGCGCTCTGCGAGGCCGATCGCCCCCGTCGCGAGATAGACCCGCTCGATGTCGAGTCCGCTCATCGTGATAGCAACGCCCCTGTTCTCTTCACCGAGCAGGTTCTCGGCCGGTACGACGCAGTCGCTGAACACGAGCTCGCCCGTAGGGCTTCCTCGAAATCCCATCTTCCTGAACGTCGCGGAGGCAGTGAACCCCTCAAACTCGGCTTCAACGATGAAGGCCGAGATGCCGTGCGCACCGGCCTCAGGATTCGTCTTGGCGTACACGAGGACGACGTCTGCGATCGGTCCGTTCGTGATGAACGTCTTGGACCCGTTGAGTACGTACGTGTCTCCGTCGCGGAGAGCGGTGGTCGCCATCGAACCGAGCGCGTCAGACCCTGCTCCGGGCTCCGTGAGACCGAGGGCTCCCACGAGCGTACCTGCGCTGAGACCCGGGAGGTATCTTCGGCGCTGTTCTTCGTTCCCATTTCGGTAGATGTTGTTCGCGCAGAGATTGTCGTGCGCTCCGATGCTCAGGGCCGCAGCGTGGTTCCACTTCGAGTGTGCCTGGCCGACGAGTCCGGCCTGGAACAGGTCCATACCCTGACCGCCGTACTCGCTCGGGATCGTGAGCCCGAGCTGCCCGTTCTCGCCGAGCAGGGGGAAGAGATCCTCCGGCCACCACTCTTCGTCATCCATGCGAGGGGCGAGGGGAGCGAGCTGCTGTCGTGCGAACCGGTCGGCTTCACCCAGGATCAGGCGGTCCTCGCTGTTCAGTTCGAAGTCGCGATCTTTCACGATGCGCCTCTCTAGTCGATGAAGTGAATCATACTCACCGTGAGGACACCATGTGACATATCAAGATAGTTGTGTATTGTGGGTTGAGATATGGCAGCCAGTGAATCATATTCACCTCCGAGAATGGGACGGTCGAGCGAACGATCGGTCGAGATCCTGGGTGCGGCGCGTGCGCTCTTCGCCGAGAACGGATTCGAGGGGACCTCGATCAGCGATATCGCTGGAGCCGTCGGTGTCGCGGATGGAGCGATCTACAAGCATTTCCCCTCCAAGCGCGCCGTGCTCTACGAGGTCATTCGCGAGTTCTACGAACCGGTCATCGACAACGCGAGCGCCAACGTGCTTGGTATCTCCGGTACACGGGAGCGACTCCGTTACCTCATCTGGCTCCAGCTCCGAGCTTTCACGGAACAGCCCGAGCTCTGCCGCCTGATCATCGCCGAGGCCCGGCCGATGGAGGATTACTACGAGTCGAAGATCGCCGATCTCAACCGTCGTTACACATCTCTCCTGGTTGACGTCGTTCGGACGGGCCAGGTCGAAGGGGTGTTCCGTGGAGACATCGCGCCGACGATGATTCGTGACCTCGTATACGGAGGCATCGAGCACATTGCGTGGGGGGCAGCGACCGGTCGAAGCACGATCGACGTCGACGAGGTTGCCGATGATCTCACGCGGCTCGTCTGTCAAGGACTCGAGCCGCGTCCTGCAACGGCCGACCAGCTTGGAGTCCGGGTGACGAGGCTCGAGAACCTCATTGAACGGGACCAAGGATGACTGTACTGGCACCCTCCCTCGACGTGCAGTCACCCGAGTTCCAGGCGAACGCCGACGCGATGCACAAGCACATCGCCGTGTTCGACGAGCTGCTCGCAGAGGCGGTCGCCGGCGGCGGCGACAGGTACGTCGAGCGCCACAAGAAGCGTGGCAAGCTGCTCGCGAGGGAGCGCATCGAGTTACTCCTCGACCGCGACGCCCCGTTCCTCGAGCTCTCACCTATAGCCGGTGCCGACACGGAGTACTCCGTCGGTGCCGGTGTCGTCTCGGGAATTGGCGTTGTCGAGGGAGTCGAGTGCGTCATTGTCGCAAACGACCCGACCGTCAAGGGTGGCGCCATCAATCCGATCGGTCTGGCGAAGGGTCTCAGAGCTCTTGAGATAGCGAAGGCGAACCGGCTCCCTGTCGTGTACCTCGTCGAGTCAGCCGGCGGTGACCTCCCGAGACAGATCGACGTGTTCCTCCCCGGCGGCGCGACCTTCCGCGAGCTCACCCGCCTCTCCGCGCTCGGGATCCCAACGATCGCCCTGGTCTTCGGCAGCTCAACGGCAGGTGGCGCGTACCTGCCGGGCATGTCCGACTACACCGTCTTCGTGCAGGACCGAGCGAAGGTGTTCCTCGGCGGCCCGCCACTCGTGAAGATGGCAACAGGGGAGGAGTCGACGGACGAAGAGCTCGGTGGGGCCGAGATGCACGCAACCACCTCAGGTCTCGCCGACTACATGGCCAGCGACGAGACCGACGCGATACGCATCGGTCGCATCATCGTCTCAAGGCTGAACTGGAGGAAGCAGGGACCGGGGCCGAGCCGACCGGTCATCGATCCACTCTTTGACCCGCAGGAGCTGGTCGGTGTCGCATCAGCCGACCTCAAGGCGCCATTCGAGATACGGGACGTGCTCGCTCGGATCGTCGACGGATCCGAGTTCGACGAGTTCAAGCCGCTCTACGGCACGAACCTCGTGGCCGGGTGGGCGCGTATCCACGGATACGACGTAGGGATTCTCGCGAACGATCGAGGGATTCTCTTCTCCGAGGAGTCTCAGAAGGCAGGTCATTTCATTCAGCTCGCCAACAGAACGGACACGCCGCTCCTCTTCGTCCAGAACGTGACGGGGTTCATGGTTGGCGCGCAGTATGAGCAGGGCGGCATCGTCAAGCACGGTTCCATGATGATCAACGCGGTAGCGAACAGCACCGTCCCGCATCTCACGCTCCAGGTGGGCGGCTCCTACGGCGCAGGCAACTACGCGATGGCCGGAAGGCCGTACGACCCCCGGTTCCTCTTCGTGTGGCCGAATGCGAAGACCTGCATCATGGGCGCCGAACAGCTCGCGGGGACTCTCTCGATCGTTGCGAAGGCTGCTGCCGAGCGCGCGGGTGTGGAGTTCGACGAAGAGGCCGATGCTCAGCGCCGGATGATGATCAAGATGAAGATCGAGGAGGAGGAACGCGCGGTGTACGTCAGCGGCAGGGTCCTCGATGACGGGATCATTGACCCGCGTGACTCCAGGACGGTGCTCGGCATAGCGCTCTCTGCGGTGCACTCGGCCGAGGTGCGCGGCACCGATCGCTTCGGCGTGTTCAGGCTGTGACCGTGATGTTCGCGAAGATTCTGATCGCCAACCGCTCCGAGATCGCCTGCAGGGTCATTCGCACGTGTGACGAGATGGGAGTTGCGACCGTCGTCGTGTTCACCGAGCACGACGTTGGTGCTCCCTTCGTACGGCGAGCGGGCGAGTCCGTAGCGCTCCCCCCTGGATCGTCCTACCTCGACATTGATGCAGTCGTCGAAGCTGCGACGCGAACCGGGGTATCGGCGGTTCACCCTGGATACGGGTTCCTCGCGGAGAACGCGGCGTTCGCCGCAGCGGTAGAGGAAGCGGGGATGACGTTTATCGGCCCCACTCCTGAGACGATCCGGGCGATGGGCTCGAAGCTCGAGGCCCGATCCTTGATGGAGCTTGCGGGGGTTCCCGTGCTCGCGGTTGCGGAGCTCGGCGGTATCGACGCGCGTGTGGCTGCAGAGGCGATTGGATATCCGGTACTCGTCAAGGCCTCCTTCGGTGGCGGCGGCAAGGGGATGCGCATCGTCACGGCGCCCGAAGGCCTCCTAGATGCCATCGCGAGCGCGTCGAGGGAGGCGGCGTCCGCGTTCAGCGACGGCACCGTATATCTCGAGCACTACGTGTCGAACCCGCGCCACATCGAAGTGCAGATCTTCGGTGACGGCAGAGGAGATGTCGTGCATCTCTACGAGCGTGAGTGCTCGATCCAACGACGATTCCAGAAGGTCATCGAAGAGACACCGAGTCCGGGTCTCGACCCGACCCTTCGTGAGCGTCTCTGGGAGGCCGCCGTCACGGCAGGCAGGGCGGTCTCGTACCGCGGTGCAGGCACGGTCGAGTTCATCGTCGACGCCGACGGTGGTTTCGCGTTCCTTGAGATGAACACCCGCCTCCAGGTTGAGCATCCCGTCACAGAGCTCACTACCGGCATTGACCTTGTTCGGATGCAATTCGAGGTTGCAGCCGGAGCGACGCTCCCGACCCAGGACGAGATCCCGGCCCAGGTGGGGCACGCCATCGAAGTGCGGCTCAACGCTGAGACTCCGGTCGACGATTACCTCCCGTCGACCGGAGTCATCCACCGGTTCGTGATCTCTGACAGCGTGCGTGTCGACACGGGGATCGAAGACGGTTCGGTCGTCACCCACCACTACGACCCGTTGATCGCGAAGGTCATCGCCCACGCCCCGACCAGAGAGGAAGCGGCAGCTCGCCTGGCTCGTGTGCTTCACCTGAGCCAGATCCACGGCGTAGACACAAACAGGGATCTCCTCGTCCGCGTACTCGACGACGACGACTTCCTCGCAGGCACTATCGACACACACTTCCTTGAACGGAAGCACGAGAGCGTCACCGCTCCCTCCCTCTCCGAAGATGCGGTCCGCGCCTCTGCCACTGCCGCAGCGTTCGCTCTCCAGGCCCGCAACCGTCATCACGCGCCCGCGCTCGCATCGATCCCCTCAGGGTGGCGCAACGTGCCGTTCCAGCCCCAGACGGTCCTGCTCGAGTACCGCGGTGATCACATCGTCGTGTCGTACAGGATGGGGAGGGGAGCGCTGAAGATCGACGTCGACGGCAGGCCCGTCCCCCTTGATGCGGTGTACACACTCTCACCGGAGGTGGTTGATGTCTCGATAGACGGCGTTCGTCGACGCTTCGACGTCAACATCGTGGGTGACGCGGTCTACGTCGACAGTTCGCTCGGGTCGGCACGATTCGTCGTGACACCGCGGTTCACCACGCGCAGCGTCGTCAGCGCAGCGGGTGCGATGATCGCCAGGACGCCCGGCGTCGTTGTTGCGGTGCCGGTGGCGCTCGGTGAGATGGTGCGAGCAGGGGACACTGTCATGATCGTTGAAGCCATGAAGATGGAACAGGCGATTGCTGCGCCCGCCGCAGGACGCGTGGCCGCACTCCACTTCGGTGTCGGGGACCAGGTCGACGCTGGCGATCTCCTCGTCGAGATCGAGACGGAGGACGACGATGGCTGAGCCACTGCGCATCGCCAACGCTTCAGGGTTTTACGGGGACAGGTTCACAGCCATCGCCGAGCAGATCAGAGGGGGGCCGATCGATGTCATCACCGGTGACTACCTCGCCGAGCTGACGATGCTCATCCTCTGGAAGGCCAAGCAGCAGTCGCCGGAGAAGGGGTATGCGGTCACCTTTCTCAGACAGATGGAAGAGGTGCTCGCTGAATGCCTCGCGAAGGGAGTCAAGGTCGTTACCAACGCGGGCGGGCTGAATCCCGCAGGCCTGGCACGCGATCTGCGTTCCGTCGCCGCGACGCTCGGCATCGATGTCTCGATTGCGCACGTCGAAGGTGACGATCTCCTGGGGGCTACAGGCGATCTTGCCGGTTCAGGCCATGATCTTCGTCACATCGAGACGGGGCAGACCCTCAGCGAGTTGGGTGCCCACCCGTTGACAGCGAACGTGTACCTCGGTGCGTGGGGGATCGTTGAGGCGCTCAACCGTGGTGCAGACATCGTTGTCACCGGAAGAGTTGCCGACGCTGCACTCGTCGTCGGGCCGGCGGCGTGGCATCACAGGTGGAAGATGAACGACTGGGACAGCCTCGCCGGTGCAGTCGTCGCGGGTCACGTACTTGAGTGCGGAGCGCAAGCCACGGGCGGGAATCTCTCATTCTTCACCGAGATCGCCGATCTGAGCCATCCCGGGTTCCCGATCGCGGAAGTGGCGGAGGACGGGGCCGCCGTGATCACCAAGCACGCGGGTTCACGCGGTGCGGTGACTCTTGACAGCGTCACGGCGCAGATCCTCTACGAGATCGACAGTCCTGAGTACCGGACGCCTGACGTCGTCGCCCACTTCGACACGATACGGCTCGATACGGTGGGGGAGAACAGGGTGAGGATCACCGGGGTGCGCGGCACACAGGCGCCGAAGGAGCTCAAAGTGGCGATCAACTACCTCGGTGGTTATCGCAACTCGATGACGCTCGTGCTCGTCGGTCTCGATGTCGAAGCGAAGGCGGCTCTCGTCGAGGATGCGCTGCGTCGCGAGCTCACCGGCGATCGTGAACCCGAGGTTTTGGAGTTCATGCTTGCCGACACCGGGCATAGCGATCCTTCGACGAATGAGGAAGCCGCATCGACGCTGACTATCACGGCGATGGACCCTGACCCCGCGAAGGTGGGGCGATCCTTCTCAAGCACGGTGGTGGAACTCGCCCTCGCCAGCTATCCGGGCTTCTTCGCCACCACGCCGCCATCACGAGAATCGCCCTACGGGGTGTACTGGCCCGCTCTGGTGCCCCGTTCCTTCGTCACGCAGGAAGTTGTCCTCGAGGACGGGACTCGGGTAGAGGTGCCCGACCCACCTCACGGTGACTCGACGAGAGAGTCGGCTGGCCGCGATCCTCGATTCGCGGTGCATTCGGATCCGACGCGCTCACTCCCGCTGGGGACGATCGTGGGCGCACGCTCGGGCGACAAGGGCGGCAACGCCAATATCGGCGTGTGGGCGCGCACGGATGCAGCCTACGCGTGGCTCGCCGGAGAGCTGACGGTCGCCAGGTTGCGGGACCTGCTCCCCGAGACAGCGGCCCTTGAGATAGACCGGTACGAGCTCGCCAACATTCGGGGCATCAATTTCGTCGTGCATGGCATCCTCGGCCAGGGCGTCGCGTCATCGACCCGGTTCGATCCACAGGCGAAGAGTCTCGGCGAGTGGCTGCGCTCGCGTCACGTCGACATCCCCGAGAGCCTGCTCACCTGACAGATGGAGCGCTTGTCGCTTGTCGCGTGAGATCTGGCGCCCGGGTACCATGACGTTCATCTCGGAAGGATCTCCATGAACTACGACGTTGCCGATCTCGCGCTTGCAGAAACGGGTCATCTTCGTATCGATTGGGCAGCGAGAAGAATGCCCGTACTCGCGTCGATCACGGAACGGTTCGTGGAGGAGCAGACCCTCGCCGGATACAAGATCGGCGCGTGCATGCACGTCACATCCGAGACGGCCACTCTGATGCTGGCTCTTGTAGATGCAGGGGCCGAGGTGGCGCTCTGTGCCTCGAATCCCCTCTCGACACAGGATGATGTCGCTGCGGCCCTCGTTGATGCCGGCATCCCCACCTACGCCGTGCGAGGCGAGGACGCCGCAGCATTTTACAAGCACATCAACGCTGTCCTCGATACCAACCCGGATCTCGTGTTCGATGACGGGGCAGACATGACAATGGTGCTCCACACCGAGCGGGTCGAGCAGAAGGTGCTCGGCGGGATGGAAGAGACGACGACCGGTGTCATCCGTCTCAAAGCGATGGAGAGAGACGGCGTTCTGCGGTATCCGATCGTTGCCGTGAACGACTCGGACACGAAACATCTCTTCGACAACCGTCACGGGACGGGTCAATCGGCGCTCGACGGGATCCTTCGTGCGTCGAACATCCTCTTCGCAGGGAAGCGAGTGGTTGTAGCCGGGTTCGGTGACTGCGGCTGGGGCATCGCGACGAGGGCGAAAGGACTCGGTGCTGATGTGATCGTCACCGAGATCGATCCTGTCCGAGCGGTCGCGGCAGCAATGGAAGGCCACCGGGTGATGAGCGGAATGGAAGCGGCCAAGGTCGGCGAGGTGTTCATCACCGTCACGGGCAACATCCACGTCTTTCGTGCGGAGCACTTCGCCGTGATGCCTGACGGGGCGATCATCGCGAACGCGGGCCACTTCGATGTCGAGCTCGATCTCGTCGCGCTCGATGAGATGGCAGTGTCCCGGCGGGTGCTGCGAGATAACCTCGAGGAGTTCACCCTCCCTGACGGCCGTCGGATCCTCGTGATAGCCGAAGGCCGCCTGGTCAATCTTGGTGCTGCCGAGGGTCATCCCGCAGATGTGATGGACATGTCCTTCGCCGACCAAGCGCTCGCTGCCGAATGGATCATCAAGAATGTCGACACGCTCGAGTCGAAGGTGTATGTGCTCCCCCAGGC
>JASJXX010000109.1 GCA_030123765.1 Actinomycetota bacterium | reverse complement strand
AACAGGGACCGGGAGACCTCGCCAAGGTCATCCGCTCACGAGGCACCTGGACCGTTCCGTAGCGGACCTCAGAGGCAGATCCCGTCGGCGGTCATGCCTCGCCAGCAGATCATCGTCCGCTCGACGCGATCAATTTCGGGCGGTCCGTCGCCGCTGCTCGGGGTAGCAAATGTACGGATCCGATAACCGATAACCGAGTCGTCGGCACCTCCGATGACGTCAGCGGTGATCACGGATGGGCCGTCGAGCGTCGATGCGTCCACGTCTACCGCTTCCACAGCCCAGACCCGTCCCCCGGACTCGTCCCCGATGAAGAGCCGCGCCACCAGAACGCCGAGGTCGAGCATGGAGTCCGCTGCTGCATTGTCGCCGAGGAGTGTGACGACTTGGGCTGTCAAGTCTTCCACACCACCGAGAAGCCCGATGTAAGAGGCATCGACCCACCCCGCGGACCCATCTATCGCTACCTCGTACCAGATCGAATCGTCGAGAAGCTGTGCCCGGCCCGTCACCGCGATTCCGGCAGCGACCGGCTCCAGGGAGCCGACGACCGCGTAGCTCTCTCCGGGGCCCGAGCGGATAGGAAGAGTGTCATCGTGTGCGACGCCGATGACCGAGACCAGATCGCCCTCTCGGGGACCTGGGCCGACATACGGGACACCGGCTAAGTCTTGCTCCGTCGTCGACGGCGCCGTGGCCGCGATCGAGGATGAAGTAGTGCTCGCTGTCTCAGCGAGATCACTCCCGGTTCCGTCTGCACAACCAGAGCCGACAACGGCTGTTGCGAGAACCACAGCCACCAAGATATAGACCCTGCGAATTCTGGTTTGTGCGAACACCACGGCCACACGCTCCTCCCGATATCGCGTTGTCGTTGCAGACACGGTACCGCGCTCTGTCGTATTGTGACTCCTACACGCCCCGCCGAAGCAAGACAGCAGGAATCGTCGCGACCAATACCTTCATATCGGTCCAAAAGGATCGTTCCTCGATGTATTCAAGGTCGTAGCGAACCATGTCATCGAACGTGAGACTGCCGCGCCCCCTGATCTGAGCGTAGCCGGTCATCCCCGGCTTGACGCCGAGACGCCGCATCGCGGTGTCGTCGTAATGCTCCACTTCGTACGGGATCGGCGGTCGCGGGCCGACGACACTCATTGATCCGGCGAGGACGTTCATGAGGTTGGGAAGTTCATCAAGGGACGTTCTACGAAGAAACTTCCCGACGCGCGTTATACGGTCATCCTCGAGAAGGAAGACAGCATCCCCCTCTTCGTTCTCTCTCGACTCCGACTCACCCTGGACATGTCGCGCCATAAAGTCCCTGTGAGCCGAGTCGTCATTGTCCAGGGTCATCGTACGGAACTTGGTCATCATGAACGGCTTGGCGTCTCTACCGATTCGTTGCTGACGGAAAAACGGCGAACCAGCCGAGTCGAGGCGAATCCATATGGCAATCGCCACGATGAGAGGCCAGAGCAGACCCAAGCTGACAAGACCCACGACAAGATCGAAGGCGCGCTTCGATGTCGCGTACAACCGCTGCGAAGGCAGCGGCTCAGATAACGGGTAGCTCGCTTGTCGACTCTGCATCCGTGAACCTCGGCATCACAGGAATACCCTTGCGCGCAGATTCAAGTACTGCCTCAGCGAGCGACACTGCAAGCGCGCCGTCTTCCAACGACACGAGTTCCTTCTCGTCTCTCTCGCCTCGGATCACGGACGCGAACATCTCAAGCTCGACCCGAAGTGGCTCGCGCCGGTCAATCTGGAAGCGGACCATGTTGCCTTCCGACACGCCCGCCCTTCCGTTTCGACCATTCCAGTACGGATTCGCGCTGTTCTCGTAGAAGAACACATCCTGGTTGATGAAGTCGAGTCGATACATCCCCGCATCGCCGATCACGGTCATCTCACGGATCTTCACCGGAGTGAGCCAATTTGTGTCGAGCAGGCCTACGACTTCGGAGTCGAAGCTGAGGAGCGCCGTCACAAGATCCTCGTGCATGGCATGGATACGCTGGGCTGTGAGCGCGAATATCGACTGCACACGCCCAGGCACGAGATAGTTGATCAAGTCGAGATCGTGGGTCGCCAAATCAGTGACGACGCCTACATCCTGAATCCGGATCGGCAGCGGGCCGGTACGGCGAGCTCGTACCTGGAAGAGTCGCCCAAGTTCTCCAGATTGGAGCAGCTCAACCAGCTTGAGGACGGCGGGGTTGTAGCGCTCGATGTGGCCAACCGTTGCGACCTGACCGGATCCGCGGTGTCTAAGGATGTTCGCCACACCCTCGATTGAGGCAGCAAGGGGCTTCTCGATGAGTACGTGAAGGCCAGCATCCAGCACCGCCGTTGCAGTAGCTTCGTGGTGGATCGTAGGCACCGCGATGACCACTGCGTCGAGCTTGGCTCGCTCGAACATCTCGGTGGACGAGGCATACGTCGTTGCCGGCCGTTCGCGCTCGACACCTTCGCGTGCTTCCTCGCTCGGGTCCGCGACAGCGACAAGATCGACATCAGGCATCTCTGAGATCACGCGAACGTGGTGTCTTCCCATCGCTCCCAGGCCGACAACTCCAAATCGCAGCACCACTGAATTGCTCACCTTTCACGAATCCCCGTGCCAGCCGTCAGGCAGCAGGGGGAAGTCTAGCCACCCGGCGGCCGCAGTCTAACAGTTGCTGCCCCTCAAGGCACTCAGTTGATCCTCGCTTTCGGCCGTCGCTGAAGCCACAAGTATCCGCCCACGAGACGCACCCTAAGCTCACACCATGAAGCCAACCGTGATGACCGTCCTCGGAACACGGCCACAATTCATAAAGGCTGCACCGGTTACCAGGACACTCACACAGGTCGCTGACGAATATCTCGTCAACACCGGTCAGCATTATGACGCCGAGATGTCGTCGGCCTTCTTCGACGAACATGGCATACCCGAGCCACACATAGACCTCGGAGTCGGATCCGGCGAACAAGGCGCCCAGACCGGCAGAATGCTCGAAGCACTCGAGGCCGTGATGCTCGAACGTGGACCCGATGTCGTGCAGGTCTACGGCGACACGAATTCGACGCTCGCAGGCGCCCTCGCCGCTGTCAAGCTCGGTATACCTGTCGCCCACGTTGAAGCCGGCCTACGGTCATGGCGCAGAGACATGCCTGAAGAGATCAACCGAGTTGTCACGGACCACGTCTCCTCCCTGCTGCTGTGCCCGACTGAGACTGCGGTCGAGAACCTACGTCGAGAGGGCATCACGTCGGGCGTCGAGCTGGTTGGTGACGTTACGGTGGACGCGGTACACGCTGTTTTGGGCCGCCTCAACCGCTCCCGCCTCGACGGCCTCGCTGTCCCCGACCGCTTTATTGCAGCAACAATGCATCGTCCGGCGAACGTCGATAGCCGTGAACGTCTCGCCCAGGCGCTCGATCTCTTCGGCGCGATGCCACTTCCGGTCGCGATCGCCGTCCATCCTCGAACGGAAGCAGCGATGAAGCGATTCGGTCTGGCTTGGCCGGCGAACGTGATTGCTCTCAAGCC
>JASJXX010000108.1 GCA_030123765.1 Actinomycetota bacterium | reverse complement strand
ACCGCCGTGAAGCTGCCGCCTAGGACTAACCCACGATCACGACGCGGTCCATGAAGACGCACCGCCAGGGGACTGGCGCGCACCCGCGACCTTCCGGAATCTCAGACCCCGAACGTTGCCGGCGTCAAGCGTGAGGCCCGAGACGAGACCGCTCTCGTCCCTGACGAAGATCAGTTCCCGCCGACCCCAGCCGAAACGATCATCCAGGTACGGACGGAGTTCTATCCGGCCTCCGCGGAGCTCGAGGTGAAGGCTGCCCCCTCGGACATCGAAAGAGTAGGAGAAATCGAGCTCTTCGCTGTAGAAGTCACCGACAAAGGCTTCCAGCTCGGCCATCGACAAGGTGATGGGTTCCGGAGCGGTAGGTCGACGTCGGGCCTGCCCACCGAAGGCTCGAGGCTCGGTGAACTGACCAGCCAGGTATAGGTCGGCGACTTGCCGAGCCAAGCGTCCGGAACGAAATGAGCTCAGGTTCGATAGGACAACGACGGAGAACCTCTGCTCCGGAAACTGCAAGAACTCCGCGACATACCCGACCGCTGACCCGCCATGCCCCATCGTATTCAAGCCACGATATGAGCCGAACTCCAAGCCCAGGGCATAGGACAGCTCCTCCCCAGCATTTGTTCGTCCGCGTGTGAACATCGTCGCGATCAGGTCGTTCGATCCGGATCCGAGCTTGTTCTCATAGAAGTTGTTATCCCAGTGGAGCAGGTCCTCGACCGTGGTGATGACGCCGAGGTCGCCGATAACCTCTGAGCGGAGGATGTCCAGGCGATACCCACCGTCGGGTGTCGGCGAGTAGCCAAGGGCCTGGTTGGGGATGATCGCGTTCGGGTCGTCGTAGAAGCGAGTATGGCTCATCCCGAGGGGATCGAAGATGTTTTCCCGCGCAAAAGCGCTGGCCTTCATTCCACTGACGCGTGTGACGATCTCGGCAAGCAGGAAATAGCCAGAGTTGGTGTAGGAAAACTGGTCGCCTGGATCAAAGGCGAGGGCCTGCTGGCGCGCCAAGAGCTCAACGAGTTCTCGCGTCGTATAGCCGAATACGCTCCCCTCGGGTTTCCCGATCAAGTCGACCAGTGTGAGGTATTCGCGAATTCCGCTCGTGTGGTGTAGAAGGTGGCGAATCGTGATCGGCTCTCCGTAGTCACGCATCTCCGGCAGATAGGTGCGGATGTCGTCGTCGAAGGAGAGCCTTCCCCGTTCCGCGAGAATCGCGATGCACATGGCGACGAACTGCTTCGAGATCGATCCGATCCTCAGAACCGACTGGGGCGTCATCGGAATCCCGTAGTCGAGATTGGCAACGCCAAAGCCTCGGGCGTAGATGATCCTCCCGTCTTTGAAGATGCCCACCTCCACCCCCGGCGCGTCCTCCGTATCCCACTCTGCGAACAGCTCGTCAACCCGACTCAGAAGTGGCGTCCGGGGGTACGCCTGGCCTGACGCGTTGCCGCCGAGCGAGAGAAGAAACACGGCGGTGAGTGCGAGGCCGCCAACGGGGGCAACGTTCAGGCGGATGATAGGGTCCTGGTCGGCCATGGCCTACGTCCTAGTGAGTACGTGGAGCATCCTACAGCCCCGTCCACCGTTGGGCCATTTAACAGATCTGCGATTCTGCGCACCACATTACTCCCCGCGTGCACAGCACGCGACCCTCGCGCTGGCTGCGCCAGCAGCGATCGTTTGTTAGCGTGGTCCATGGGGGTGTCGCGAACACATCATTGGTGACACGCATGGCGTGATCCCGTTCAGGAGAGTGTTCACGAGACGCATCCCTGTCCTTCGATGCTCCTTCGTTGTCACAGAGCAAAGGAGAGACACATGAAGCGCAGGCCCAAGGGCGCCTCGAAGAAGAACGGTCGTCGGAACCGACGGAACCGGGTGGCGAAGTTCCTCGAGAGAGTCCACCTGAACGCGGCAGGAATCGACATCGGCTCGGCGAGCCACTGGGTCGCGGTCCCCGAGGATCGGGACGATCAACCGGTGCGCGAGTTCAAGAGCTTCACCCCGGATCTTCACGCCCTCGCAGACTGGCTCGATGTCTGCGGCATCGAGACCATCGCCATGGAGTCGACCGGCGTCTACTGGATCCCGCTCTTCGAGATCCTCCGGGAGCGTGGCTTCGAAGTCCTGCTCGTCAACGCTCGTCACGTCAAAGGCGTACCGGGTCGCAAGACCGACGTCACCGACTGCCAGTGACTCCAGCAGCTCCACACCTTCGGGCTCCTGCGCGGCAGCTTCCGACCCGATGCCGAGATCACGGCCATCCGCACGCTCGTGCGTCACCGCGACACCCTCGTCCGGGAATCCGCGGCCCACATCCAGCGCATGCAGAGGACGATGACCTTGATGAACCTCCAGCTCCACAACGTCATCACGGACGTCACCGGAGTCACCGGCATGGCCATCCTCCGCGACATCGTCGCCGGCCACTACCGAGGCGAACTCGTCTTCGCGCTGCGCCAGTCCATCGAGATCTACGACGTCTACCAGGACAAGATCCGAGCCTGTGACGAGCAGGTCGAAGCCCTCATCCGTGCCCTCGAGGCCCAGTGCCCGACCCCCGACCGCGAACTCTCCCCTCGGCCGAGGACCAAGAGGCCCCGCAAGAACGAGCCCCACTTCGACATCCGCTCGCCCCTCTTCTCACTCTCCGGCGGCGTCGACCTCACCGAGGTGCCCGGGATCGGGCCTTACGGGGCGCTTCAGCTCATCTCCGAGATCGGGTTCGACATGAGTCGTTGGCCCTCCCCAGGCCATTTCGCCTCCTGGCTCACCCTCTCGCCCCACAACAAGATCTCCGGTGGCAAGCTCCTCGGCTCCGCCACCCAACCCTCCTCGAACCGGGCGGCCAAAACCCTCCGCCTCGCGGTCATGAGCTTCACCCGGAGTGATCACGCCCTCGGCGCCTTCTACCGCCGCCTCGCCGGACGCATCGGCAAGCCCAAGGCCATCACGGCCACCGTCCGGAAGCTCGCCATCCTCATCTACTGCATGCTCCGCGACCGCTCATCCTACCGCGAACAGCCCGCTGCGGTCTACGACGAGCGCCTACGCAAGCGTGTCCTCCACGGCCTCCGCAAACGCGCCCAGTCGCTCGGCTTCGACCTCGTTCAGATCGACACCGGACTCGTCCTCGAATGAGCCCTTTTCGACCCGTCAATCGACGCGTTTCACGGGCGAGTGCTTGGGCTTCAGGACGTTGTGACGTTCGAGGGGCGGTCGATTGATGAGATCCGGAGGGAAATGGAAGAGTCCATCGAAGACTACTTGGCTCTGTGCGAGGAGGTTGGGAAGGAGCCAGAGCGACCGTACCGGGGAGAATTCTTGGTTCGGACGACGCCGGAAATTCATCGAGCTGTAGCCTCTGCTGCGGAGGCTGAGGGGATGAGTCTTAACGCGTGGGTCGAGACCGCTATTACAGGTGTCGTCGACCAGCGTCAGACAACCCCAACACAGCGAACGCAAGGCTCAAAGAGGTCGAAAGCAAAGAGGAAGAAGTCTCCTGCCGGGCGCAGCAAATAATCTCGGAGTTGCGTTCTAACGTCTCGC